>QZKK01000105.1 GCA_003599475.1 Desulfobacteraceae bacterium
ACGGTAGAGGGTAAAGGGAGAAATCACAAATTCCAAGCTCCAAATCCCAAACAATAAGACGAAATAATCAAACAAAGAAATACTCAAACAAAGCGAAACTATCAGTAATTTTTTGGTTGGATTTCATTTGAATATTGGAATTTGAATATTATTTGAAATTTGATGCTTGTGTACTTGGAATTTCCTGATTTTGATGTGCAACGATTTCAACGTGTAACGCTCAAGATCGCTTCCGCCATCTGCAGGTCTTCGGGCGTGGTGATTTTGATGTTGAAACGGCTTCCCGGTACGATCCTGACCGCCTCCCCCATCTGCTCCACCAGCAAAGCATCATCGGTCCCCCTCACGCCGGATCGCCGGGCGGCTTCGTGCGCTCTGCGGATCAGCTCATACCGAAAAGCCTGAGGGGTTTGGGCAATCCAAAGAGTTTCCCGATCCAGAGTCCTTTCGACGGCTCTTGCCTCCGGTGCAGCCGTTTTTTTAACCGTTTCCGTAACGCGGGTGGCGGCAATGCACGCACCGAAATGCTTTGCGGTTTCAATGCACTCCGCAACGGTTTCAGGATCGACGAAAGGGCGAACCCCATCATGGATGAGCACGATTCCGCCGAATTTCTCGGCCGCCAGCAAACCATGATAGACTGAGTCCTGCCGTTCTTTGCCGCCTCCGACCAGGACGACTTTTTCACCGAAGGAAAGCGGCGTGAGAATCCGCTCTCTGCAGAATGCGAAATCCTCTTCAGGAACGACGAGAAAAACGCGATCGAACCGCCGGCATCGATCAAGCGCCTGCAGGGTGATGCCCAAGATGGACCTGCCTGCCAGTGCGATATACTGCTTGCGGATGGTTGCCCCCATCCGCTTTCCCTTGCCGGCGGCCACAACGATTCCCGATACCATCATCGGAGGTAGCTGAGTTCCTGGGGCAATGGAATCCCCTTTCCCATCGTATCTTCTCCGTAGTTTACGCTGGCCAGAATTCGGATGTCCTTCAGCGCACGCATGTCTCCTTCGAAGATCACCTTCTGCAGGTTTTCCTTTTGGATCTTTCCCCCCGCCCACTGGAGGTCGAGGACGCTGCTGGCGTCGAATCGATCGTGATCGACGCACAATTCCACCTGGCCCCCGTAATGTTGAACGATTTTTGCGACCAGCAGGCTGGGCCTTGCATGGAAGCCGAGTTTGACGGGTATACCGACGGTGATTTTACCCCGTTCGATGTTTTCGTTGAGTATTTTACGGGCGACATCCCTTCCGCAGGTCAGAAAATGACAGACGTAGTAGAGGCCGTAGTTGATGGTGCGGTCAAGAAGCGTTTCCGGATCAATCAATTCGGCGAGTCTGTTCTGGACCGTCTGGTAGATATTCTTATAGCCTGCTTCGTAGAGGTGCCGCTCGTAGAAATGCAGCAGGCGGCCCATGATCTGAAGCAGGTGGAAGACGACAGAGAAATGGCCCCTCAACTGCTTCAGCTCACGATTGCCGAATCGGTATCCCCCATGGATGACGTAAGTGTCGAAGGACGATTGAAGATTATGCACAAGCATTTCGAATCGCCGGATCTCAACCTCGTTGATCTTCTCCGGAACGATGGCTTTGATCTCGGCAATGCCGAGAGGCCTGTAGAAGCCAAGCTGGTCGAAATTTGAAGCGATCGATAAAAACTCACTGGCAATCTTGACGATATTTTTCTTGTGCTGGTCCCGGTCTTCATCATCGATATCCCCGCCTAAAATCTCACCCGAGGCAATTCCGGGAAAATCTGAAAACGTGAACTCCTCATCCGGAATCGGTATCATCAGTCTTTCGGCCTCCTTCAGAATAACAGGAGAAAGTTGTGCCAAAGCCCGGGTGATAAAATGATGGGTCTTTCGGCCTTCCGCTTGAAATTTTTCCGTGTCGCCGAGATCATAGAAGGAAAGCCGTGTTTCGATATGCTGCTGTGAGTAACCTCCGAGGCTCAGATGTCTGACGGCGGCGGTAAGCTCCCGGTAAAAATACCAGGCTTTATTGCTTTTCGCTCCGTGATAATCGAGAAAGTCTTCCAGCAACTGAGAAGAGGAAATCAGAGTTGTGTAAAGCTTCTGCGGATAGATGTTTTGCTTGTAGGGACTTTTGAAGAGATATTTGCAGCACTTCAGATATTCTCTGGAAAAGACACGGGCCTTTTCTTGAAAGGTGATTTTGCATACGGATTGATCGCAATCGATCACTTGGATTTCTCCTGTCCACGGGCGATTGAAAGCGGCCGGAGTCGCCCGTAAGCCGAATTCTGTCCCTGAAACCGGTTGCCCTGTTTCAGGTAACGATCATTCATCTAGGGCGCCGGTTGCCCGACGCCTCTTGCGACCTACCCGGGAGCTCGGACGGGCAGTCCTCAAACGCTCCTCTATTTGGTCTTGCACCGGGTGGGGTTTGCCGAGCTTCTCCGGTCACCCGGAGAACTGGTGCGCTCTTACCGCACCGTTTCACCCTTACTCCCGCTCCAAACAGCGCTTGAAGCGGGGGCGGTTTACTTTCTGTTGCACTTTCCTTCGCGTCACCACGACTCCACGTTATGGAGCACCCTGCCCTATGGTGTTCGGACTTTCCTCCGGATCTCAGAGATCCGGCGATCGTTTAGACGGCTCCGACCGCAAACTTTAAAATTCCAAGTACACAAGCATCAAATTCCAAACAATAATCAATATTTCAAATATTCAATAATCAAACGGCAGGTTCTGTGATCGATTGGTTGAGCCGTTGAGTGGCCGCCCTCCGTTTTTCTCTTGCCGTGATGTCATTCGTCATCCGGCTCTGTCTGGTTTGGTTTGAATATTTTTTCATTTGATTGTTTTTTCTTATTGTTTGGAATTTGGTGCTTGGAATTTGTGATTTCCTTTTCTCTTTCCTTATTTCCCTCTATCCTTCTCTCTCTATCCTTCTGTCTCATCGCTATCCCAACAGCTCCTTCCAATAGATGATCCGTTGGCAGTGGGGGCAAAACTTCAGATTGTCCAGGCGCTGAAGTTCGTTATACATCTGGGGGGGGATATTCAGGTGGCACCCCTGGCAAACCGAATTTTGAACTGCTGCAATTGCGATATCGGATTTGCTGCGAATTGTCCGATATGTCTTCAACAAGCCTGGAACAACGCTTTCGGCGATCTCCTTCCATTCCGCCTCGAGGGCGGAAAGCCGATTTCTGTTTTCCTCGGATTCCCGACGGACCGTTTCTCTGTCTTCGCGGATCTGATCCTTCACCCGTTCGTATTCCGCTTTTTTTTGAGTCAGAAACCGTTCGGCCGAATCGATTTCGTCGAGGCTTCCGATCATTTCATCTTCGATTCGGGAATTGATCTGCTTGATTTCGTCGATCTCCTTGAGCATGGACTGATATTCTTTGTTTGTCTTTACAGCCCTGAGCTTCTCATTGCTTTTTTTGATCTGGGCAAGATTCACCTCGAGATCCGACTCAAAGCCTCTGTACTTCTTTCTTGCTTCCGACATTCCGGACTCCGCACCGGAAATGACCTGCTCGAACTCATGCAGTTCGGCATCCAGAGCTTCGATTTTCCCCGAAATCCCCTCGATCCTGGCCTTGATTCCTTTGATATCGATTTCGATGGACTGCAGTTTTACAAGAAACATCAGCTGTTCAACGGTAATGGGTTCCATGAATCATCCACTCTCTATATGAATTGAATTCCTGCAGCTCTGCTTTCAGGAGAGCAGGGAATCACCAGCCATCATTTGCATAACGGAGCATCCCCAAAAAGGCTGCCCACATATCGACGATTATAAAACTACGAACGGATCCTTTTCAAGCCTGCAGATATCGATGCCGACATTCTCTCCGGCACTCTCCAGGAGTTTACGGATCCGGTCCGCAAGCACATCTTTGATCAAATGCTCCGAGCAGAAGTGTCCGATATCGATCAGACCGCGGTGAGCCGCTTCCGCTGCCCGCGCATCGTGGTAGCGGAGATCGCCGGTCACGTAGACCTGCGCATCTGAATTCAGAAACGCATTCAACAGGCTTCCCCCGCTTCCGCTGCATACGGCCGATTTGCAAACGACGAGGCCCGGATCGCCCACCAGACGAAGCGAGCCCAGGCCCAGTTTCTTTTTTACCGACCGTGCGAATCCGATCAATTCGACCTTTTCCGGAAGGTCACCGATTCTTCCCAACCCCTGCGGAGCCAGGAACGGGCCCTCTTGATCTCTCCTGTCGAGCATCTTCAGGTTTTTCAGGCCGATCCGTTCAGCCAGAACATCGTTCAAACCTCCGTCTGCGGCGTCCAGGTTTGTATGGACGCACAGGATGGAGAGCCGGTGCAGAGCCGCCTTTTCGAGCACAGCCCCGAAAGCCGTATCGAAGGTGAGAGATCGAATCGGATCGAAAATCAAGGGATGGTGGGTGATCAGGAGACTGACCCCGTCTGCACACGCGGCGGCAACGACTTCAGGCAGCGGATCGAGCGCCACCCGGATGCTCTTTACCGCCCACGCGGAGCTGCCCAGTTGGAGCCCGATATTGTCCCACTTTTCCGCCAAATCTGCGGGCGCTATCGATTCGACGATTTTGATAATATCCCGAACCGTCAGCGCCATCTTTGTTTCGCAGTGGTCATCGGTTCACTCCTACCCCTTTTCCCGCTCTTATTTCTTGTCTGGATGGCCTGACGCATGAAAAGGCCGCGGTATCGGATCGAATATGCATGGGCCCACCTGGGTTCGAACCAGGGACCGACCGGTTATGAGCCGGTGGCTCTTCCAGCTGAGCTATGGGCCCACAGCGGACCTCAGACTCTCTAATGCGGGGACGATGTTTTGTCAAGCGCGGCTACATTTCTATGAAGCTCTTGAGTTTGCGGCTTCGCGTCGGATGCCTCAGCTTGCGCAGCGCCTTCGCTTCGATCTGCCGGATTCGTTCACGGGTGACGGCAAAATCCTGGCCGACTTCCTCCAGTGTATGATCCGCTTTTTCACCGATGCCGAATCGCATCCGAAGCACCTTTTCCTCGCGGGGCGTCAGAGTGGCCAAGACCTTGCGGGTCTGTTCGGCAAGATTGAGGCTGACTGCGGCTTCCGAAGGGAGCATAAATTTCTTGTCCTCGATAAAATCGCCCAGATGGCTGTCTTCTTCTTCTCCGATGGGAGTCTCCAGCGAGATCGGCTCCCTGGCGATCTTGAGCACCTTTCGGACCTTGTCGACCGGAATCTCCATTTTCTGTGCGATTTCTTCCGGGGTGGGTTCCCTGCCCAATTCCTGGACCAGATACCTGGAGGTCCGGATCAGTTTGTTGATGGTTTCGATCATGTGAACCGGAATCCGGATCGTTCTCGCCTGATCGGCAATGGCGCGGGTGATCGCCTGGCGTATCCACCAAGTGGCATAGGTGCTGAACTTGTAACCCCGGCGGTATTCAAATTTATCCACCGCCTTCATCAACCCGATATTCCCCTCCTGAATGAGATCGAGAAATTGAAGTCCACGGTTGGTGTACTTTTTTGCGATGCTGACGACCAGACGCAGGTTGGCCTTGATCAGCTCGCTCTTCGCGTCTTTTGCGCGGTTCCGCCCCTCATCGACGGCCGATATGATCCTTTTCAAGGTACGGTCATCGGCCCGGAGGCGGCATTCCACATCCGAGATCTGCTGATTGACTTTGTTGATTTCCGTATAGAGAATCGTAAGGTCCTCTTTTTCCAAGTCGCAGCGTTGCTTGGCCCATCGTATGAATTTCTTCTCGGTGTCGATGTTCGACATCAAATCCGCAGGCTGGGACTGTACGGTCTCTGCACACACCGTAATCATCCGGTTCATGTTTTCGAACAGCTCGATGCCGTCACGGATGGTTTTTTCGATTTTGTCGATGACACTCCCCTCGAGGCGCCAATCCCTCATCAGTTGAAAGATTTTGCGGTTGCGCCGGATGATCGCCCGTCTCATGCGGCGCTTTTCCTCAGAGTCGAGGTTTTCTGAAAAGAGCTTTTCCCGATATTCACGATTTTCCAGGTGGATCTCACGAATGGAACGGATCGTGGCTAAAAAGCTGTCGATCTGCACAACCTCATCGACATAAGTGTCTCCCTCGTCCACATCCCGCAAAACGTGCTTTGGCCGCAGCGTTCCGATCTCGATCTGCTCTCCGAGCTCAAGAATTTGTTCGACCCCGCTCTGGCTCTCCAGCAGGGCTTTCAGAACTTCCTGTTCGCCGGACTCGATCTTCTTGGCGATATTGATTTCTCCCTCTCTGCTGAGCAGCGTCACCAGACCCATTTCCCGCAGGTACATTTTGACCGGGTCCGTGACCGTTCCAAACTCCGCCCCTCCTGCCACATGAACCATCCGGAGGTCTTCCTTCTTCTCCTCTTTTGGTTCCTGCAGCACCACTTTCCGCTTGTCTTCGGCCAGCACCTCGATGTCAAGATCGTCGAACATCATCAGGGTTTCATCGATTTGATCCGATGAAAGGACCTCTTCGGGCAGCATCTCGTTGATCTCATCATAGGTAAGATACCCCTGGTCCCTCCCCTTTTTGATCAGCTCGCTCAGGATCCTTTTATCGATCTGCTTCGGGAGCTTCGGTTTGGTTTCGGAATTTTTCGTCATGTATGCACGCCTCCTAAACTTGATGCTTGGACTCGCAGCGCCTTGCCTTTCGGAGGGTTCGTTCCCTCCGGACCTGCCCATCACGGTTCATCTCATGCGAGACTTTTCGCCGTTTCTCGTTTCAATGTCCCTGCCTGGCCCGCAGTTGCCTTTTTTTCAACAGTTCCAACAGCAACCCATCATCCTTTTCATCCTCAGCAAATTTGATCTGCTTGAGCAAATCGTCATTATTCCGCGATTGCATTCTTTCAATCTGTGAAATCAGTTTGAGACAGCCCTCACGGTCCCACAGGTTCGTCTCGATGGCCAGACCGGCCGCAACCGATTGCTGCGCCCGGTCATCGAAAGATTGAACGATATCGGATATCGGCTTATCCTTGAAGCGGATGACCGCCTGCCCGATCGACTTGAGCACCGGGTCCTCTACACCTTCAATCACCCCGCTTTTCTCGATTTCGGGTATCATTTCCGCAAACTGCAGCATCATCGCAATCAGTTGCCTCTCGAGCCGAATCCCTTTGCTCTGAAAAGAAGAAGTTGATTCCACAGGAGATTGCAGGGGTCTGGATCGGGATGGATGTGCCGCACTTTTTTCGATCGCCTCCCGAACCTTCTGCATGATGGCCTTTTCATCGACACCGATCTTTTCTGAAAGCGCTTGGACGTATAAGGATCTGGCGACATCGTCTCGGATCGAACCCAGCGGGGGCTGCATCTCATCGAGCACTCGCAGTTTTCCCTCGATCGACAGTCCGTATTTTTGGACCGCCGTCTCCATCAGAAACTCCATCATGCCGGAAGCCCGATCCGCCAATTTCTTGAACTCCGCGCCTCCAAAGCTTAAGATGTAGGTATCCGGGTCGTGCCCGGTGGGCAGGACCAGAATCCTGGCTTCCATCGCTGCTTGCATGAAGATATCGATGCTGCGGCGGGCGGCGTTGACGCCGGCAGTATCCGAATCGAATACCAGTACCGCTTTTCGTGCATATCCTTTCAGCGTCCTGACATGGACTTCGCTCAGTGCGGTACCCAGAGTCGCCACGACGTTCTTTATGCCCGCCTGGTAAAGCGCGATCAGGTCGAAATATCCCTCTACAATATAAACCGAATCCGTCTCCCTGCAAGCCTGCTTCGCGAGGTTGAGACCATAAAGGGACTTACCTTTGTGGTACACCGGCGATTCAGGCGAATTGAGATATTTTGGAATCCGATCGTCCATTACACGTCCGCCAAATCCGATGATTCGACCTCCGATATCGCAGATAGGGAATACGATTCGAGCTCGAAATCGATCGTAATATCCGGATTTTTGTTTGCGTGGCAGAACGAGCCCCGTCTTTTCGGCGAGTGCAAACGGTATCTTTTTTTTCATGAAGAACCGGGCGAGTCGATCCCATTCATCCGGAGCGAATCCAAGCCTGAAAAGGGAACAGGTCTCCAAGGCCAGCCCTCTTTTCACCAGGTAGTCTCTTGCCGCTTTGCCCCCGTTCGGTTCGCTGAGGCAGATCTGGAAAAACTCGCCTGCAGCCTGGTTGACCGCAAGCAGCCGCTCCTTTTCATCCATTTGCTGCCGCTGATGCGGATCCATGGATTCGGAAGGGATCTCGACTCCGTATCGTTTGGCCAGTCTTTTAACCGCTTCAGGAAACGCAATCGCTTCCTGCTTCATGAGAAATCGGATGGCGTCTCCGCCTTCTCCGCACCCGAAGCAGTAGTATATCTGTTTATCCGGACTCACGGTAAACGAGGGGGTTTTTTCCGTATGGAACGGACAGAGCCCAAGATAGTTTCTTCCGGACTTCTTCAGCAGCACGAATTCGGAAACGATATCTAAAATATCGGCTCGATTCGTGATTTCTGAAATTTTTTCTTGCGGTATAAATGAGGCCAATGAATCGTACCTGCCTACGCGAAATGATTTCAGCGCCCGGTCTGTTGACCCGCTTCGTAATCCGCCCTAAGAATCGACATGAGAACCGGACTGACGTCCGGCTTCGTTTTCTTTCAGCCACTTTACGGCGGCCTCAAGATCCAGGGAACCGCTGTAGAGCGCTCTTCCGACGATGACCCCGGCCAATCCGATCCGATGCAGAGGGTATAGCTTTTTGATATCCTCCAGAGAAGACACCCCGCCGGAGGCGAAAACCGGGATTCGGACCGCCTCGGCCAGACGCCGGGTCTCTTCGATGTTCGGTCCGGTCTGCATCCCGTCTCGATGGATATCGGTGAAGTTGATTGCCGCCACTCCCGCCTCTTCGAATCTTTTTGCGAACACGACGGCCTCGATATCGGTTGTCTCCGTCCACCCCTCGATTGCCACGCGGCCGCTGCGTGCATCGATTCCCACGACGATTCTTCCTGGAAAACCGGAGCACAGGCTCTCGACAAGAGAGGGGGTGCGAATGGCCTCCGTACCGATGATCACCCTTGCGGCCCCCAGCTCCAGGTACATGCGAGCCGTCTCTTCATTTCGTATCCCGCCTCCGACCTGGACGGAAACCTTTGTCGCCTCGATGATCTTCCGGATGACGGATCGGTTGCGGGGTTTTTTATCGATCGCCCCGTCCAGATCCACAATATGAATCAGCGAGGCCCCGGCGCTTTCCCATCTCCGGGCCATCTCGAGCGGATCATTCGCAAAGACTGTTTCAGCATCCATACGGCCCTGAAGGAGCCGAACGCATCTTCCACCCTTTATGTCGACTGCCGGAACGATAATCATTTTGCCGGAAACGTCTCGAAAATCTTTTCCAGACCCTCCACCGCCAAGTCCTCTGCTGTAACCCATTTCCCCCTGCGCTTCCAAAAATCGCTGAACTGAAACAGATTTTCGAAAAGGGACCGCTGAGTCTCATCAAACTTGCCGCTCCAGACGGTTTTTCCGTCCGAAACCCGGATGAGATCGACCTCGAAAGCGACCGATGCAGCGGAGTTTACGGAAAAGCGGGTTCCTTCCCTGGCAATGTACCGGTAGATCTTTCCGGAAAAAACTGCGTCTGCATCCACACCCGATCCGGTTCTTGCCAGTAATGCAGGTTCGGAGAGCTCGGGCTTTTCAGAAGAAAGGATCTCGGACTGCACGCCTTCCGCCTGCTCCTGCGGTACCAGCTCGAAGGTGAAGCGGTTTGTGAGCATGGAAATCATACGCTCGGTCAGAACCTTTTCGGCACCCGCTTCCACGCTTCCGGTCGTAAAGATGTTTCCGCAGATTCGGCACTGCACCGTCACGTTTTCTCCATAGATGCGTGACATGTCCTGAAAGGGCATCACCAGGATGCGCCTGAACCTGAAAGGTTCAGGCGAAACTCCGGCGGGAGCTTCGAGGGGAACGGGAGAAGTGCTGCAGGCAAACAAAAGGATGCTGCATGACAGGCTGAGGAGCCAACCGGTCGCTTCATTCCAGCGCAACATTCGTCTGATCATCTTGCCCGCCTCGACAGGAAGGTAGCGTGCTGTTTGTCCGGTTTCAAAAGGCTACAAAGCCCCTTTGGAAGAGCGAACCGTTCTTACCCGATCATCGAGGGCTGTTGCTTGATCCAGCGCACGGCCCATCGCTTTGAAAATCGATTCGATGATATGGTGTTCGTTTTCACCGTAAGACAGGTTGATATGAAGATTCATCCCGCCCCTGTTCGCAAAAGCCCTGAAAAACTCTTTTGCGAGCGCAGTGTCAAAGGGGCCTGCGGCCTGTTTGGGGCATTGAACGTTATAGACGAGAAACGGCCGGTTCGAAAGATCGATCGTAACGGCTGCCAGCGCATCATCCATTGGAGTTACGGAGTGCCCGTACCGGACAATCCCTTTTCTCTCCCCCAGTGCACGGCTGAGCGCGTCGCCTAAAACGATTCCGACATCTTCGACCGTATGGTGAAGGTCGACTTCCAAATCCCCGCTGGCATCCACGCTCAGATCGAAAAAACCGTGAACCGCAAAGAGCGTCAGCATATGATCGAGAAACGGAATGCCGGTTGAAATGTGATGCGTACCGCTTCCGTCGAGGTCGAACTGAATGCGGATTTGCGTCTCTTTCGTCTTTCGCTCAACCGCTGCAGAACGTGACGCCATGGGTTGCCCCTTCCGTCCTTTCGGGTTCATTTTCAGTTCAAGAAGGCGCTTGTCCTTGTGACCGGTCCAAGCTGGTTCCGGCTTGTAACTATCTGAATTTCATCATATTAATTATAAACCGAAAAACTTGGTTAAACAGATTTTATACTATCCTTTTTGTAACAAATCAAGGGAAAAGTTCAATCGCACATTGTGCATAAATTAAAACGTTTTTACCCGCAGTCAACAAATATGGTCATTTTTGATTTTTGATGTTAGATTTTTAATTTCGTGAAGATGTCGGATTTTTATAATAAGGATTATTCATGATTGGAGCCGGTCGATGAAGTCAGAACGAGCAAATGGCCTTATAAAGAAAAAGCCCGGAAAAGCCAAACGGTGGGGGGCGGTCTTTTCGTACCAGATGGATTCGCGTTATTTCGTACAGGTGGCGGAGGGGCTTGAAGAAGCCGGTGCAGTGGAGCTGGAAGAGCTCGGTGCAGAAGAGATCCGTTTGGATTTTCGCGGAATTCATTTCCAGGCGGATAAAAAAACCTTCTATCGGATCAATTATTCGACACGCCTGGCTTCCCGCTGCCTTGCACCCTTGGTCTCTTTCGACTGCCCGAATACGGATTCTTTGTATGAAAAGGCCAAGCAGGTATGCTGGGAGGCCTTGTTTTCCTTCGGGGATACGTTTGCTGTCTCGGGTCATGTTTCCGGAAGCGCCGTTTCGCATTCAAAATACGCCTCCTTGCGGCTTAAAGATGCCGTTGCCGACTATTTCGTCGAAAAAACCGGCACCCGCCCGGATGTTTCGGTCGATAATCCCGACATTCTGCTCAATCTCAACATCCGAAAGGACAGAGCGGAAATCAGCCTCGATGCATCCGGAGGAGCGCTCCATAAGAGAGGATACAGGGAGGAGACCGTATCGGCTCCAATGCAGGAGACGGTTGCGGCCGCAATCATCCGCTTTACGGAATGGGACGGCTCGGTCCCTCTGTATGATCCTCTTTGCGGTTCGGGAACGCTTTTATCCGAAGCGCTCATGCGTTACAGCAACATTCCGGCAGGAGTTTTCAGAAAAAAATTCGGTTTCGAAGCTCTCCCCGATTTCGACGGCGCGATCTGGAAGCGGGTCAGAAGCGAGGCCGAGCAGAGGATCCGGGAACTGCCCAAAGGACTGCTTGCCGGCAGCGATATTTCAGGAAAGGCGGTCTCTGCAGCTCGGACCAACCTGATGGGCCTGCATTTCGGAGGCAACGTTCAAATCGAAAAGACGGACTTCCGCAATCTCCCAGCCATGGAAGGGTGCATCCTGGTGACCAACCCCCCTTATGGGATTCGAATGGGCAAAGGTGTGGACCTCGAGAAATTTTACAAAGATTTCGGCGATTTCCTGAAACAGAAATGCAAGGGCTCAACCGCCTATATCTTTTTCGGCGAACGGGAGCATATCAGGAAAATCGGTCTGAAAGCCTCCTGGAAAAAACCGATCCGAACGGGCGGGCTCGACGGCAGGCTGGTCAAATACGAGATCTATTGATGTTTTTATTGGTGATGAGGTCTATCAAACTCGAAATGTAAGGCAAACCTCGAAGCCAAACCAGGGATTAACGTTTAACTTTGCTCAAAACGTGTGGGCTAAACAATTCCGAATTTGGTTTTTTCCATTTTGGAAATCGTTTTTGCCTCGCTGAGCGTTTTGATAATCAAGGCGATATCTTCATCTGTAACTTTACCCAAGTAAGAGGATAAATCCGACTGTACCCTTGAAAAGACCTCGTTGAAGCTATCAGGATAAATCCTGCTGCAATCGACATATGAATCATGGTCAAGGTATGGTCTGCCGCTCTTTGACAGAAAGATCTGCGATGCTGGAGCTTGTGGTCCTGTATTGATGAAAACTTTCCCCAAATCGTCTTCCGAATGGCTACGTCCAATGATTATGAGTCGTTTTATTTTAGGATTGTGAATATCAATCGAGTGGAGTTTAAGGACAGCACCTTTTACAAGAATTGACCGGACGTGAGTTTGGATTTGCGCCTGCGGGAAATAATCGCCCAGCTTGTTCATTGTCGTGCAAGAAAATTATCATTTTCAACCCAATTGCGAACAAACTCGACCCTTTTATCATCCGCCCCACCGGCAATGGCTATTTTCTCAAATTCCATGCAATCGTCCTGATCTGAAGCTTTGAACGCTAAATCGTGGGATTCATTTTTGAGCTGTGTAAAGGTAAAGTTTTTATAGCGGTCGATGGACTCATTTATGCATTCAAGTTCGGATTCTGACAGTTCATCAAGATCAGGAGTTTGATTGGGCACAATTGTTATATGGTCAAAAAACTGAATCCCCCCTTTAAGCTTGTTCAAAAAATCTTCGGTCGATATGTAATAGCCGTCATTCCTTACAAATTTCAGCATATCGTAGGTTTTTGAAGGGACAGGCCCGTTGCTCATGGCCACGTAATGGTCACCGCTCATTGCCCTGCAATAACGGGCAAGGTGCATTCTGTCAGCGAAATAGATAATCTTTAGTGTCTTGTACAGATCCGCTTTTCGCTCAGGGGCTTTTTCTATTAATTGGCGGGCAACATACAGAATAGAGACCAAAGCTTTGTTTTCGTCAAAGCGGGCTCGTATCATGTTCGTCTCCTTTTTTCTGCTGCCAATGATAATATCAGCCTTCGCTCTCGGATGTCAACCAGGGTGGTTTTGAAAAAACACCCGGGTGGTTTTGCGGACCGGTGCCAGGAACTTGGCGTGCCTCAGCAACTTGCGTTTTCGAAACAAAACGGGAACTGCCCAAAGGACTGCTTGCCGGCAGCGATATTTCAGGAAAGGCAGTCTCTGCAGCACGGACCAACCTGATGGGTCTGCACTTCGGAGGCAACGTCGGTATCGAAAAGGCGGACTTCCGCAATCTCCCCGCCATGGAAGGGTGCATCCTGGTGACCAACCCCCCTTATGGGATTCGAATGGGCAAAGGTGCGGACCTCGAGAAATTTTACAAAGATTTTGGCGATTTCATGAAACAGAAATGCAAGGGCTCTACCGCCTATATCTTTTTCGGCGAACGGGAGCATATCAAGAAAATCGGTCTGAAAGCCTCCTGGAAAAAACCGATTCGAACGGGCGGGCTCGACGGCAGGCTGGTCAAATACGAGATCTACTGATCGGAAGCATCATTCAACATCATCGAACAAGGTCATGTAACCTGGCTTCATCCTGAAAGAAGCTTTTTAGGGTTATACCTCATTGTCGAGCGTCAGCCCCCTTTATAGCATCACCTTTGGACGCAGATCAAAGACTGTTGCGAAACCTTCATTGATGACCTTGAAAATGAAATACGATTGAAGTCGATGGCGTGCGTACGTGTGCCCTTATCCCCTCTTTTCTCCGCACGACGATTCGAGCCCTTTAAGGGCAAGTCGATCTTTCGGGACAACTGCATGTTCGGCGGGATCACCTCAGTCTGCTCAATATTCCGGTTCTGGTCGCATGGGGGCGACAGGATCGGATCCTGCCGCTTGAACATGCCCGCCGAGCTATCGAGCGCCTAAAGGCTGGACATCTCGAAATCATTGAAAACTGCGGTCATCTTCACCATATCGAAAAGCCGGATCGACTTGCCGCCGCATTGCGCAACTTCTTGACGCATTTGATTTAAATCTTTGCCAAGCGGCTTTTTTGTCTTTCTGACATTCGGGTTTCTTACAGGCGGTCTGGTTCTTATGCCTTGGGCTGGGATCAAAAAAATCGCCGCAATAAGCGCAAGGGATCTGTTCCATATTCACCACCATGAGCGATTCAGATAAATGAAGCGCTCGTAGTGGAATAAAATGGGTTGGAATTAAAGGAATTAAATGTATTTTCTATTAAATCGGGGAATTAGGGAATTATATCGGAAGTGGTAAACCTTAACCGGTGATTTTGGTAAGCTTTTAGACCGGTGATTTTGGTTCGGAATTAAACCGCTGCTCCCATCCGGCTGGGAAAGCGCAAATACCTGGCCGGATGGCTGATCCGGCTGGATGATTGAGGGCTTTGAACTTGAGTTGAAACATCAAAAATTATCTGGAACTGGAGGAAAGTTAACAATTAAGATGCGGCCCTGAGCTTTTCCCTAACTCCTCTGTAAATCCTATATTTATCTTTTTGACATCAATCTAACTTTATGGCACAAACTATATTTAGAAATCTGACTAAATCCCCTCTGTGTCAATCATCAAAACTTTTGAAAGACTATGAATAATCATATGGGTAGTGTGTGAAAATGATATTTACCTATGTAGACTCAGATAAATCGGCCAAAATCAGAGTAATCGGAATTGGCGGAACCGGCGGAAATGCGATCAACAACATGGTCCATTCCGAACTCCATGGCGTAAAGTGCATTGCGATCGACACGGATGCTCAAGCGCTCGAAATATCTAAAGCTTCGATTAGGATACAGATCGGCGATAAGATGACCGATCGGCTCAGTATAAAGGCTGCGGCCATGGAAAACATTGAGGCTATTCGAAATGCACTGGAAGGCAGTCACATGGTGTTTATCACCGCTGGACTCGGCGGCAGCACCGGGACCGGAGCTGCACCTGTAATTGCGAAAATTTGTAAAGATATAGGAGCTCTGACTGTAGCGGTAGTAACAAAGCCCTTTTCTTTCGAGGGAAAGAAAAGGGCCCAAATCGCGGAGGATGGGATTAAAGAACTGAAAGAATTTGCGGACACAATTATAACCATCCCCAACGACCGGCTTAGGGGACTTACCGCCAAAGATGCTACTATGGTTCAAATGTTTAAAGAATCTGACAAAACTATACTCCATTCGGTAAAGGGGATTACCGATCTGATTATGATGCCTGGTCTGGTAAACCTAGACTTCGCCGATGTCCGAAGCACAATGACCAAGTCCGGACTAGCGGTTGTGGGTGTCGGTATTGCCAGCGGTGAAAACCGTGCTATGAAGGCGGCAGAGCGAGCCTTATCCCACCCGCTGCTCAAAGATATCTCCATCGAGGGCGCCCAAGGCGTGTTGATGAACATCACCAGCACCAGCAATTTAACCATGGAGGAGATGACAGAGGCCTCCGAGCTGCTTTACAGGAAGGTTGGTGAGGATGCGCAAATCATATGGGGTGCGGTAATCGATGATAGTCTCGGTGATGAAATTCGGGTAACGGTCGTTGCCACAGGCATCGGTGGTGAACGGTGGAATAGAGTACGGGAGACAAACAGGAGTCTAACTACAAGAGAAAGGATTTTTGACACTCCAATTGCCACTCAGTATATAAAAGCATTTCCAGAGCATTCATTTAACATATGGCTTGATCCAGGTGAAAACAAAATAGAAAATCTTGTAGAATTTTTTAATGCTCTCTCAGAGCTTCAAAGAGCTTATGGTGGTTTTGGCCTTACTTTCGATAATGAAGATGATGACATATTTCTATGTAAATTTTGGAAAGTTGCATGAAGGAAATAGATCATACTCCAGATGGCTGCACGTATCTACCACAAATAAATGCAGAGCCTTGTGAAGTTCCAGAGAGACTCGAAAGGAATCAGAAACAGGGATCAAAGGGACTTTGGCAGCGCATTTTATCTTGGATATATAACTATACGGTTGATGACCTCAATCGGCTCAAAGAAGCAGGTATTCAAATTGTTGAGGCAGATGCATCTCAAAAAAGAGCAGAAGCTCTAAGAAAACTTGAAGAAGCACAAAAAATTCATGCAGAGACAGAGAGGATCCGGATCGAAAATGAAATAAAACGCCAATCAGCAAGTTTAAAACTAGAGGACAATAGGATTACAGAAGAAAAAGCAAATCAGAACGAAGATTCTAACTTTACGATCAACAATTTTAAAGAAAAAAATAAATCATTAGCGCAAATTAGAGTTCTAAAGGCCATTAAGGAAATTGAGAATAATGGGGGTCAAGTAATTTTTGATAAGCGTCAGTTTGAGAATTTGAAACAAATAGAAGATTGAACATGAATTAATATTTAAGATCCGACCTTGAGCTCTTCCATCTAGTAGTTTCGCGGGGAAGATTATTGATTAAAAAAGAACATAAATAGCGTAACAATATTTGCAAACACGTTAAGCAAAGAAAAAATTGCCCCAATAATAAAAGCCGATGGGGAATGTGCCAAGACACTAGTTTTTTCGGTAATATTTTGAGCTAAGGAAGCCGATACAATGAATTTAAAAAATGCAATTGCAGCTGGCAGGAAACTGGCAATGAGAAATGCAGGAACGAACTGTTTTGGATGGGTTAGTATGTAATAACCATAATCATGATAATTATTTGTAAGATCGGCATAAAAGTATAAGATATAAATCCCATATGATAAAGCCATAGTTATTGAAAAAAATGTTACAACCAGAACAACATTGCTCGTGCTTTCATCCTTTGGTAATATTCTTTTTTCCCAGTTTTTACTCATGTAGAGAAGAACTAAAGAGAAACTCCACAGAGCACAAGATCCCAAAAAAAAGGCAAAATCCAATGGTAATGATATTGGAAATGATTGAGGCACTTCTTCTGGAAGTGGAGTTGCGATAGGAAATCCAACTCCATAGCCTTCACCAGGCAATCTCCCTGTCTCCTCTGCTCCCTCACCAGGAATTTCTGTCCCTTCCTCTAGTTGCCCACCTTCACCAGCATGGCCCCCTCCAATTCCCCCTACACCAAAAGCTGAAGATAGGGAAATAAGGTAATAAAGCAAAAGGATAATTGCAACAAAGATGTAACCATCACGACCGAACCTTTCACCCACTTTTTTCATAATCGGCCCTGCGCAACCTTTTTTGATAGATGATGCAACTCGGATTTCTTATGGATATCGCTAATAATAATAGAACACGGGTTTAAATTTAATTACACGGTTATCCAAAAAACTCCAGTTAACGAAAAAATCACCTACCTGTGGCCGTGTATCCATCAATCCAGAGCAGAATAATTGGGCTGGATTTCAAGTACAAATTGTTAATTTTTTATGAGCTCATATCTTGATGCTTTCGATTACGATATCAATTCCCTCCGCCTGCCCAGCACCAATAATTAATATTTAAGATCCGACCCATGGCTCTCCTAGACCCATGGCACTCCTACATAACGCAGAAGTTAGGGGGCAGCCGGTGCAACTATTGACTTTGCTTAGAATGATTATTTTTCAATTCACGCCATTCAATCAAAACGGTTCAGCCCTGTACTGATGAATTATGAAGAGGTCTTGAAAACGGTCTCAAATCCTTTCCAACCATGCTTTTTCGCGTCATTTATTAGAAAATCAATATCAATAAATGTACCATCGTCACATTCATGTTCACGTTGTTGTGTACGACAAAGAAATGATTGGTTTTCAATGTCGTATGAAATACTTTCAATGGGTTCAGTATACCAAGACTCACCTGATAATACGAGACCTATAAAAGGAATAAAAGGGATGCATTTATCCATGTAACCAGATGCAAACCTTTCTCCATCGATACTGCTAATTGATAATGAAATTCTGACCTTGTATTCCATTTTCCCTCATAACAAATGATTATGCAAATCTGGATACCATCAATTTTAATTTTTTCGTGTTTTTAGGTGCAATTTGATTCCTTGTCAGAAAACGAAATATCACCCAGTTTACGAGCATATATTTAAACTATATTAAACACAAATCAGTGCTTTTTCTGGTAGGAATTCTCATGATAGCGATTACGATATATTGACATGGCTTTAAAATTTACCAATTACTGAAAAAACCTAAAAGCCCGTCCCATTTCTTTAATACTGAATCTTTTTATTTCATAATGCTTCTTTAAATACTTTCAACAATTCACGGAACTCTGGATCGATTTTTTGGTTAATTCGGATATGTCGTGCAAGATCTCCACGCCGGTCTGTTATGGATGAGCCGAACAATCCTAAACGCTGAAGAACACGCTTACCGTCAAGCATTCGATTAAGGCGGTCCCATCTTTTATATGTGGTGGTGCTTATGCCTTCAGCAAAGGCTTCTACCTTTTCAATATATTCAGGTAATAGCTCAGATGATAAATCATCTATATGCTTTGTTAGGTATTGTGTAACTAATTTCGAAAGTGCCTCTCCATGAATATTGTTTCCAAATCCATCAGGGAAAGTTAAACTTTTCTTATGGCAGAGGATCGCAGCTGCGGATAGAATTTTTAGATCTTCTGCCTGTTTGAGCAAAATGTTTATAACCTCCTGTGTCGGCCGGGCTGTTCGGAAATCTCTATCAGAAAGCACAATTTCTAATTCGTTAGGAGTTAAAAGATAGTTCTCAATCTCCCATCGTCGTAGAACTTGGACATTTTCTTCAAAAGGGCTGGCAGCAGCAAACTTGCTATCGTTTGTTTCCCACCAAATGTTCCAGTGACCGCAGCGAAGCAGCACGTCTCTATCTATGATCCCAAAAGCCTTTACGCCATTGCTGCGATCAAGAATCACACGGTCAATGACCCGTTCACATCCTCCACCTAATCCATCATCAGTTGATTTAAATTCAACATAGCGCCCTTCATCAAAGAACCATCTTTCTTTGATAATCTGAACATCATCTTCTGATTCTAGATAAACGATAGCTTTATCGAGATAGGCACTATCAATTGTATCAAGATTCTTTAATTGTTTGAGGCTTGGCATATTCTTCAGCAATACCTTCTTTTATTATAAATCCACCCTTCCGAACTCCCTCTTCAGGGATATCGAGAGGAAATGCGCTTAAAATTTCTCTTGAATGGGTGCTGGCTATTACTGTTATACTTGGATGATCGCGAACAAACTCTTTAAAAAGAGCGATGATGTGATGCTGCCAATTTGGGTGGAGGTGAATGTCGAGTTCATCTATAAGAATTATAGTGTGCTGCGTCATATGCGCACCTATTCGAAGAAACAACTGAACAAGGCTCTTTTCACCACTGCTCAGTTGATCGAGTCTATGCCTTTGACCTGCGCTGTTTATAATCGCCTCTGGGGGATCTTTACGAACGTCTTCTAAAAACTTATTTCCTTCACTAAACACCCTTTTATTGATAAGATCTCTTGCTCTATCAAATCTTCCATCATCTAACCATTTAAGCCAAACTAATAGATTATCTAAAGATTGCTGCCATTGGTTTCCCTGAGAATTGATTTTATAAGTCGGGGAGTATCCCCAATTATCAGGTCTAATGATCGCACGATCGGAACTTGTGACACGCTCTATATCTCGGTAAGCGGAAAAGAAGAGTACCCTGGGGAGAAAAAGAGTTGGAGCCTCAAACCCATCTGGTGGAGAAGAAAGTAGTTTTTCTGCTTGTATGATACCGATAAAAGTATCAATGAATTCTTCTGATTTGCCAATAACTTGCCAGTTTCCACCTAAAGCTTGTCTTCTGAAACCGATGCGGTGCCAGTCACTAAGGTTGTACTTTTCCAATGATTGATTAGTCCATTCTTTTATGGCGGGATATTCTCGACTTAAATATCCTGCAAGAAGAGACAGTAAAACCGATATTTTTTTACCCCTCCATGTGACCTTCAGTCGAATATCCCATTGAACTCTACCTTTGCCATAATCTATATCCTCATTTCCAAACTGCCGTGGATTCTCTTGAAATACAAAATCCATTAGCCGAGTTATAATATCTAGTATCGTTGTTTTGCCTTGACCATTTCTTGACATTAAAAGAAAAAGATTGCAAGGTACCCCTTCATTATCTGTAAAATCAATTTCGTAAGGTTGGTCGCGGAATGGTCCAATATTATCGATTGTAAGCCACAAAGGCTCAAATCCTTCAATGATAAACTGATCCGCTAACATTATTTATACCTTTCCTTGTTTATCTCCCGAATATACGCCTTAATATCAGGATGGCTTATATAGACACCATGCACCCGTACTGGATCTGAACCTGGATCGATTTTTACTAACATATCACCTTCTTTTAACAATTTCTCGGCCCCTGTTTGGTCGAGAATGATTTTGGATTCAGAACCTTTCTGGACAGTCAAAGCAATACGTGCGGGTATATTGGAACGGAGTAACCCAGTAAATGTCTCTGCATCCGGCCTTTGGGTCGCTAATACTAAATGGATGCCAACAACTCTTGCAAGTTGCGCAAGTCTGACAAGATGTTTCTCTGCCTCATGATCAGATTGAAGAATAAGATCGGCTAATTCTTCCACAAATACCACAATTCTAGGTATTTCGAAGCCTTTTTGCTTTGAAGCCTCAGACAAATTAGCAGCTTTAATCTGTTCAAGTTTCTGTATTCGAGACTCCATTTCTTGTACAAGTTTCGAGAGAATTTCACAAGCATTAAAAGCATTCGTGATCACATTATTTTCATAAAGATGAGGCAAACCTTTGTAAGGTGCAAATTCCACACGTTTTGTATCTATCAAGCAGATTTGCAGATTTTCAGGTTTAAATTGAAGAAGCAAAGAAATCAGCAATGCATGAACGCAAACACTTTTCCCACTGCCAGTGGTCCCACCTATTAACAAATGGGGTGCATGTGCGAGAGAAAAATTATATGGGTTTCCTAGAATGTCTACACCTGGCCATACCGTCAGTGCTTCCATTTCAAAGGTTGTATCTGATACCCATGTTCGCATTAATGCAGCGGGAATTATATCCCATGTATTCCGCGGTCTGGGTATATCAAGGCTTGCCAATCTTGGTGTCGAGGTTGTTCTGATCATCAATGTATTTTCAGCATACCCCAAAAGAAAACAAAGTTTATTTAAACCCTTTTGAATTCTCTCTAAATGTTCAGCATTTTCGATATACAAAAAATACCTTGAAATTCGAGGCCCTCGTTTTTCTTCATGGATTTTTGCAGTTACACCGATTTCTTTAAGCGCGGTTAACAATTTATTTGAAAAATCAGGAGCGTCCTCTTTTGCTTGAAAATAAGACATGCTCGAAAATAGCTCATGGTACAGATAATCATAAAAATCATGACCAGGTCGCCAACTCGCGCGCATTTCATTCAAACCCCGGCGTATATGCCTTTGAAGAATCTTACGAAAATGTTCTTCATCCTCAAAAAAATTTTCATCGTGATATACGCTGAGTAGAGTGCATACTGCATCTGTCGAGTCGCGAACACCACGTTCATCCGGTTTCTGTCCTTTCCATGTTACCTGTTCTAAATCATAGTTTTTTAAACGTCCTTCCCAAGTGTCGAAACTCTCATCTGGCATTGAATTCATAGAAAGAGATTTTGCGAGAGCTATCCTCAGAATTGCCCATTTGGGAAGGTTTTGATTTTTAAAACCATGACGAAGTGCTGATTCAATAAAATTTTCGTCTTCAATACTAACATAAATATCTGACATTTATTTTGCTCTTACCTTAGAATGCATTTTCTTCTTGACAGCCTTTGCCTTGAAACCAGAATGATTAATTAAAACATACTCTTGATATATGTGAGGCTTTAGAATTTTATACTTTCTTTCGTCTAATTCAGAATCCGTTGGTAAAATAATAACCTGCTCTCCCGCATTTGGGTAATAGTGTTTTAATAGATTTTCTTGATGGATAAGATCAATTCTCGCTAATGGTGTATCGATGATTAGGGGTATTTTTTTTCCAGAGGCTTTTTTTAAGGCCCATAACAAAGAAGTTGCTGCAAGTTGCTTCATACCAGATGATAAACTCCCCATTCCGATACTTTTCCCACGAACATCTTTATAAGTAATTTCAAAATCGTCTCCAATTTCAATTTTATTAATCATGTCATGTGACGTCATTAATAATGGGAAATATCTGTTAATTGCCTCTTCTATATCCTTTCTCTTCTGCTTTTTGAGCTCATTCTTATAGTCGCTGAAGAGACTTCTTAAAAGAATCGCCCTGTCTACTTTTTTTCTCGCTTGTTGGCTATGTTCATAGCGATCTTGTTGTATTTCAATTTGCTTATCCTTTCTTTCTATTTCTGTGAACAAAGCTTTAAGATCGCTTTGCCATTTTTTTAAATCAGATTTTTTATCAGTTAATTCTCGCTCCATTTGTTCTTTTTCTTTTACACTATTTTCATAAAGAGACTGTTCTTCAGCGGAAAATGTATTTATACTCTCCAATTGTTCGTTTACATGCTTTAGTTTGGTATTAATTCGGCGCAATTCTTCAAGATCTTCAGCACGCTCTGCGATTAGCGCCTTTGAATGAATATATATTTCAAATAAGTCAAGTATCTTTGTGGAACGATCCGTATCCAATTTTAATAGATTATCCAAGTGCTCCGGTGTTGTTTTATAACTTAAAAGAGTATTATTAAGTCTTTCTTTATAAAAACCAACTTGCTTTGCTGTAAGTTTTTCTTGGGGATAAGGCGGCATATCGAAAACTTGAATAGGTAAGGTCTTAGATAATTTAACTAATAATTCGGATTGAATATTGTTTTCATTCTCAATTACTTGCTTTAGAGCTTCAACAGAACGTTCAAGAAGCGAAAAATTTGCGTACAAATGAACATCACGCGGTAATATTTCAGCGATTTTCTCCTGAAGCCGCTGAATTGAATTTTCATGTTCCAGCATTGTTTGGCGTAGCCTGACTTGATCTGCTTGATTACGGAAGGCTCTCATTCCTTCAATTTTACGATTTATAGAATTAATTTGTTGCTCTATCTCTAAAATTTCTGAATAAGTATCATCTATTATTTGATTTTTTGCATTGGCCTGCGCATTCAACTCGCTTAATTCATTTTCTAGGCGAATTAATTCAGCCTTTTCAGTCTGATCCAAAGCCTCCCTCTTCCAATCATTGACCACAGAACCTAACTGCCTAATTAAAATATCAATCGGAGAAATATTCAATAATCTTTCCATATGTTGCTGTTGTATATTCCAATTAGCTTCGACCATTTCCTGAATCTGTTCTCCATCGAAGAAAAAAAATGGAATATAACTTTGTGGCAATCGCTCATCAATAAAACGCCTTATATCTTCTTCATCCTTTTCATTTAACGATTTTTGTAAAAAATCGGCTTCTAGATGAAGCTTCATATCGAAATGTTGATCTTTGATAATCCAGTATCGAGAAAAACTCACCTTTCCTGCCTCTTCAACCCAGTTAGCCTGTACACCGCAAAGATTTTCATCATTTGCTCTTGCATGGGTATTCATTATTCCTAGCCAATCGGTACCAACACCGACAACATATTGATTCGGACTAGGTTTCCGACCGGGGACCCTATGCACGCTACTTCGAAGCGAATCTGTAACACCACCAAAGAGAAGCTTTATACTATTTAGAAAATTGGTTTTCCCATACCCATTGCGACCACTTATTAGTGCAATATTTGCTTCGGAGGTTGATCCGCGTAAATCAAACCTTTGTTCACCATAGTAAGTAAATAGATTATTTATAATTATTTCTTCGAATATCATTTGTTAAACTCGACAAGTTCTTCCTGTTGAATTGCTTTTTCAATCACTCTTTTAATATCTTTTTTAAAATTTTCTTTGCTGCCATAATTATCAAAAGATGGATACGTTTTAGTCGCCAAATTCAATAACTCTTTTACACAGGTCTCTTCAATTTCATATTCAACGATCAATTTATTAAGCAGCTCCTCTTCTTCCGACGATATTGATATGATATTCATTTTTTTTACTTTCCTTCCATATCGTCTCACTATTGAATAAGCTGATTCGATCGCATCAAAATCTTCTCTCCATTGTTGTTGGATGAACGAAATTTCTTCATCCTTTATGAGTAATATTCCAACTTTATGTTCAACTTCCAATAATTTCTGTAATATTAATTTTCTTGCTTCAGGGGAGAACGGCCCAGGTCCCTTTCCATTATTTCGCCGGAAAGGTAAACGCATTTTCATATCTTCCCGAATTTCCTTAAGCCAGTTTCGAAAATCATATAATGGGAGCATCCAATCTTCTCCTGACTGAATGAATCCATTCATTGATTTGTCTTCCTTGATGACCGTGCAGGTCCAACATCCAAATCGGCTGCCTCCACAAGATGGTGTTCCTAAATCTAAAGCTAAAAGACATTCGGAACCACCAGCCTGACGGTATAAGTCTAAAAGGAAGTCATGGCTCTCTCCCCAAGGAGCAGGATTGTTTGATAAAAACTTCCAAACCTCTTCCGTTTTCCAATCGGCAATGGGGGCAAAGACTAAAGCATCTGGTATTTCATTATGGGGGTTCAATCCCCTGCTGTTTTTAAGCCTCTTGTCCATCCCATGTTTTCTTGAATTACTTTCACTAAAGCGCGAACCTAATAGTAGCACGATACTCCCGTGTTCATCCGATATTTTTTCAATTTCATATCTAGATGGTTTAATTTTCATTTTATGTGTACACCAACGGAACCAGCGAGTAGGGGAAGGATATCCTTTACCAATAAGATTTCCCCAAAAGCTATTTTCTGGCGTTGGTTTAACCAATTTTACATGTAAAGGCAGACCAATTGACTCAGCATGGTTGGAGATTTTAGATAATCTTTCCAATAGATACTCTTGAATATTTGGAGGTTCTACACCAGTATCAGAAGCAATAACATACAGTTGTTTCGAAAACTGACGCCCGCTATGCTTTAGGTCAAGCAGCATCTCGTAAACCAGTTGTAGAACTAAAGTCGAATCTTTGCCGCCTGAATAAGCTATTACCCATGGTCTCCGGTCAATAAAATAGTTCTCCAAAAGGAGTTGTTTTGTTTTTTGAATAATTCCATCCATTTTTAATATCTTTTAACAGGTATAATCTTTATGCAACGAAACAAATTCATTGACATACTGACCATTTAAATCGGGGACCTAACGAATGCAAAATCGATAAATTCGATAAGCCCAACACAACCAAAGGCACGTGATTTTGGATTGCAGAGTATAAAAGCCTCTAAATTTGCCTATTGCATATAAGACCACCCAAAAAATCGTGTCAAGTGAATTCTTTGTCCGTTTTTGTCTCCTATCAGGGCTTTTGATATCATATACATCTCAATTTGTCCCTCTAATCCTACTTTCGTAAAGCCCATGATAAGAGGCCATTTCATCAAAGTTCAAATATGCTTGCATTTTTAAAGGGCTGCAAATGGCTGCCAACAACAAAATCGAGTAGATGGGCTGGGATCCCAAGGTCCTGGAGCTGCACGGCCAAGGGTTTTCCACCCAGGCCATCTCCGACGAGCTCAAAAAGACCCACAGGGACAACGCCCCCAGCCATCGAACCGTGGCCCGGTACCCCCAGGACATCCACCAGGAGCGCCAATCCGAAACCAAGGCAGTGCTCCACGACTACGTCAAGCAGTCGGTCCCCAAGGACCTCAAGGCGCTCAATGCCGTGGAGGCCTTCTTTCTCTCGACGTGTTCCGGAACATGGATCGCAATCTCGAATGGATCGGCGGGGAATTTTTCAAGCGGATCGATGACGAGCAGGTGCGGCTGAACATCGAGGGGTGCGAACTCACCATCACCGGGATGCAGGCGATCTGCAACCAGGTGATCGACGCCTCCAAGCGGCACGGGATGCACGATATGAAGACCCGGCTGCAGGCTGCCCGGGACGTGATCGCGGTTGTGACGGCCAAGCTTAAATTCGCCGGAGTTCTCGACGGCGACGACGGATCCGGCGGGCCCAGTCTAAAGAGCCTGCTCGAGGAGATCGATGGCCAGTCCAGCGGCGTACCAGGGTTTGGACATAAAAATCAAGTGCATCTCCACCAAATTGCCTCAATTTTAGGTTACGTTGAAAATCTTTGTCGTCTTGGTCCGCCTCATCGAAGCTGATCGACGAAAAAATGAGTGGGCGGCTGAGCGCAGAGAATGGGTTTTTCCGAAACCTGAATGACCGATTATCAGAAGGTTTTTGGTTTACGCCTAAATTTGACCTTAACTGCCGGTCTAATCCGCCTTTTTGCCTAAATTGGGAAAAAATCCCCTTAGACCCAAATAGGGATCGTGTTTTTTTAGGGCTCTTGAAACAGGACCATCCCCGAGACCTTCAGTTCCAGAAAGACCGGTTAACGTGCTGAGCGTTTCTTCTACAGCACTCTCTATCTCTTTGGTTCTCAAAAGCTGCCGAACACCTTCAAGAATCTCTTTAATCATATCTTCAGGATTTCTGTCTTCTGTATCTTCTACGTTTTCATCAGGTAATTCTTTGAGTATCTTCTCAAGATCCTGCCAAAGTTTTTCAAATATTGTTCTCAAGCTACTCTCTTTTAAACGGTTATCTTTAAGAGCTTCATTGATTGTTTGAACAAGTTCCCATGTGCCTTGCTCGTCAGAACGTTTTGCTTGAAATTGGGTCAATGGACCTTGAGGTATATCAGATGGTTCCATGTCGATTAGATACGGGCAGACATATGTATCTTTGTCAATGGTCTTTGCGAGTGCTCCAGCTTCAAACAATATCCAAGGGGCAAAGGTGTTGCTTTTTGTCAGACATATAATTCCGAACTTTGTATCATTTAACTCGGTTTCGATCTCTCTTCCCCAACGGGTTCCAGCCGCAATATCGATTTCAGAAACCCATGGTTTGACTTGCTGGATTACGCACTGTATCCATTCTCTAAGTGCTATCGCTGCAGCTTTGCTTTTGTCGCCGGACCAACTGATAAAGACTTTCATTTGATTTGGATTCCTTTTTTCAGCGACTGTATTCGAGGACAGTTGCCTTTAACTGATCCGCATATTTGAATATATCATCCAAGGTTTCAATGAATACCTTTTCCTCTTGATTCTGTTTAAAGATGCTGATTCGCTTATTTTGAGAATTGAAGTGTAAGCGGGTGATTGGCTTCCGGTTGTTATCGTCAAGCAGAATCCCACAGTACGTCACCCTATCCCTCAGAAAAACCCGTTTTACATCAACAATTTCTCTGACAATAGCCTTGACAATATTGAAAGCGTCTTCCTCCTCAACGGTTGTTGAGATACAGTTTTCCTGTTGAAGTTCGGCCCCAGGTGCTTCAATTATTTGTTCGAATCCTTTGTTCTCTTTCGTTTCCCCGTCTGCATGCAGTGCTGATTTCAATCTTTCATTAACCCTTTCTTTCACGAATTGAGCGAATGCCTTTTTAACTACCCCTGAGAATTGATCAATAACAGGTTGTGTCATCCTCCCTTGATACACTTGCGCACCAAAGAACCGAACGAACTCAGAAGATGGACTCGTCAGTTCATTTGAGAGAATCCTTTTAATCGAATTGGTATACTTTAATTCATTGGCAGTCGTGAGTATGTTCTCAAGGTCAAAAGAGGACTTTGCGAATTTCTTAAGCTCCTCAAGCTGATGGTCCTCGAATTCTTGTATGTTGAATTCAAAGAACGGCTTTTCATCCATCTTGTTGGGTTGATCGATATCGGAGAAAAACCTGTAATGAATTCCATTCGTAAGGATTCCGAACCGTGCTTCAGTTGTGGAAAAATACCTATAAAGCTGTGAACAATGCATTTTATCAAGATCACATCCGCACCATTTACATTCAAAAAGCATAACTATAGCGCCATCTTTCTTAACGGCATAATCAACCTTCTCACCTTTCTTGATGCCAATATCCGCGGTAAACTCAGGAATAACCTCCAAAGGATTGAAAACGTCATATCCGAGAGCACTGATAAAGGGCATGATGAAAGCGTTTTTTGTTGCCTCTTCGGTTTGAATATGCTCAATCTGATTTTTAATACGGCTGGAGAGGTCTTGAATTTTGACTGCAAAGTCCATAACGGTACCTCCTTTGGGGTTGAGGCATCAAAAGAACAAGATTGATGGGATGGGTTTATTTAGAATGAATTCGGGCGGATGTCAAATATTTTTCTGACCAAAAAATCTGAAAGAGTTAACGTGACCCTCGGGAGGATTTTTTCCCCCGTGTGGGCCGGATCAGATTTCCGACATGATAGGCCGCTAACGCTACCTTGGCCTTAAACGTTGCTGTGTGATTCCGCCTGGGTCGTTTCATTTTCTGCTCTCCTTGTGTTTGATCAGTCCATTAGAGCAGAGTTTTCACTTAAAAGCCTGTCTTTTTTCCAGGAACCGGCCTTCGGGGTTGAACTCAGACCCGGCCATGAGAACCGGGTTGCCAGGCATGTCGTTGCAATCGCTGTCACCGCTGTTTGAGACGATCCAGGTTCTCTCGGGCAAATTCGATCCCGGGATCGATCGACAGTGCGGTTTCATAATAGCGGATCGCGTCTTCTTTTTTTCCCAAATCCCGATAATTGGAAGCGATGTTGGCATAATCGATGGCAGAAGACGGATCCAGCGCAATGACTTTCTTAAAACACTCTACGGCTTGCTCGTGTTGTTTCAGTTTGAAATGGCAGAATCCCATGAGGTTGTGGATATCGGTGCGGTCGCCATCCAACTTTTCCCCTTCTTTCAGAGCAGACATCGCCCTTCCGTACTCACCCATCTCTTTCAGGCATATTCCCATATGAGAGTAGATGCTCGGGATATCCTGCGGGTGCGGGCTGCGCCTCAGGGATTCTTCGAAATGGACCAGCGCCTCTTCCGGTCGGCCCATCTTAAGACGGCAGCCGCCGATGTAAAATTGCGTGTAGTATTTTCCAGGCAGCTTGTTTTCAAAATCTTCCAACCGGGTGAGTGCGGAAGAGGGAGGCTGGCTTTCGGCAATCAGTTTGGCGGTAAACATCCCGACGCTGGTTCCCAGGGCTCTTTCCCGAAAATGGGCTCCGGGAATGATGGTGTAAAAAGCCGGAATCTGAAGACGGGGATGCATGGTGTCGATCACGTAGATTTCCATCCCTTTTCTGGAAAGCGCCGATATGCAGTTTTCGACCTCAACTCTCATGTTGGCGTTCGAAAGGTCGGGAAGACTCGAGATGTCAATTACTTTCTCTGCATTCGTGATGGATTCGGTATCTCCGATGCTCTTCAATTTGGGTAGACCGCTGGCCACATAGTTTGATCCGGTATTGAAATCGCCGGCCAGTTGGGCGGTTTCGGTCAGGGCTCGGCTCAACGCCTTGAGCGGATTGGGTGTCGTTCCTGCGGTCCAGACGATTTCGCTTCTTGCCGGAAAGGTGGCCGGATCGTAAGCAAGAGCTCCTACGGAAGGGATTCCCATGCCGAGCGTAAAATCCGAAAGATGAAGCCGGACGCCGGCATTCCGGTATTTTTCAATCATCCCGGAGACCACCGGGTCCTTTACGCTTTCGGTGCGAATCGACGGCACCGGCAGACGACGATGGCTGACAATCGATGAGACATGCCGTTCGACGATTTCACAAATCCCCTGGAGGAGCGCCTCCTCGACGCAGTTGCCGGCGGAAGGGCCGTTGAACTGATTGATGGTGTAAAACCAGTCGAACGGGACAAGCACCTCCCGATTGGAGGTGAGATTGAATGCATTCGCCCATTTCAGAGGTAGATCCGAAAATAGTTCCTTTGATATCGACAGCTCCTCCGACGCATCGTGCACGGATCTTGCGATCATTTCAAAGGGGATCGCATCCTTCCGAATCATCCGATAGGTCGAGGAAATGAAATTGGCCGGATTGCTGCAGTAGCTGAAGAAACTGAACCGCTCGGCAAGCTCCATGACCGCACTGGCTTCGGCCTGCGCCGGTGTGGCCCCCTTTCCCATCTGCTTCTTGGTGCCGGTGAGAACGCGTGCGTCTTTCCCGCAGACGCTGATGTACACCGGAATATCGAGGCGCCCGTTGTCGATTCGAACGGTCTCTTCGAGAATGTTCAGATCCGACTGCGCAAGCTTTTCCTTGAATCTCCGGATGGTTTCCTCGGGTGTAAGCAGCTTGTCCTGATCGAGCGTAAAACCCTTGTAGGCGTCTGAAAGCACCAGATTCTTCATATCGATTGATCATTCTCCCCTGCGAAATTCGAAAATCGCCCGATAACGGCAGGACGATTTCGATGTCCCACAATGTACCATTTATCGTTGCACGTTGCACGGTGAAAAACGTTGAAAACGTTGAAGTCGTTGCACGTTGAAATCGTTGAAGACGTTTAAATCGTTGAAATCGTTAAAGCCGTTGAAGTCGTTGCACGGGATCATTTTCGCCCTTCTCTCCCTCTCCGCGTCCCCGCGTCTCTCCATCCCTTCCTCCTCTGTTCTTCCCTCTTGACCCATCAAATCCGATTTGATAAAAGGGTGGATCATTTCCGTGGGGATGTAGCTCAGCTGGGAGAGCGCGGCGTTCGCAACGCCGAGGCCAGGGGTTCGATCCCCCTCATCTCCACCAATAAAATCAAATACTTGCAAGATTTTTAGAAAAACGGATTTGGTAATACAATTAAATTGTATTACCGGGTTTTAAGTTCTTTTCCACGCTTCAGGATCCTTCAGATAGCCTGCCAGGCTTGCCCAGTTTAACGGCAAATATACTCCTTTTGCCGGCGAAAGCCATCGAGCAGCAGCCTGGATCGGCCGGCTGTCCAGATGCAGGCCCGGGTTGTTCCACCAGGGGTATGCGCCGACACCGGTAAACGGAAACCAGCAGGCCATCAGGAGCTGGTCGAACCAGTGCAGGCCCTCGATATGGCAATCTACGGCCCGGTGGTAGCTGTGCCATGAAAAATCCGTGTCGCGGAGCTCGAAGCTGCAATGGATCCGGACCTGCCGCCCGGCACGCTCCCGCATGTCATCGAGCTGCCGGACAAGCGTCGCGCACATCCGGTCCGGGTCCTGGAATTCATCCGGCTTGAAATGCCGGATCGGACCCCACCCGAGCGTTTTCATGGAGTAGATGGGCTCGTATAAAATTTCCTTTGATTTTACCAACTCATCACCTTTTGATGCCGGCAACGGTAATCTGCAGATCTCCCAGCGACTGGTTCAGCCTGTCAAATTTCGTATCGATCCGATTCAAAAGTTTTTCCTGGCTGGCCATGGAGGAAGTATGCACGTAGCCGAGCAGCCCCACCAGCATGGCCAGGGCGATGGTAAAGGCCCAGATCGGAAGGCGCCGGGAAAGCCCCTGGAAAATGTCATCGATCTGCTTGGTATGGATCCCCACCACCTCGCATACACCCGTGTGCTTGTCGCATACCCGTTCTTCAGTCATTACAGCCCCTTGATGATTTGTCGTTTGCGCATCTCAGATATCAGCCGGGTTTTCTCGACCCTTTCGATTCTTGCCGAAACCCGATCCAGGCGCTTCAGCTTGTAATCGTCTGAGAGGCCGGCATAGTCTTCCATGGTAATCATTTCGGTAAGCTTTGATTTCAGCGTATGGCCAAGGCTGATGGCATACGGCCGGTAGAGGTCCTCGGGGATCTCATACTTTTTGTCGCGATATTCGATGGTTTCTTGCGGCCGGGCCGGATACATATCCAGCCGCTCCAGTTCCTTTTCCAAAGGATCCGCCGTCTCGGTTCTCCACTTATACGGCAACCACTGGCGCAAGATTCCGCCCGGAATGACCGCTTCTTCCCCCCACACGTCAAGCTTTGCCGGCATCGTCCCGGAGAGTCCCGGGATGACCTGGCTGAAAGCCTTCAGCCATTCGTTTCCCTCGCGGGGCTTAGCCTCGCCCTCGGTTACCACCTCATAGGCCCGGTTGATCGATCGAAAGAAACTCGAGTAGGGAAACCAGGATGCTGCAAACCGGGGGATCATTCCTTTCCTTTTGCCGTACCGGTCAAACACCGCCTGCAGCCCTTCGAAATAGGATCCGTCGATGACGTTTTCCTTCAATCCCAGGGCAAGATTCATGAAGATCTCTTCCCGAGTGGCGTCGTCTTTGGCGTTTACGAGCTGGTCGTAGGCCGTATAGGTCATGGCGGCCACCGTGTTGAACGGCTCGGCCCTTCTGTACTGATACCAGTTGTCTCCGATCTTTCCCGCCCAGGGGAGTTTGCCCAGGCGATGCCAGGCTTCCAGCTCGTTTGGATTTTTCGGAGGAGGTCCCGTGATCTCGCCGGCAGCCACTTTCTGCATCACCAGGTAGGCAAGGATTGCCCCTTCGATCTGCTTGGCAATCACCTCCGGTGCGATGCTCCCGCGGCCCATGCCCCGCGATACGGCTTCTTTTACCAGGCCGACGCCTGGGGTCATCTCCAGCCCCCGTTTGAGCAGGTTGGAGATTGTGCCTACAAAGGGCATAGTCGTTACCCTTGCGACCACGCCCACCACCGGAACGTTCCGGATCTGCATGATCGCCTGGGTCGCCGGATCCGGAAGGTCGGTGAAGGTGGAATATCTCGCCTGGGCCATCGCCTCTTCGTGGTAGAGATCCTGCTTGTTTTCCAGGAAATCCTTTTCAAACGCTGCCCGGGCGGATCCACGCTTCAATCCTGCCTTATTGGCGTGGCGGCGGGCTATCGCACGCGCGGCGGCATCGTAGGCCATCTGGTTTGCCCAAACATCCATGGCGCGCAAGGCGCGTGTGGGCGGATCGATGAACCTTCCGATCACTCGCAGCGACTTGTGCGGGCTTCTGGAGAACGCCCCCTGGCTGCCCGCCATCTCCATGGACCATTTGGATTCGAACTCGGTAAGCTTTTTATCCCGCATCACGTTCCAGGCGGCCTTTGCCCCGCCGCCGAAGCCCACCCTGTAGCCTGCCAGCATGGGGACGATCTCGTTTACATACCTCGATCTTTCCTTCCCGGTAAGCTTGGCATAGGGGATGTCGACAAGTGCTGTGGTGAGCCGGTGAGGCACCTGGAAGGCCAGCCAGCCGGTGTTGGTAGTGATGTTTACAAGGTGGGTGGGCGGGCCGGAAAGAATCGCGTTGTACCAGTACTCCAGGAAATAATCGGATATCTTCGGATCCGGAAGCCGATCGGTGAAGCGTTTGACATCGATCGGATCGTCCAGGTTGAGTTCCTTGAGCTCCTTGAGCTGGCGTTCATTCAGCCCTTTTTCAAGCTTCGATAGTGCATTTGCCATCCGCTGCAGCGACACTTCCCGCTTGTGGATGTTCAACAGCCTGCCGGCCTCGGAGCTGGTGTCCGATACAACGCGTGCGATATTTTCCTTGTACTGAATAAAGCGGTTGTTGAACTCGGCCATATCGGTGGTTGAAGCGATGTCTTTGAGCTCGGAAAGCGCATTGACGTTGAGTTTGCGCATCGCATCCATCTCGGCCGCATTGGGCATCTTCTTGCCCTTTTTCACTTCGTAGAAAAGGCGGGCCGCCGCCTTGGTATCCCTCATGATTTCATTAGCCAGCTCCCCGGTCTCATCCCAGGTCTGCACCCGCTTCGGCCGGTCGTTTAAAAGATCGGCTTCGAAGCGCTTGAGGTCGTCTGTGAGCTCCTGTTTTTCGAGATTGACAGAGCCTGCAAACTTGGGGAGCTGCTCGCGGGATTTCTGCACCAAAAGACTCACCACGGCCGGATCGTATTTCAGGTCCTGCAGGTACTGGCGCACGGTCTTTCCGGCACGCTCCGCGTTTTTGACAATCACCTGATAGTTCAGCTTCAAATTGGCATAGGCCGCCCGCTGCTCGGGGGTAAGATCCCCGATGTTTCCGATTGCACCCTTTTCGCCCATAAGGGTGTTGATGTCGGATAGGATCTGCTGGAGGGTGCCTGGCGTGCTCCGCGGCTTTGCGGTTTCAGCCGGAGTCGCTTCGGATGAGGGGGCTTCTTTTCCGGATTCGAGTCTCGACATTTCGTCAAAGAAGCTTCCGACTTCATCGATTGCGGCATCCACGGCTTGGCGCCGCTCCGGGGGGAGGTTTTCAACTAGGCGCTGCTGTTCGGCGGCGATGACCTCTTCGGGCGGCTCTTCCGGTTCCCATTCAATTTCGCTGCGGATCCGCTCTTCTTCCGGAGTCAACCGGGCCCTCTTTTTTAAGAGGTTTCCCTCGGAATCGATCCGGCCTTGCTTCAGTACTGCGGCTCCCTTCTGCCGTACCAGCTCCACAAAGTCCGTATCCGGCGGAAGCCATCCTTCCTCGCGGGCGAGCGCTTCGAACCCGGAGATCTCCATCCCCTCGCCTTTTCTGGCAAAGATGCCCTTCCGCTCGAAGGGGCCGAACTCGTTTGCGTTGCCGCCTCGGGCAAGGAAGCTTTCGGGATCGATCTTTCCGACACTCTGGATGAATCCTGCAAGCGTTTCGGGGGCGGAAAGCCGCTCTCTCGGCTGGATGCGGCCGGCACGGTTCAACTGGCCCCGGGAAAGTCTTCCCGCCGGCCGGGTGCGGACGATCTCTGTCAGGCTTTCCTCCGGAAGAAGCCAGCCCTCGCGCTTGAGACGGGCTTCCGCCGCAGGCGTTGCCCGGTCGCCGATTTCTGCAAGCTTGTCTTTTAAGGTGGTTGGATAGGTGGGCTTTCGGGGAACTTTGATATCCCCTTCGAACATGGGGCGCCGGACTTCTTTCCCTGCAGAATAAACCTGGTTTTCAGCCCTGCGGGCTTCGAGGAATCCGGCAAACTCTTCAGGGGGGCTTACAGGTAGTCGGTCAGGTTCTCCCAGACGTTGATCGACCGATCCCGGGGATCGTTCAGATCGAGCGGCCTCCGGCCTTCCATTCGTCTGATTCCCGCTTTCTCCAACCGCTCCAGGATTCCCTCTCCGCTCAGCACGGGATTGCCTGTTTCGGTTCCAGTCGATGCTGGCGTCGATCCGGGATCGGATTTCGGCGTCTTTTCCTTCAAAAACGGATTCGGTTTCGGGTTTGGTCCGCTCATACCGGTAGTCTCCTTTCGAAGTTTCCACCTTATGGTACTCGGTCCGGCGGATTTTGTCAAACAGCTCGGAAGATAGGACTCGATGTTCGACCCCGGATTTTTCGAAGACGTGCACCGGCTTTTCGAAATCGATGCTGTTGTCGAAGAGATCGAAGTTTACCCGCGGATCCTTCCCGTATTCTTCCAGAAGCTTTAAAAAGGTCGGAATTCCTTTATTGTGTGTATCTGCGATCGCTTGCGCTGGCACCTCGCGGCGCTTTCCCGGATCGGCTTGCTCCATCCGCGCCCGGGATCTTACAAGGGATGTCACCGGATCGACATGGGTATACCCGATATTTACCTTGCCGCCGCGCGAAAGCTGCCGATCGATGAGTTTTTTTAAATAGGGAAAATTGTTTAGAAGCGATTCGAAATGAACATGATACCCTTTTTCGACGCCTTGATCTGCGATCTCTTTGGCAATCGCTGAGCTTGTCTCGTGAAACTGGGGGGCAAGCTCGAGGTAGTCCGCCTGCTCTTTTACGACATCGGCAGACGCATCGAGAACCCGATCTGCGCCGGCGGCATCCTTTGCAGTGGTTTTCCCGGAGCCGGGAGGGCCTCCGGTCAAAGTCAGCGTCTGGACCTCGTCGGGTTCGGCCGGCTGCTTTTTCTTCAGGTTGAAATCCACCAAAGCCTTTCTGGTAAAATCGGTGACCTCGATGTTTCCGTCCTTTACCCAGTCGTCGCGCTTGAGCCTATCTTCGGGGATTGTGTCCTTGAAGGTTTCTTCGAGCTCTCCTGCACGAAGGGTGCTGCGCCCTTGTTCGTATGCCTCCTGAGGCTCCGGATAGCGCTCCGCTCTCAAGGTCTCTTCCATTCGGGCAAGGCGGTCAAGCGGGCGTTGCGGGGTGGCCGCCCGCTCCCCGGCCGTGCGGGTGACAACCTCGCTTTTGGTCCGGGTGGCGTCCAGCGGTTCGGCTGCGGTCACCGGGCGCTCCCAGGGGGCTTTTGTCCGCAGCGCCTTGGCGCCGGCGCCGGCACCCGCATGGGCAAGCTTGAAGGACACGAGATCGCCTCCGATCTCGATGAGATACCCGAGCATGGGGAAACCCATTCGATCGAGCTCTTCCCGGGCCATACGGGATGGGGTCGTCATCAGGTTGAGAACAGGTCCGATCGCCCCTTCGACAGCCTTTTTCCCCTCCTCGGTGTAGGGCTGGTAGACAAACTGGTTTAACGCCTCCTCGGCCTTCCTGGCCTTTTCCGTATCGAATCTCAGGCGGTACCGGGGAGCCGACGCTCCGCCCATAAAGCCGGGGGTAAACTGCATGGTCTTTGGATCGTACGGAGGCTTGTTGGTTTCCCAGTAGCGCTTATAGTCTTTCGAGAAGCGGTCCGCCTCCTCGGGGGTCGGAAATTCGATAAAGTTTTTGTTCTCTATCGCGTGCTTTACCGGATCGATGCCGGCGGATTCAAGATCGGTGAGTTTTCCATCGACCATTTCAACGGTCGGAAAAGCCAGATACTTTCCACCGACATCGGCCCAGGCCATCTTGTGGGTGACATCGAGGTCGCCTTCTTTGAGCGCCGGGTACGAGTCCTTATCGATGATCCGCTGGACGAAGGGGATGTTCCTGTTTTTTTCGATCGCAGCCGTGATTTCGTCCGCCGGCTCACGGGTGATCCCGGAAAGGACTCCCATCGCCTTCTGGGCCGGCCACATCACGCCTCCCGAGCCAAGATGCATCAGGGCTTCTGCGCCGCCCACAAGGTTTTTGCCCAGATCCTTTGCCGCCCCGGCGCGCTCTTCCCACCGGGGAAGCTTTTTCGGAGGGGCTTCCTTTCCGAAAAACTTCTTCTCGATTGCAGCCTGCATCTCTTCCCGGGACATGCCGTCCGGGAATTCCACCACCACGTTTTTTTCGGGGATCTCGACTTCGATCATTCGGACCACCCGGATTTTTTATCGAAGCTGAGGCGTTTTTTTCCGCCGGCTGCGGCATCTCCCCCGGGGAGGGCAAATTCTCTTTCACCGGTCATCCAAAGCGGTTTTTCGCCCCGGGAGACCCTGGCTAGATCCTCGTTTAGAAACCGGATGAGCTGGTTGTACTGCGATTTGTATTCGGATCGGACGGTTTTAAATTCCGGATCGATCATGGCCCGGGAAAGCGTATCGTAATAGGCCCGGGTGTCGTCGATCATCTGCTGGGGGCTGTAGTAGCCGGGTTCCGCCGAAAGCTTTCCCTCCTTAAATCCTTGCGAGATGAATCGATCGTAATCCGCTTGGCTCTTGGCCGTAACGCTTCGGATTTTCCCGCCGAGTCCGGGGCCGTATAGGTCGACTGTCTTGAACCCTTCATCTCCTGTCCGCTCTTTCTCGGTCTGATAGATCGAGGGAGCACTCATCTTGATCCTGGAGGCCTCCGCCTTGGGGTATGTGGCCACCTCGCGGGTGATCGTGTTATAGAGCGGCGCCTCTTCGATCTTTTCATCTTTCGGCTCCTGCAAAGTGCTGTATTTTCCTTCGGGGCCCTGCTGGAAGACGGTCCCCGGCTTAAACGTCTTGCTGTCGGCTGCCGCGGTCTGGAGCGGGCCATACCGCTTCGGGATCAGGCTCTGAAACTTTCCCGAAAGCTCAAGCAGCCCGATTGCCTGCGGAAGAGAAAGCTTTCTTTGGGCTGCAAAGGTCCACACGTCATCTGCACTCTTATAGGATCCGGACCGGAAAAAATCATTCAACACCCCTTGGGTGCGCTCCCTTTCGGTCCCCTGTCTTAAATCCTGCAGGGCGGCTGTAAGCTCATGGCGGCCCAGGGCATCGGCATGAATCAGGCTGTCGAGTATTCCCATGGTGACCCTCTCTTATCTTCTGCTATTCCGCACCGAGAAATCCTAAAAAACTCCCGGCATCGGCAGCCGTATTGCCCCCGGTACTGCCGCCGGATCCGAAGATGTCTTTGCCTGCGTTGTAGAGCTGAAGCACCTGGGCGAGCTGGCTTGTCATGCTGGGGGAAAGGGATCCGGTTTGGGTGGTCGTCGGAATCCCGTAGCGATTCCCCTGCATCTGCATGACAAGCGGCATCAGCACATTCAAGTAATCGCGATCGGCTTTATTCGGGGTAAACTCCATCCCGTAGGAAAGTTTTCTTTTGGCCTCCCCTTCCTTCATGCCGAATTCTTTCCCCATCACGTCGAGCAGGCTGTCTGCAGAGCGCCGGGCGCCGCCCGGGATAAACCGCATGCTTTTGCCGCCGATTCTTACCGTCTGGGGGGCAAGATAGGTGTCTTTCACCCCGCGCAGCGAATCGAGGTACCCGGTGGTGTTTCCGGACATGGCCGAAAGCCACTCCTGAAAGGCGCTTTTTTGAAATTCGGTATCTTCCCCCAGCATATCCTTGAAGGATTTCGGGGCGTCTCCTTCTTCCCCGGCGGCGGCCGGGCCTCCGGCAAATGCGGAGGCAAACGCGGCCGGATCGGAAACGCTGTATCTCACCGCATCGAGGAGTCCGGGGGGGGCATGCTCGCCGGGGTCCTGCAGCATCTGTGCCCGGATCGGCAGAAGCTGTTTTTGCTGAGCCGGAGAAAGCGTATAAAACCCGTCGCCTGCGATGAGGTTTTTCACAGTATCCTGTCGCAGCCGGCTATCCTGGGAGCCTCCGTAAGACCACTCCGGGAGCGCTGTCTTGTTGATGGATGCATTGAACAGCGCCGAAAGATCGCTTGTCGCAGATCCTGTGCCGGCGCTTCCGCCGCCGGCGGCTCCTGCGGGTTTCGGAAGCCCGTAGAAGCTGTTTACGAAATCGTCCCAGAAAAGCTTTTGATCGCCTTCCCAGGGGGCGGGGGCTTTGCTGGTGGTTTCTTTGCCCGAGCTTCCACCGCCCATTTTGCTGATCAAAGCAGACCCTATCATCGCCGCAGGGATCATCCAGGCTGCCATTCGATCTTCCTCCTTTATTGCAGATAGGTTTGCGCAAAAAGCTCAAAGGGCGCCAGCGGATTTTCGTTTGTCTGAAACATCTGGGAAAGCGACTGCAAAAGATTGGGGGCGGTCAGCTTTTGCGAAAGCCCGGTGAGATAACTCGGATAGGCTTTTTCCCCTACCGCTTTCGAAATCTCCGTTGCCGTCTTCGACATTGCATCCCCTGCTACACTGGAGTCCAGCATATTGTTTGCCATGAGCTGATTTAACGTCCCCTGGAAAGCATCCGGCGAGAGAGAATCCTGCATGGTCTTTCCGTACATCGATTGCAGTGTGGCGGGCAGGGTGTCCAGCAGCCCGGGCAGTTTCGAAAGCCAGTCGGTGATAAACGGAGTCATCCCGGAAAGGGCGGGATTCGACCAGTCTACACCGGATTTTGGAAAGATATCGGCCGTCAACGTGGGAAGATCGAAAAGGGCGGGCGCATCGTTTGCGCTTCCGGCGCCGCCGGCTGCCGGCATGTTGAGAAACTCCTCGCTTCCCTTGAAAAGCCCCGAAAGATCGTCCGGCATCACGGTGCCGCCGGTAAGCCCCGCCATCCAACTATCATATCCGGCTTGGTCCGGATCCCGGCCGAGGACATCCTTGTAGGTATTGGTCAGCATGTCGCCGGCTCGCTGGTTGTATTCGACGGATGAAAGGATCTGGTTGATCACATCGTCTGCACTCATGGCTCCGGATTCCATGGCGTTTAGAAAGCCGGCGGAATTTGTGTCCGGCTCCCGGCCAAGGTAGTCTTTATAGAGCTGTGAGAGCTGATCGGTGAAGCTTGGCATGGAAAGTCTCCTTTTAAAGCGCAGGCCAGGTTGCTTTGACGGCCTTTACCTCGTCCACGGTGGCGCATGCGTTGACGGCGTTTCGGGCGTTGATGAATGCGGCTTTGACCGCGTCGTAGTCGGCTTTGATAGCGGTTTTATCGGCCGCGGCATTGGTGACAAATGTCAACACTTCGAAGTAGTCCCACTTGGCTTGAAAATGCGCGACTCCTTCGGCCTTGAGGTTTGCGATTTTCAGCGTTTTGGCCTGGTCCAGGGTGAGCTGGAAGAACTGATCGGCCTTGAGTGCCGCCAACTGGACGCAAGAATCGATGACCGCCTCATAGGCTGCGATCCGCTCTGCGCTTCTCTCTTCGGTGGTGGGGTTGCTTTTATGGCGGCGGACCCCGCTTGCTTTGTCGATGTGCAGGAAC
>QZKK01000155.1 GCA_003599475.1 Desulfobacteraceae bacterium
ATTCCGAACGTTAACCGATAGCAGCCGGCGCGTTTCATGGCACGCACCAGGTCGCGATCCAGGGTCCAATAAGCCACGCCATTGGGAAGCGTCCAGCTGATGTCGATGCCGCGACGGGTAATTTCATCACAAATTTCATGCATACGCCTGCGGGACACTGCAGCACTGTCATCCATAAAATAGATTTCACGAATACCGTACTGCTGCTGCAGGAGTTCTATTTCATCCACGACCCTTTTTGCCGAATGGCCGCGCCATTTTCGGTGCCATATGTTTTTGACCGTGCAATAGATGCAGTCTTCAGGGCAGCCGCGCGAGGTAATCATGGTCAAAGACGGACTTCTCAACGCATACACACCGTTAAAGGATGCGTTGACATAGACATTCATGTCCACCAGGTGCCGGGCCGGGAAGGGTATCGAATCGATGTCTGAAATGGGTGGTCTTCTCTTTGTTTCAGTAATGATGCCGTCTTTCCGGAAGGCGATCCCCCTGATCTCATCCAGCCTCAAGTCGCCCGAAAGATGCTTCATGATCTCTATCATGGTGGCTTCACCTTCTCCGAGGACCACGCAGTCGATGTTTCTGTCTTCAAGGATGTATCGGGGGTAGGCGCTGGCATATGCACCGCCGGTCACAAGAAAGACATCCGGAACCTCACGTTTGATGCTTTGACTCAGGCGATGGACATCTCCGGCATATGCAGTAAACATACAACTGATGCCCACCATATCCGGATTTACGCCTTTGACACGGTCCGCGATCGCTTCATATCCAAGGCCGTATCGCCGGCCGTTACCCTGAACCGTAACTTCACCTTTTACCTCGGCAATCGAATCGATCACCGTTACGGCGTGCCCGTCGCGTTCAAGCACGGCGGCGATGTAAAGCAGGCCAAGGGGAGGGGTGGGAGTCGGCCGGGTCGGGTCATTGCCGTATACCGTTGTGGGTGGAAATATCAAAACGACGTTCATCCGTAAATCGTCCTAGATTTTACTTCAAATCCTTCGACGTTTTTCCATGCCGGAAAAGATTGACGGCGATGACAGCGTCTCGTTTCAAGTCTTTCAGGGAGGCCATATCGTTTTTCAGGTGAGCCCATATGACAGACGGCCTGAAATAAAACTTCCTGTATGCACGCTTTCGCGCTTCCTGGATGTACCGGAGATCCATCTCTTCGGGAATATAAACCGATGGGATTTCCTCAAACGACAATGTGCCCTTTGCATACTCCGTCCAGTAGGCATTGATGTCGATGCCGCGCTCTTCCTGTAACGTTTTCTGCAGTTGTGAGCCGGGGTAGATGGCCGTCGGATGAACTGTAATGAGATCCACTCCCAGGTCTTTTCCCATGTTAACCGTCTTTTCCATTTCCTTCCGGGTCTCCCCGGGGAATCCCAGCATGAAATAAAGCCCCGAGAGAATACCAAATTCCTTGCAGAGTGATACCGCGTTTCGAATTGCCTCATCAGACACATGTTTCTTTAAGATTTGATTCCGCAGGTGTTCGCTGCCGGATTCGACGCCGAAAAGAAGCATATAGCAGCCCGACCGCTTCATCAGGTCGATAAAATCCCGGTCGATCAGGTGGGCTCTTGTATTACAGGTCCACCGAAGGTCGTAAGCCCTGTCGATAATTCCCTCAAGAATGCGGGTGGCATGCAGCCTGCTCATTCCAAATGTGTCATCCAGAAAGACCAAGGTTCTGCCCCATCTTTCCAAGCACCGCCCGATTTCGTCCAGTACCGATTCCGGACTCCGATACCTGACCTTGTCGGTTATGGCCGCACGGCTGCAGAAAATACATTTATACGGGCATCCCCTTGAGGTTATGACTGTAAAACAGGGTTGTTCCGTCTTAAAGTAGTCATTGATGTCAAATTCGGATCTGTCCGGCACGGACAAGGCATCGAGATCCACGGGGGGATCAGAACGATAGATCCTTTCCGGGACCCCGCCGTTTAACAAATCCTTCACGATCCCCGGAAATTCCAATTCAGACTCACCCAACACGGCAAAGTCGAAGCAATCGACTCGGTCCATGAATTGGGGGTCGGATGATACATGGGGCCCGCCCAGGCAGACAAGAATATTCCGGCCGAATTGGCGTTTGATTTCGGACGCCAGTTGATATGCTCCTCGAATTTGGGGTGTTGCTGCGGAAATGCCAATGATCCTCGGTTCCTCCCGGCGGATCGCTTCAAGAGTCTGATCGAGCGAGTACTCTTTGGCAAAGGCATCGAGGATTCCCACCGAAATTCCGCTTTTACGCAACTCCGCCGCAATGTACATTAAGCCGAGGGGCGGCCAGACCCCGGTTTTTACTCCGCTGACCTTATAGTTGCGGAGATTTGATTTTTCCGAGACATTCCTGAAGATCGATAGGGGATTTATTAAAAGGACATCTGGCATATTCTTAACATGAGTACGTTGCGAAGATGATGCCGCCGTTTGCCGGTCCATATTTTTCAAAGGCATATCTGCGGCAAGCATTGCGGTCGAAAACAATATCACCGTTCTTGATTTTTTGAAGCAGTTCAATGACTCGGGTTTCAGAATTGGCTGTAATTCGTCCGATGGCTTCGGGCAGTTCAAACCTTACAGGCTGGGATGTACCGAAATATTCGGTTTCATTGGGTAGAATGACGGGCAATCCGCAGGCCAATGCTTCGATGGTGACTCTTCCGATATAGTCTGCATCCACCGATCCCCAGATCAGTGCATCGGCCGCGTTGAAATAATAGATCGCATCCTGGTTCTCGATCTCTCCAACGACATGAATATTTTCCCGAACATTCAGCTCTTTCATGTCCTTGAGCAGCGGCCCGGCGCCCACGAATATAAAGATTATGTCCCGGCACCTTTCATCCTGTGCGACACTGGCAACCAGTTCTACGCCCTTCTCAGGTGCCATGCGCCCCAGAAAAAGAAGGATAAATGCATCTTCTTTCAACTGCAGCCGCTTTCTGCAATCAAATTTATTTAGAATTCGAAATCGATCCAAATCGACCCAGTCGTTGTAAACCTGGACTTTTCGATCCGGTACTCCGATCGCCACTAGATCGTCGCGGCACCCGGCCGCCAGCAAAGGCAACGCATCCATTCGATTGAAGATTTTTCTTACAATGCGAGCCAGCCAGGGCCTTTGCCTGAATTTATAGATGGTATGAAGCGACAATACCCGTCTGATTCCAAAAAGTGGACCAAGAAACGCAGCAGCAGCTCCGCAGGCAAGTCCATGAGCATGAATCACGGATATTTTCCGCCGGTTGTGCAAGAGCGTAAAAAGCGCACCGAAAAAGATACCCGGAAACAAATACAGGAAGAGCAGAACTGGATAAGGTTCAAGGATGTAGAAAAGCCCCCGACCCGGCCAGGGAATGCGCACAATCGTAACCCATGGCTTCTGCTCCACAAAAGCAGCTTTTTTACGGTTGGTCAGAGGTTTGTAAGTGATAATGATCCGCCGGACCTTTTTCGATCGAAGATATTGTTCCAGTTGATCAAAAAAAGATTCGCTTCCCCCGACGTTCGGTGAATAGACGGGTGCCAAGGTGAGAATGGTATCCAAATGACTCATCGACTTCCCCAATAATTGCGATACGCATGCCGCAGTATCAGGCTTGCGCTTTTAGGCGCTGTAAAGCAGATATCGGGCGAATCATCCAGCAGGTCCACATGGATACCGTCGCATTCCGCGCGCCATCCCTTGGTGTTCATAAGATGAAGTGTGTATTGGATCCCCTTTTGCACATCGACGGATATACGGTTCTTGTCCAAAGTGAATGTTGCGTGGGGTTCCAGCAGCCCCTTCGCGTTTTTAATGCGATAGGCGGTCAAGACGATAGGCGGTACATCGCCGATTTTATGGATCACCATACGGCCCAAGAACTCAGAGGACTTCTCCGGAATGGAAACATTCCCGGTGGCGATCATGAATTCGGCGCCTACTCTGTCTGCTTCCGTCAGCAATCTTTCGGCGGTGATCGTTTCATCCGCCCTTACAGGAAACCAGTTTAAGAATGTCGGAACCGCTCTATACGAGTTGACCAGAAACAACAAACTCATGTGTTTTGCTTCCGTCCGCCAGGCGTCGGCGTTTGCGATGGTGGAAAGGACGAGGCATTTCCTGCCCCCCATCGGTTCTAAAAAAGCTTTTAGACGTTGAAACGCACCAGTCTCAAGACGCATGGTACTGATCTCAAACCCCTGCCTTTGTGAAGGAGACGCATAATAATAGATCGACAACAGGTATAAAATCACAAGTATTACCGACCATTGATGGGCCAGGCAGTAGAGCCCGACGTTCACCTTCAAAAGATCTATGGAGAACCGATTGAAAAACATGCCGGTTGCATAATCATTGATTTCAAGCAGCAGCGGCAACAGCAGAAGCAAAGACGTCTCCAGATTCCAATGCATTCCCATGTAGGTGAATGCGAATAATCCGAAGAAAACCGTTTTTTGGATCTGAACGGACAGTTGCCGGGTATTGTCCTTGAAATTGAGCGGTTTCCATGAGTGGCCGATATTTCCGGTAACCCTTGCGTTGGAGACGTAGGGGAAAAGCCATGGAGATATCAACAGGACTGTTAACAGGGGCACAACGAGAAACTCTGTAATGGAAATGTTTCCTGCAATATATTCAATTCCGCAGGTAATGCTCCCCAAAATCAGCATGCTGGGATGCAGGAGACTCATCAGCAAAAACAGGATAAGTACACCGGTGCTCGCCCCGTTATGGAAAAAAACGAGCATCAGAGTATAAAGGATGATGGCGATTGAATCAAAGCGGCCGCAAATGATGAAATGGTTTTTATAAAACGGAGAGACCAGGACATAGGGGAGCAAGATGAGCAGGCTGTGTTCAACTGTCAGAGCCAAGTAAGCCCCTAAAGAAAGAAAGAGCATATTGCATAGAATAAAAAAACCGCTGGGGCCGAAAATTCGACAAAGAAAATAGGTGAGGGGAGGGTAGGTCAGCCCGAGTGGTTTACCCATATTTTCGAAGTTTATTCCCCAATAGCCGTAGCGCTTCATCCAATTTGCGATGGTATTGATCCCCGTATGATCGTTTATCGAGTTTTTTCTGATAGATTGGCTGATATAGAGCCCCTTGCCGCGCATGTGGCCTACATATTGCGCGCACCCCATGAGCAACCAGTACGGGGCAATCAACACCATCAGGCATTCCTTAGCGACATGGGGCAGGCTTTGAAAGATCCGGTTGATTGCGTTTGAAAGTGAGCCGTCTCCCATATTGCACGTTATATGGGAACTTCGATTGATTTTTGGGGAGGAGAAGGATTTCGTGTTATCATTCATTACTTTGAAGCTATTTATTGAAAAATTGTCTTACTTGGTGAGCGACAAAACCCACCATCTCTTCAGTCATTTCAGGGTATATCGGAAGAGATAGGATTTGGTTCTGGCACATGAATGCCACCGGGAAATCATCCGGTGAATGGTTCAAATATTTATAGGCAGGCAAAAATGGCAAGGCAGTTGGATAATGAATTCCCGTACCAATTCCCGCATCGGCTAAAAAACGTCTCAACTCATCCCTTTTTCCAGTTCGAATGACATACAGATGAAAAACATGGGTTGAACCGACCCTCAGTTTCGGTAGAGTTATTTCCGCTATATCCGCTAAAAACTCGTTGTATAACCCAGCCAACTGCCGTCGTCGATTCGTCCAGGCTTCGATATGCCTGAGTTTGACGCTAAGGATTGCCGCTTGAAGTCCGTCCATCCTGCTATTGATCCCTTCCATTTCATGGGCACCCTTAATCAGGCTGCCGTGGCAGGCAAATTTGCGGATAAATTCTGCCCGCTCAGAATCATATGTAAGGATACAACCGGCATCTCCGAATGCGCCTAAATTTTTTCCAGGATAGAAGGAAAAGGTTCCAGCATCACCCATGCTGCCAGTGTACTTTTGCCCTTGAAGAGCAAAATGTGCTTGGGAGCAGTCTTCGATTAGCCATAGGCCGTGATCTCTTGCAATCGAGATGAGACGCGTCATATCTGCAGGTTGCCCATAAAGATGAACGGCGATAATACCTTTTGTTTTTTGGGTCACTGCCTTTTCCACCTTCAAAGGATCAAGCGTATACGTATCGCGATCGATGTCGCAAAAGACCACACGACCGCCGGCAAGCGTGATGACTTCAGCGGAAGAAATCCAGGAGTTTGCCGGGGTAATGACCTCGTCTCCTTTTCTTAGGTTCAGAGAACGTAAGGCGATAAACAAGGCGTCGGTTCCATTTCCACAGGATATGCAATGCGGAACATCGAGTGCGGCAGCAAACCCAGCTTCAAATTCTTTGACAAACTTGCTGCAGATAAAACCCGATTCGGCGATTACATTCTCAATTGTCGAATCGATTTCTTTTTGAATGCTCAAATACTGCGCATATAGATTGTTAAACGGGATCTTCATTGTGATAAAATTTGAATTACTTTTTTAGCATGTTCGGGCCCTGTCAAACAGGGGGTACTGTTTTTGATACAGTCCAGGAAATGGGAAATTTCTTCTTTTAAAGGCTCCTTGGAATCTATTTTCGGTAAAATTACATCTCCGGAGCGGTGGTTGAAATTAAAAAAATCTGAATGGTCATAATCCATATGCTCCCCGAGAACAGCCATTCTGTCTATTCCCTTGTCATATATAGCAATCTTATTGATGGCGATATCGTCATAGATCACCATTTTTCTGGAACCAACAATCGTCATCTTCCGAATCCGACTGGGATCAAGCCAGCTGACATGAATATGCGCCATAATCTTATCGGGGTAATGAATATTCATAAATACAACATCTTCTATTCCCTTTTGGATATAGTCCATCCCTTTTCTCATTACCGAAATGGGGGAAGGATCCTTCAGCAGGTATTGGATAATGCTCACGTCGTGGGGAGCGAAATTCCAAAGGGCATCGACATCAGAGCGTATGCGCCCAAGATTGACCCGCTGGCTGTATATGTATCGAATCTCTCCCAACTCACCTGAATCGATCAACATTTTTAGATATCGGACCGCTGAGTTATAAATAAACGTATGACCGACCATCACAATCAGGCCGGTTTTGTCTGCCAGGGCTGCGATCTTTTCCGCCTCCGAAACTGAAGTTGCCATCGGTTTTTCAACGAGCACGTGCTTTCCGTTTTCAAGAGCACTAACAACCAGTTCAAAGTGAGTTTTTGCTGGAGTTGCAATTACCACTGCATCTATTTCGGGATCCGTCATGACATCTTCCAAAGTTTGCGCAATTTCGATGGATGGATAGATGCTTTTTACATACTGCTGGCGTTGATGTGAAGGATCAAAGATGCTTTTTATCCAACAGTCTTTGTTTGAAATCAAATTCCGCAGCAGATTCGGACCCCAATATCCCACGCCGATCTGGGCAGTATTCACGGGATAACTCGTTTTTGGAAAGGAGTAATACGAAGCGCAATCTTTTCTATTCAATCTAAGCATATTGTGAATGCTCATGGTAGTCGAAACCCTCATCGAATTTATGTTGCTTTAACTGCTCCATTTCCAGGATACTCCTGATATGGTCGGGAATGGGCAAATTTAATTTTGGAAATGCTTCGGTGGTTACATACCCAGGGATCGGCTTAGGGCTTAAGGTTCCAGGTTTCCTGAAAAAGAAAGAACCAAATGGCCGGTGTCGTATAGTTTCGCCGGATCTAGTCGTTCCAAAATCAATTGAACGGCGAGAAAAGGTCTCATTACCGACTGTATGAAACCCTAATGCTGTCATAGGTTTCATCACTTCATTCTCGGCTAAAGCTCCTTCAAAAGTAAAGCACACCAGCCCCCCAGGCTTAAGTACTCTGCTGCACTCCTGGTAAAACGATAATCGATCAGCTAAGGACATATGCTCCAAGACACAGATGCTTACTATTTTGTCATAGTACCGATTATCTGCAGGAATAAAACGCATGTTACCGCAGTAATTTTTCATTTGGATTCTTAGAAGCTCCGCAATTCTATCTGCATCGATTACCTTTTGCCCGCTGATATCTATCGTCTCCACGCAGCATCCTTCTGCCGCAAGAAGAAATGAGAATACGGTTCCCGTTCCTCCAGCGTCCAGAACAACTTGATTGCGTGTAAAGTTTCCATACAGAAGAACGGAGCTTATTTCCCATAGTTTCAGCCAGCTTGTAGACATATGATCGGAATAGTCAACCCCCGTTCCCTTTAAAATATACCGGAGAAGAAGGTATCGATCACAGATGGACCTGCGAGCAATATCATACAGGTCGAATTTATCAGAGAACTTATTACATACGATTGGTTCTATCATTGAATTTTCCATTTGGTTAAAAGTCTCTTTATGGGAATTAAAATAGAATATGGTTCGGTCATTTGTATAGCCCCCGCTTACCGCAATCAATCTGAGTCCAGGTCTTTCTGTCGTATTGACCGGGCCTGCCAAAGAATGAATGAAATAAGTTGGATGCATAGATGAGAAAAGTTACCAGGCAGCCGATTGGGTGATAGAATACGGCTTTATCTTTCCGTTTGTAAAAGACCATCAATGCCCAGATCAGGTTGGGTAAGAACGAAACGGCGAAGATGCAGAACCAGAAAATTCTGATTAAAGATCTGGCGGACATATAACCGGTGGATGCCCGTTTGGATTTAAAATGGAAAAAATCTCGGATTCGCCGTGTCTGTTTTCGTGTAAAATCTTTATGTGTCGTGGCATAAATATGGATGATTCCGGTTTTTACCTTTGCGATCTTGATGTGGCCCAGCTTTTCAACAAGCTCCTTGGGGACGTCAACATCGAAAAGAAAATCTTTTTGCGGCAACTCTTTCAGAGTCGATTTCCGGATAAAGAATCCGTTTGCACCGATTGTCGGCATCGGCGAGTGCCTTAAAGTTACGGTTATAAAATGTTCAGATTCTTCGGTTTCCATGTTCAGCCCTGTCCAATGGCCGGTGAAATCCGAGAACCTGTCATAGAACCCAAGATAAAGGCAGATTGGATCATTCATTCCCAGAATGGCACAGTAGCGGGTTAGAAAAGGATCCTGTCTTCGGTATGTATAGTAGAGAGGTTCGGCTCCGATGATATTCGGATCATGAAAGGGAGCAATCATTTTCATCAGCCAATTTTCTTCAGGCAAGATATTATCCGAATCGATGAAGCATAGGAGCTCCCGTGTTGCTGCTCGAATCCCCACTGCTTTACCGGATTCTGCGGTTTTCAGATGATTTGGGAAAATTCTCGCGCCAAAAGATTCGGCAATACAAACGGTGTTATCGGTTGAACCGCCGTCTGCGATGATAATCTCAACCGCGTTTCCTCCAACCTGGCTCCGTATCGCAGTCAAGCAACGATGAAGTGCCGACTCTGCGTTAAGAGTGGGAATGATGATGGATACGTTTCGGGTCGATATGGGATACATTTTTCGAAGAGTATAGCCTCTGAGACAAAAAAAATTCAGCTAATTTCAAATCCTGTTCGGAATGAATGTCGAAGGATTCTTCGAAAGAAACCTCGTGGTGCAGATTTCGATGGTATGCGTGATTTGCGGATCTCCGATTATGGCTGATCGTTACTCCGATTTTACGATACAATTTTGGGAACTTCTGACGATCCAGACCGGGATCTTCCCAAATGGGAAACAAGTATCCGGTTTGTGGATTCTCCATGTAAAGATGGGGTTCGGTTCTCACTACAGGGAAGATGACCTCAGCCAGTTCATCTTCCATGAGTCTGATGTACATCTGCCGTAAAGATTCAGATTTCAGTAGACAGATATTGCAGTTGAGCCCAACCGATATATCCGGAGGGGTTTGAATGAGGGTCGACATTTGTTTTTTAAAATAATGGTCCCATTCCATGGGATTTGAAAAACCGCCATTATAAAAAATCATCTCCTTTGGTCGATCGATGACATGGCACCCTAGATCCCTTGTAATATTTGCGAGTTCAGGATCTTCTGTAAATACAAAGATCTCATCAATGAATCCGGCGTCCAATGCGTTCTGTAATGCCCAGAAAATCATCGGTTTGCCGCAGATTTTTCTTGCGTTTTTTCTCTTTAATGTACTCCCTTCGCCTCGCGCCCACATGGTACCGACGATCAACATGAAACGTCTCCCTTTTTCAAATTCGACAAATCCTCCTGCCCGAGATGATGTAAAGGATAAGATTCGGGGAAATCGACTCTACGCTTGAGCCGAGTCGTCCTCAAGGCAGTTTGTTCGGAAACCACCTTGTGCTGGGTCAGGTTCGATTTGAATAGTCCGATCATAAAATAGACGCCATATGTGATATGGGTGGAAACGATACCGGTGAACTCGAGAACAGTGAGAAAAATCCCTGAGATATTGATGGAAGCGATAAGACTGATTCCCAGATAAGCAAAAAGCAGTGAAAGATAAATTTTCCTGAAAACGGGAAAATGTGCCAGGGGGAAGCCGCTTAAAATAAAAAGGACGAAAAGGGAAGGTGCAAAATATGCAAACCTTAAGGAATTTTCCGGCCATCGCTTGACGAAATACCCCCGGTGAATCGCATACCGGCTGATTTGCGCTAGATGTTTGAGGAACAGCGGGCGCCGTTTGTGCTCCACGATCACATGGGGATCATAGATGATTTTTTTATTTCCGGCGACAATTTCCCGACAGAGAAGGGTGTCTTCTCCAGGCCAGTACTGTGAGGAAAATCCCCCAATCGCATCAAACACCGTTTTCAGTACGAAAAGATTGCAAGAGGGATAATCATCCACTTCCTGGTATCGATGGGGTGTATAGCGGTAGCGATAAGTTCCGGATACGAGCAGAGACGCATACACGCAACCGCTCGCTCGTTCAAACAGAGAGCTTTCCGGGGGGCTTACGCCCGGACCGCCCACCGCTGCAATCTCCCTGTTTCCGAATTGACGAACCGCGGTGGATATCCAGTCATGATAAGGGAACGCGTCATCATCCAAAAAGGCGAGTATTTCACCCGTTGCCGCTGTAGCTCCCATGTTCCGCTTCACCGACGGATTCACCGCCCCGGAATGGATGATTTTGATCCGTTCGTTGTGCTTGAACGCGACGTCCAGGACCATGGATGCATGATCCGGCACGATCAGAATTTCATAGTTTTCATAATCTTGCCTCAGACACGCATCGATGCAGCGCTTCAGATTCCCGTTGGGTGCTTTGACTGCGATGACGATCGATACTTTGGGCGTGCCGGTGTTCAGGATTGCGGGATAATCGTAAAAATCCAGCAGACGGCAGCGGTAGAAAATGGCCAGGGTGTCGATGCCGGTCAACCAGCAGTCTTTTAATTTGATCCGGCCGAATTTCCGGGAGAAGGTGACCCGAATCGGAAATTCCATGATTTTAAAACCAAGCCGGTGAGCCGCCGCCAGCATCTCGAGATCAAACGCAAACTTTTTGACCATGAGGCGGGGCAGGATGGCATGCAGCACCTCCTTTTTATAGATTTTGAACCCCGCCTGGGTATCTCTAACTTTAAGCCCGAAGAGAAATCGGATGATCCAGTAGTAAATGGTGCTGATGAATCGCCGTGACAGCGGGTAATCGACTACGCTCTCGGGGTGGCGTTTCGAGCCGATGGCGACATCATAGAGATCGGCCCTGAATTCATTCAGGACACGATCGATCTGGGCCGGGTGGATGTCAAGATCGGCATCCATGAAGACGATGTAATCGCCGTCTGCCCGGGCGACCCCCTTGCGGATTGCGTACCCTTTCCCGTAATTGTGGTCGAGTTGAACCGTTTTTACTTCCGGAAGGTCGTTTGCCAGCGTGTTGATGATGTCTGCGGTAAAGTCGGTGCTTCCGTCATTTACGATGATGATTTCAAAAGGATGTTCCAGCTTCAAAAACACTCTCCGGATTTCAAGCACCGTATCCCGGATGCTCTGCTCCTCATTATATGCAGGGACGATGATTGAAAAACGGGAATTCCTTGTCATGTTTCTTATTTCGATTTTAAGATTGTCCATTCAGTGAATGGTTAATTTTACTTTCGACATTTTAGATTCGAAACTTGAATATTTCGATATCATCTTATAAATCTTGGATATCGTTTGCAGATGGGAGTGGTGATTTTCCTATGTTGAATGATAGACTCAAAAAACAAAGGAAAAGATATATATAGAAATAGAGCTCGTATTTATCTGGTGGAACATATTTAAGTGGTGGGATGCTACATTGGCCCCTCCTGTCTCTAGACTCTCTTTGATCAAAAATTGAATAAATGGAAGGGATGTTCCGCCGTTGTTCCTGTCTTCTTTCCTTTCGTATGTAATCGTGAAAACTTTTCCTGTAATAGTCTAAAAAACAAAGTACTCTCAGCCCACGTGCGATGATTACTAAAAATATCATAACGATTAAAACCGGATTGAGTTGGACAGAATGAAGCAATTGAAGATACTTGAACAATTCAGCCATACTGCTGCTAATAAAAAATAGGAGCCCTATTTAGTCATTCCGGCGGAAGCCGGAATCCAGACTTTTTTGGCTTTTTTATCGCGCTGAATTCCATTTACACTAGAGGCCATAGGACTTGAGTTTGAAAAGTGCCTCCAGGAATCCCTTTCCGTTCTGCAGATGGCCCCTCCAGATCTCCGGAACCCAGGTCCCCTCGTAATCTTCGAAAAGGGGCATCACCGATTCGAAATCGATGTCGCCTTCCCCGATCTGCACACCTTCACCATCCAGGCCGTATGCATCGGCAAAATGGATGTGGCGGATAAACGGTTTTACGGTTCGGATGTATGCTGCAAGATCTTTCTCCTTCGCATTGCAGTAAAGGGCGGCGTGGGACAAATCGAAGCAGATATTGAGCCGCGTTTCCCGGCAGAAGTCACGGATTTCTTCCGGGTTCATGAAAAAGTTACCCATCCATTGCCCTCCGAAGTACCATGGGTAGGGCGGAAGGTTCTCAAGCAGAATTTCTACATCGGCAGCAGCGATTTCCTGGAGAGAAGACTTCAAGATCTGAGACAGGAGCTTTCTTTCGAGTTTTTCGTTCAGGCTCATCGCACCGGGATGGAGGATGACTTTCGGGACTCCCTTGAAATGTGGTGCCATGGTCCGGGCGAGGTCGACCGTCTGCCGGGCCAGTGCAACCGATTCCGCCCGCAGCTTTTCGTTCTTGCAGCATAAATCGAACAGGTGGTCTCCAATGTATTCCGGGGCATGGACGATCAGGGAGAGTCCTTTATGCCCGTTTGGGGTATAGCCTAGATGAAAGTCTTTTTCTGCGAGATGAAATTCGATGGCTTTGGGCTTATGGGAGACGATCTCCTTCATGTCGCTGAATCTCGAAATCAGACCCCAACGGGTGCGAAAGGAGTTCCTGAAGTCGAACTGCTCCTGGACCTGGATGTCTTCTTCGAAAAAATATTCGCCTTCTTTGAGTTCGCGAAGAACGGTCGTACCGATCAAATCGTCCATTTTGCTGGGTGACAGCCCTTTTCCCGGCCCCTGGACCCTGATCATGTCTCGGGTGATCCGTGTGCCGGCTGCGATATCCACCGATGCGATGAGGCTTTTTCCGAATAATTCACGGTTCAGGATTTCTCCCCGCAGGAGGAACCGCTTGCTTTTGCCCATCGCCAGATCTGCCACCCGGATATCCCGGACCAGTTGTTTCAGTTCGTCCGGGAGCAGGCTGATCTTGTGATCCGGCCCCCGCATCTTCTTATCCAGGGTGATATGCTTTTCGATGATGCTGGCTCCCATAGACGATGCCACCAGGGGGATGGTGATGCCGATATCATGGCCGGAATACCCCACCGGACACCCGAAGCGACAGAGCTGGCTGATCATCTTCAGGTTCACCTCACGGGGATAGACCGGATAGACGCTCCGGCAGTGGAGCAGGGCGAATGCCGCATTCTTCTGTTTCAACAGGCGGACGGCTTTTTCGATTTCTTCCCAATAGGACATGCCGGTCGATACCACCATCGGTTTCCGGGTTTCTGCGACATGGGCCAGGAGTTCCAGGTTGGTCAGATCGGCGGAGGCGATCTTGAATGCCGGGATCCCGAGGCGGGTGAGAAAGTCGGCGCTGGCGATGTCAAACGGTGTACACAGAAAATCGAGCCCTTTCCGCTCTGCATGGGCTTTCAGTCCGGCATAGTCGGTCTCGTTCAATTCCACATCCTTCAGGATGGGGATCATATATTGAAAGTTTTGCTCGTATCTGAGGGTATCTGTCAGGATTTCCTTTTTGTAAAGGCTGGGCAGATGGCGTTTCTGGAACTTGACTGCATCCACTTTGGCGTCGGCTGCCGTATCGATGAGCTGTTCGGCGATTTTCGGGTCGCCGTTATGGTTGATACCGATCTCGGCGATGATGTATGTGGGATACTCTTTGCCGATGGTTCGGTTTCCGATTTGAATGGTTGGACAATGGGGGGCCATTGGGTTCAAGCCAGTTCGGATAATTTCTTTACTTTGGTTTTTTTCCCGATAAATTTTCGAATCGACTTTTCGATCTCTTTTTGCCGGGCAAAAGAGGTGATCAACACAGCGTCAGGCTGAATCCGTTTGAGCTCTTCAGGCGGTTGAACCAAGAGCCCGTTGAAGGGTTTGCCGTGTTTTTCAAAATCGCTGTCCACCACGCCGATCATGACTAGCGGGGTCTTCTTGATCGCCGCATGGGCCACCTCGGCCGTTTCCGCGGCGCCAAAAAGGGCGATGGTGCGGATCCCTTCTTCATAATAGCCCTCCAGGATCTTGGCGATTTCCTGCTTTACCGATCCAAAGAGCTGAACAATCTCCGCAGAATAGGAAAGGAGTGATTCGCGAAGAGCCTGATGCCCCTTTCGGGTAAGATGGTATCTCTGGGTCCGGTTGGTGTTGCCTGTGATGCTGATAAACCCTTCCGCCTTGAACTGCTTGATGTAGTTGTTCACCATGCTGCTTGAAAGGTGCGCGTGCTTGCCGATGGCATGCTGGCTGCTTTCCGGTGCGTCATGGATGGAAAGGAGCACGGAAAATCGCCTGAAATTCTTTGTAGGTGATAGGTAGTGGGCGCCGCAAGGATTAATCATTGATCAATTTTTCCATTGGTTTTCCATTGGTTTTCCATTGGTAGTAACTGTTCGTCAGGTGGTTGGATGATCACCAGAGAACCTAGGGATGCTGTTTCCGGAATGGGGGTTGAAAAAGCGTCAAAATAGATTCTTTTCCCGGTCATTTTTTGACTCTCCGGATACGGCTCCGCCTGGTGAATTACATCCGATGATTTGGACTAAGACTCCGGAATAAATCTGATTTTTTAACCATTCTCCGTCTGCGATGATTACGCGTCCTTACCATTCAGTCATCGGACGGTCGACGGTCTTTCTTTAGAACCTGACGGAAACAACCGTTGAGCAAGATCTGTGCCGGAGTTTTGGAATTCACTTGAATCGTATGTAAATTTAAATAGTTGAAATGGTTTATAGTCGATCGGATGAGTAATCGAGCCGTTCAGAGCTAGGCAAATAATTGCTAGAAGGGCAAATTCTTCACCATTCAATGAATGGTTGGTTGTTTATGGCGTGCATTCGGCACGGTTAGGAGATTTGTGTTGCCAAAATATTGACGAGATTGCAGTTTCCCTGGTTAATTTTGACATCGATCGTCCCTTGCATCTTCGAGAAGGGAAGCGGATCGACTCTGAAAATCAGGGAATGGCTTTGCGCCCATCTGGCATGGTACTGGCATAAGTTCAACAGGACAACCGGACATCCGGACAAATAAAATACTGCAAAGCGAGCCGCATGAAAGTATCCATCGCATACCCGCCATTAAACGATGCCGAGGGAATTCCTCTTCTTTCGCAAAACCGTCAATTTCAATGGTTTCATAGCCCTACTTATATCTACCCGGTGGTGCCGGCCTATGCGGCTACCCTGTTGAAAGAAAACGGATTCGAGGTCTCCTGGAACGACGGGATCGCATCGGAGCAGACCTTCGATGCGTGGCTTGCAGAAATCAAAAATCAGGCCCCGGATCTTTTAGCCCTTGAGGTCAAGACGCCGGTGGTCCGGCGATTCTGGAAAATCGTTGACAGGATTAAAGAGGAATCTCCGGAGATTGCAGTCGCCCTGATGGGGGATCATGTGACGGCGCTTCCGGAAGAATCGCTTACGCATTCCAAAACCGATTTTGTGCTCATGGGCGGTGATTACGATTTTTTATTGTTGGAACTCTGTTCAACCATTCGAAAACGCACATCTTTGCAGGAGTTGAATCCGGGGTTCTGCTTCAGGGCAGGCGGCAAAATCGTCTCCACCGGACGTTCGGAGCCCACAGGGGATCTGGACACCCTACCCATCATCGATCGGAAACTCACCCAATACGACCGGTATGCCTTTAGAAACGGAAATTTCAAATACACCCCCGGCACTTATCAGATGGCGGCAAGGGACTGCTGGTGGGGAAGGTGCCTTTTCTGTTCCTGGGCTACGCTGTATCCGGGCAGTCATTTCAGAACCGTATCGCCTGAGCGACACCTGGGTGAAATCGAGAGCCTGGCGAACTGCTATCGGATCAGGGAAATTTTCGACGATGCCGGATGCTTTCCACGGGGGAAGTGGCTGAAGACTTACTGCAGGGGGTTTCTGGACCGGGGTCTTCAAAAGAGAGTCGTTATGGGCTGCAACATGCGGGTCGGGGGACTTGCGGCCGAAGAATGGAGGCTTTTGGGAAAATGCAATTTCCGCATGGTTTTGATCGGACTCGAATCGGTTAACGCCGATACCCTGAAGCGGCTCAACAAAAACATCCGGGTGGATCAGATCAAAGAGACTTTCAGGATGGCAAAAAGGGCCGGACTCGAACCGCATGTGACCACGATGGTGGGCTACCCCTGGGAGACCAAAGCGGATGCGATGGAAACTCTTTCCTTTACCGGAAAGCTGTTCAAAGAGGGGCTCGTGGATTCCCTGCAGGCCACCATCGTGGTGCCGTATCCGGGAACTCCGCTGTTTCAGACGGCGCATGATAACGGCTGGCTGCTGACCGAGAACTGGGACGATTTCGACATGCGGAGCAGCGTCTGGAAGTCTCCAATCACACAAGGTGAGGTTCAGGAACAGGCCAAAGGTCTCTATAAAATGGCGCTGAGTCCTAAATTTCTCCTGCGCAAGACCCTCTCCATCCGTTCTCTGGAAGAGCTCAAATATTTCATGCGGGTCGGTGTTAAATTCCTCGGCCATCTGTTTGATTTCAACGGGTCGAAAAAAAGCACGGATTTCTAACCGGTGGTGCATCCTTGATTTCAAGTTAAGGCGATGATAACCTTTGGTCAATTCTTGCTTGGAATGATGGAATACTGGAACAATGGTAGTAGAATCAGCTTTTTAGATTCTTGGTTTCTTGCCTCACTCAATAGAATAGAAGCTGAATCAGAAATCGAAAGCCTCAGCGGATGATAGAAGAGCAGATTATAGATTTCTTTGAAGGCAAAGCTGAAGTTGTCGGTGTTTATCTGTTCGGTTCGTACGTGAGTGGGAAGCAGCGGGTCGGAAGCGACCTCGATATCGCCCTTCTTTTCGATTCAAGAGATCGGACTATCGTCAGCAGGCTGATTGAACAGTATAGATCCGAGCTCACCCGGCTGTTCAGGAGGGATGTTCATCTTGTCGCCCTGAATTTTTCGGGTGAGGCCTTGAACAGGCAGATTCTAAAAAAAGGCAGGTGCGTTGTCGTCAGAGATCCCCAAAAAATAGCTCGATTCCGTATGACGGCTTTATCCAAAATATTCGATTTCGAATACCATTTCAATAAAATGCAGTCAGGTCTGATTCGCAAGGTGGCGGGGGGCTCATTCCATGGTCGACCTTGAACTTGTCATTCTCAAATCCGGTTTGGTTCAGAAGCATATAAACCGCATCGGAGAAAAGACCGATACGGATCTGCAATCTTTTTTAAAGGATATCGACAGTCAGGAGATCGTTTCTTTCAATCTCCATTTGGCGATCGAAAACTGCATCGATATCGGCTCGCACATCGTGAGCGAAGAGGCATTCGGCATACCCGGAAGCTCCGGTGAGATGTTTCATCTTCTTTTTGAAAATGGATTTTTGAGCCTTGAGCTTTCCGATAAAATGAGCCGGGCTGCCGGACTGAGGAATCTAATTGTCCATGAATACGACAAATTGGATGCAAAACGCCTGTTTGAAATTGCCCGGAAGGATATCCATGATCTTGAGAATTATCTAAAATCAATATTTAAAAAACTGGGCATTTCGGCTTGAAAGAGCGCATGATGAAGTTTGTATGCGGCCTTAAAAACGACAAGCGGATCGGGTTTACCCAATCCGCTTTGCCCTTTTAAAAATTTGGTCGGGGCGAGAGGATTTGAACCTCCGACCCCTTGAACCCCATTCAAGTGCGCTACCAGGCTGCGCCACGCCCCGACGAATGAAAACTTGTAGCATCGGGTGCCAATGATGTCAAGAACCTTCGAAAATTTAAAAAACACAACCTCCATGATCGGCCGGCAAATAAAGAGGATCAAACCGAAACGGCTGCGCCCCGGGGATCCCATCGGGATCGTCGCGCCGGCAAGCCATTTCGACTCGGACCTTTTCTCGCGGGGCTTGACGGTGCTGGAAGGCATGGGGTTCCGGCCGGTGGTCACCGAGAGTCTTTTTGAAAGGCACGGCTATTTCGCCGGAACCGATGCGCATCGGGCGGAGCAGGTCAACCGGCTTTTCGCAGACCCCGAAATCAAAGCCGTGCTCTGCGCGCGAGGAGGATTCGGGGCCATGCGCCTGCTTTCCCTGCTCGATTTCGAGAGGATCCGGAGAAACCCAAAAGCGCTCGTCGGCTTCAGCGACATCTCGGCGCTGCATGCGGCTATCAATTCGACCTGCGGCCTGGTGACCTTTCACGGACCCACGGTAACGACTCTGGCCAAAGCCTCGAAGGCGACCCGGGACAGTTTTTATGCTGCAATTGCAGGAGAAGGCGTTTCGGACGTTCGGGCGGAAAAAGGGGTCTTGTTGAAACCTGGCACAGCCTCAGGACCCCTTGCCGGAGGAAATCTGACCACTTTGTGTCATCTGGTCGGAACCCCCTATCAAACGAGCTTTTCCGGCAGCATCGCCTTGTTCGAAGATGTCGATGAGGCGCCCTACCGCATCGACAGGATGCTCGCACAGATGAAGATGGCAGGAAGCTTCGATGGCATTGCCGGAATCGCACTCGGATCTTTCCGCCGGTGCGGCAGAATCGAATCCATATACGAGGTCTTTTCGGATGCCTTCAAAGAGGATGCCATACCGATTCTTGCGGGGTTCCCTTTCGGACATCACAGAAAAAACCTAACCGTTCCGCTCGGTGTGGCCGTGACTTTGGATGCAGACCGGAAGATGCTGCGCTTCGATGAGCCGGCGACGAGGATTTAAATGATAAAATGACAAAATGACTAAAATGACTAAATTGCCTAAAATGCGCAAACCGCAACCTGTAACCCGCAACTCGTAACCCGATGAACTTCGTCGATCGACTGATGCAGGATGCCGTTTCTGACTCGGTTTTTCCGGGCGGCGTGCTGCTGGCTGCAAAGGACGATGCGGTCCTTTTCCATCGTGCCTACGGGTGCGCCAATCTCTTTACAAAGCAGAAAACGACAGAGCATACCGTCTTCGATCTGGCCTCTCTGACCAAACCGCTTGCAACCACGCTTGCCGTCATCCGGCTGATCCAGGACTCGAAGCTTTCCCTTTCCACTCCCATTGTCCATATCCTGCCGCAGTTTGCCGGCTCCGGTAAGGAGGACATCACACTCATGCAACTCCTGACGCATACTTCCGGATATCCGGCTTATCGGCCATATTATATGGAATTGAGACGATTGCCGGCGGAGCAGCGTCTGTCTGCCCTGAGAAAACGCCTGATTGAGGAAGTTCCGGCCTATCCTGCCGGTAGGAAGGTCCTGTACAGCGACCTTGGATTCATGGTGCTCCGGTGGGTGATCGAAACGGTATCGGGAGAGAGACTGGATCGTTTCGTCGACAGGACGATCTATGCTCCTTTGGAGCTTGAAGATATCTTTTTCATCGATCTTGACAATCCTGCACCCTGCAAGCCGTTTGCAGCTACGGAACAATGCCCCTGGAGAAAGCGCATGCTTCAGGGGGAGGTGCATGACGATAACGCCCATGCGGCCGGCGGCATCGAAGGTCATGCCGGCCTTTTTGGAACAGCTTCCGATGTTTACAGGCTGCTTTCCGAACTGCTTGCCGCATTTCACGAATCCCGGCCATCGAGCCGGTTTGAATCCAGTTTGCTGAAAGAATTCCTGCGACGTCAACCGATCTCGGATCGGGCATTGGGCTTCGACATGCCCTCGGCTTCCGGCTCGAGTAGCGGAGGCTGTTTTTCGCCGGAAACCGTAGGACACCTGGGTTTTACCGGAACCTCATTCTGGATGGACCTTAAACGATCGATCACCGTCATTCTGCTGACCAATCGAGTTCATCCGAGAAGGGAGAATGAAAAGATCAAAATCTTCAGACCGATGATCCATGATGCGGTGATGCGAAACATTGTGGCGGTTGTTTGAACCGGGTGCAAAGCATGATTTTTCGTTCCTAGGCATGAATCTTGCTATTGTCGCATGTGGATCATCAAGCGCAGAGATTTGCAGGGAAAAAATAACAGAAAAGGACGGCCGAATCGATAATTCCGCTTGTCATTGGTTTGCATTTCTGATAGCGAGACCTATCCAATGCGGGTGAAAATTCAAATCGAAAAAAGTGAGTTGCAGGTTCGAATCAAAATCGGAAGACGAGTTCCTACAAGAACCCATTTCATTCATAACGAGGGACCATGAGCCTTTTTTTTGATGCTGTTTTGGGTGTATTTTCCAATGATCTGGCCATCGACCTTGGCACGGCAAATACCCTGGTGTACGTAAAAGGGAAGGGGATCGTTCTTAACGAACCATCGGTTGTGGCGGTGCGAACCGATGAACGGGCCAAGAACCGGGTGCTGGCAGTCGGTATGGAGGCAAAGCACATGCTGGGGCGGACCCCCGGCAACATCGTTGCCATCCGCCCGATGAGAGACGGAGTCATTGCGGATTTCGAGGTCACCGAGGCCATGCTTCGTCACTTTATTCACAAGGTCCATAACCGTAGAAATTTCGTACGCCCGCGAATCATCGTGGCGGTTCCTTCCGGAATTACCCAGGTTGAAAAACGTGCGGTTCGCGAGTCCGCGGAATCCGCAGGTGCAAGAGAGGTGTTCCTGATCGAAGAGCCGATGGCGGCCGCAATCGGTGCCGGGCTACCCATTACGGAGCCGACCTGCAACATGGTGGTCGATATCGGCGGCGGTACGACAGAAGTCGCCGTCATATCGCTTGCGGGAATCGTGTACAGCCGATCGATCCGGGTGGCCGGGGATAAAATGGATGCAGCGATCATGCAGTACATCAAAAGGAAGTACAATCTTTTGATCGGCGAGCGGACCGCTGAAATCATCAAAACCACCATCGGGAACGCCTATCCGGAGCCGGAAAATATCGAAACCATCGAAGTCAAGGGACGCGACCTGGTCTCCGGGATTCCGAAAATACTGGCCATCGATTCTGAAGAGATTCGAGTCGCCATCTCCGAGCAGATCGAGGCGATCCTGGAAACAGTCAAGATCGCTCTGGAACAGACGCCCCCGGAACTGGCGGCCGACATCGTCGACAGAGGCATCGTTTTAACCGGGGGCGGGGCTCTGTTGAAGAACCTGGACAAACTTCTCAAGGAAGAAAGCGGCCTTCCCATCACCATCACGGAGGACCCCTTGTCAACCGTTGCCGTCGGATCCGGCAAGGTGTTGGACAACATAGAAATCTTAAAGCAAGTCGTAATCACGTAAGTTCATGTTTTCGAAAAAGACGCTGATGGTTCTTGGCATCATCCTCCTGATTGCCGTAAACATCACGGTCCTATCGATTTCCGTCAAGCGACGCTACTCGTCGTACGATCCAGGCCATACGACCATCTTTCTACTTGCTCCCTTTCAGGAGGCCATCACCCGAGCACTCGATTTTTTTGAAGGAATCTGGGATCATTATTTCTTTCTGGTTACCGTCTCGAAACAGAACGAGGAATTGAGAAGAGCCGTTTCAGCCGCAACAGAACGAAACCGGCAACTGGCCGAAATCGAGCTTTCGAATCAACGGCTGAGAACCTTGTTGAATTTTCAGCAGAGCATCGCCAAAAGGGTTGTTGCCGCCGAGATCATCGGAAAGGATCCGTCTCCCTGGTTTAAAACTTTCATCGTCGACAAAGGAGATGCCGACGGCATCGAAAAGGGTTCTTCCGTGGTCATCCCGGAGGGGATCGTCGGGCAGATCATCGAAGTCGGGAAGCATTATTCAAAGGTACTGCTGATTATCGATCCGAACAGTGCCGTGGATGCACTCGTACAGAGAACGAGATCCCGCGGTCTGATCAAAGGCGGAATCGGAGGGAAATGCCTTTTCAAATACGTACTGCGGAAGCATGAGATCCAGGTGGGTGACTCGGTGATCTCCTCCGGTCTGGATGGAGTCTATCCGAAGGGACTCTATATCGGAAAAGTTTCGGGTGTGGTGCGTCGGAATGCAGGTATTTTTCAAGAGGTCACTGTCATTCCGGGTGTCGATTTCGAGGAACTTGAGCAGGTGCTGGTCATGGCGAAGGAATCTCGATCCGATCCGGGAGACGATTTATGACTTATGTTTTCTATAGCATCATGTGCTTTGTGTTCGTCATCCTCCAGACTACGATTCTGCCGGCTTTGGGCGCGGGGGAATTTTCTTACGACCTGATGTTGATCTTCATCTTTTACCTGTCCCTGTTTCGAATGTTTCGTGAGAGCCTGCCGATTGTCCTCCTTGCCGGATTCATGATGGACAATCTCTCCGGAGCCCCTTTCGGAATCTATTTGACGGTCTATTTCTGGCTGCTCATGACGGTGAAATGGATCACCGGATTTCTTCGGGTGCGGCATATGGTGCTGTTGCCGTCATTGATCGCTTCCGGGATCCTGCTTAAAAACCTCCTTTTTATGGCGACAATCGCACATGAGTTGAATTGGGGCGAGTTTCATTGGAATTTATTGATAAAGGTCGGCTGTCAGGTAGTCGGGGCGTTATTGACCGGGCCTTTCCTCTTGGTTATGCTCCACAGGCTTCACCACCTGTGGGATCAATGGGTTCTCGATTGGCTGTCTGACAACGATCGAAAGACTGAAAATATCGCCGGGTAGACGTCGCGGCAGGCTCGTATGGATAGGGCTGGACTGAATCCGCCGGGGCGGGAAACGCTGCAACCCTGATCACTTCGTCATAGGTGACGGTTTGGCTGAAACAAAGAGATCGTCCGACGTCAACTTGTACAAGCTCCGGCTGACCGGTGCCATGTTTTGCGTCATGGCCGCCTTTGCCGTGTTGATCGGCCGTCTATTCTACCTTCAGGTCATCGAACGGGATGAATACAGCCGCCTTTCGGAGAACAACTGCATCCGACTTCAGAGCATCGAACCTCCAAGAGGAATGATCTTTGATCGACGCAGCCGACTCGTGGTGGAGAATCGACCCTCTTTCGACCTCAACATCATTGTCAAGGATGCAAAACCGGTTGAGCAGACCCTCCGGAAACTCTCCTATCATGCAGCCGTATCGCCCGAGGATCTGTTCACCCGAATCGACCGTAAAAACGGCATCTCTTTGTATAAACCGGTTCTTTTGAAGCAGGACATCGGGCGAGACGTTTTGGCAGCCATCGAGGTGAATAAATTCGATCTTCCGGGCGTCGATGTCGATGTGAAGTCTTTACGGCATTATATCCGCCGGGGGAGTTCAGCCCATATCGTCGGGTATTTGAGCGAAATCAATCCGAACGAATTGAAGAGCGGTTTCTACCCGGATTCAAGGCCCGGGGACTTCGTAGGTAAATTCGGAGCCGAGAAATCGTTCGATCGATACCTGCGGGGAAAACGCGGCGGACGTCAGGTGGAGGTGAACGCAACCGGGCAGGTGGTCCGGGTGCTCGAAACCGTCGATGCACAGCCTGGACACAATATCTACCTGACCATCGATCAGGAGCTTCAGGAAAAGACCGAGTCCCTCTTCAGCGGGATTGCCGGTGCCGCCGTCGCCATGGATCCGTCCACAGGGGAGATCCTCTGCATGGTCAGCGCTCCGTCTTTCGATCAGAATGTCTTTGTGGGCGGGCTTTCAAGAGATCAGTGGGAAGCACTGACCTCCAATCCGTTCCGGCCGATGGAAAACAAAGCGATCCAGGGAGAATATCCTCCCGGATCCACCTATAAAATCGTTACCGCAATCGCCGGCCTGGAGGAGGGGGTGATCGATGAGACGACCACTGCATACTGCCCCGGATTTTATCGATATGGGGACCGTGTATTCCAATGCTGGAAAAAAGGAGGACACGGGACCGTCGATGTATACAGGGCCATCGAGGAATCCTGCGACGTCTTCTTCTATCAGGTAGGGCAGAAACTCGGAGTCGACCGTCTCGCATGGCATGCAAAAGCCTCCGGGCTCGGGGCCCGGACTGGAATCGACCTGGACCATGAAGCCGACGGATTGATTCCAACGGCTGCCTGGAAACACCAGCAAACCGGTATTCCCTGGCAGAGAGGCGAGACGCTTTCGGTGGCGATCGGTCAGGGATATAACCTGGTTACACCACTTCAGATGGTCGTTCTGACGGCGGCTGTCGCAAACGGTAGAGTAAGCTACAAACCTTCGATCGTGCAGCGGGTCGAGACAGCGGACGGAAAGGAAGTTTTTCGAAGCAAACCCCAGCCGGCGCGAAAATTGCCCGCCGATCCGGCGACCATTGCCATCGTGAAAAAGGGTCTGTGGCGCGTGGTCAACGGGAAGCACGGCACCGGTAGAATATCGAAGCTCAAAGGGATCGAAGTCAGCGCAAAAACTGGAACTTCGCAGGTCATCGGCCGTAGAAAGAATGAGACTTCCCGTGAGGTCGAGCGCCCTGCGCATCAGAAGGCACATGCATGGTTTGTCGCCTTTGCTCCTTCAGATCGTCCCAAGATCGCGGTGTCGGTCGTTGTTGAAAATGGTGAGCATGGGTCCAGCGCGGGAGGGCCCATCGCCAGGGAAATCATAAAGTTCTATCTATCCAGGAATGAATCCGACAATCCTCTGCGGGTTCAATCCGAGGAGTATTTATTCACATCCAATGCAAAACCAGAATCAACATTCAAACCTCATGATTGATCGTCGCCTGGTCGAATATTTCGACTGGGGCATACTCGGGTTGGCGCTGTTGCTGGCAGTCCTGGGTATCATGACCATCTACAGTGCGGTAACCGCAGGAGCGGCGAGCCCCCAAAAGATCCTCTATATCAAACAGATCGTATGGTATGGCTGCGGGCTTTTTCTGATGGTCGGCGCTTTTCTTTTCGATTACAAGAAGCTGGACCAACTGGCTTACCCCATTTACTTCGGCTGCATTCTGACGTTGATCTGTGTTCTATTGTTCGGCAAGTATGTCGGGGGCTCCCGCCGCTGGCTCGCGCTGGGGCCGATCACCATTCAACCTTCCGAGCTGGCCAAGCTCGTTCTCATCATCGTCTTGGCCAAATACTACTGTAAATTTTCGAGTCAGAAAGGGATGAACATCAAGGAACTCTTCACTCCCATCATTTTGACGATGATCCCCTTTGCCCTGATTGTAAAGCAGCCCGATTTAGGAACGGCCTTGTTGCTGGTACTCATTGCCGGATCCGTTACATTCTTTGTAAAGATCGAACGCCGCTCTCTTCTCTGTATCGCCGGTACAGGTCTTTTGATCGTTCCAATGGTCTGGTTTTTTCTGAAAGGGTATCAAAAACAGCGGATCTTGACCTTTTTGAATCCGGATCGAGATCCGCTGGGTGCCGGCTACCACATCATCCAATCTAAAATCGCCATCGGATCGGGCATGATTACCGGGAAAGGTTTCCTCAAAGGAACTCAAAATACCCTGTCATTCCTGCCGGAACATCATACGGATTTCATCTTTTCCGTGTTTGCCGAGGAATGGGGTTTCATCGGCTCGGCTTTTCTGATTCTCACGCTGCTGGTTTTCATCATCTGGGGGTTGAATATCGCGTACGGGTGCCGGGATCCTTTCGGTGTCATCCTCTCCTTCGGAGTAACTACAATGATTTTCTGGCAATCCTTGATCAACATCGGCATGGTCATGGGACTCATGCCGGTTGTGGGAATCCCGCTGCCTTTCATCAGTTACGGGGGCTCATCGATTCTGACGGTGATGATCGGGGTCGGTATTCTAATGAATGTAAGCATGCGCCGCTTCCTGCTGGAATAGCCGTTCGGCCCTGCCTTTCGCCGCTCGTATTTGCATGCCGAGGCGATACGTCGGTGGCAAAAAAATCCTGAAAAAAACTTTTGACAACCCTCAATACCAAATGGTATAGACCCCGCAGTCTGAATCCTCGTCGATTCGGACGCAGATTCGAATGGGTCCATCGGCTTGAGAGCTTGATCCAGCACTGCGGTTGTGCTGTTTAAGGCTTCCAGTTTCGCTGGATCGTTTTATTTTTACCGGCTGTATCGCCGACTTTCATTATCCGGATCATTCAGGGTGTTGTACCGGAGGAGCCGACATGGTTGAACTCGATCGTTCCATCATCATCCAGATCATCAATTTCGTATTTCTCATTTGGGTCCTCAACGTCATCTTATACAAACCGATTCGCAAGGTTCTCATGCAGAGAAGAGAGAAAGTTGCAGGACTCGAAAAAAGCATTCAGGTTTCCGAGCGGGATGCCACAGAAAAAGATCAATATCTTGCCGCCGGGGTTAAAGCCGCGCGGGAAAAGGGACTCCAGGAGAAGGAATCCTTGTTGAATTCCGCCTCTGAAGAAGAAAAAAGAATCATTCATTCAATCCATAAGAAGGCGGAACGAGACCTGGAAGCAGTTCGCCGCCAGCTTGAAAAGGATGTGGAACAGGCCCGGATCGGACTTCAAAAGGATATCGATGGTTTTGCCGAAGCGATCGGGTTCAAAATTCTAGGGAGGTCGATTTCATGAAATCGTCGACCATTCGGTCGTATTCGGGATGTGTGAATTCCAAATGCCTGATTGCCGCCGTGCTCGCCGCTGCATTGATTTGCTCTGCGGCGGTGGTGTGGGCTGCCGAAGGAGCGCATGGAGAAGAGCAGGGAAAAAAGGGTTGGATCGCCACCGATACCTATCGGGTGATGAATTTCCTGGTGCTTGCCGCAGTCCTGGTTTTGCTTCTGCGGAAACCGGTTTCCCAAGCGCTAAACGGCAGAATCGAGTCGATAAAGGATCAGTTGAAAGAGCTGGAAGCAAAAAAAAGGCAAGCGGAAGCCGAACTGGCCGGCTATAGTGAAAAACTCTCGCTTTTGGACAGAGATGCGGAAAGAATCGTTTCCGAATACATTCAGCAAGGTGAAGAGGCCAAAGCCCGTATCATCAAAGAAGCCGAAGCCGCCGCCTCCAGGATCGAAGAACAGGCGAAACTGAGCATCGATCAGGAATTCAAGCAGGCCAGAGAAAGGCTCAAGACCGATGTACTCGGCAAAGCGCTTGCAAAAGCCGAGAGGATGATCCGGGAAAACATCACAACCGATGATCAGGGCCGGCTGGTCGACGAATACTTGGACAAGGTGGTGACGCGTTGAAAAATCTGGCGATCGCAAGACGGTATGCAAAAGCGCTTCTGATCATCGCAAAGGAAGACAATCAGGCGGAAATCTACCGTGAAGAACTGGATGGATTTTCAAAGCTTCTTACAAAGCAAAAAATTCTTGAAGGAACCCTCACCAATCCACTCTATGATGCCGAAAGCAGAAGGAAGGTGCTGAAAGCCACGCTTCAAAAACTCAACCTTTCCAAAGTGATGCGTTCTTTCCTGATGCTGTTGTTCGACAAGGGCAGGATCGGGTTTATACACACGATCAACACACACTATCAGACCCTGGCCGATGAACTCAAAGGGATCGCAAGGGCGGAGTTGATCGCTGCATCGCCGCTTTCCGAGGAATCGGTTGAAAAGATTCGAAAAAGACTGTCGAATATGACAGGAAAAGATGTCGTTTTGAGTCTGGTGCAGGACCCCCGGTTGATCGGCGGAGTGGTCACCAAAATCGGGGACCTTGTAATCGACGGAAGCATAAGAACCCAGTTGATCAATATGAAGGAATCTTTGAAAAGGGGTGAGCAACTCTAATGGAATTAAGAGCCGAGGAAATCAGTCAGATCATCAAAGAGCAGATCAGGGATTACGACAAGAAGGTGGAGCTGAGCGAAACCGGTGTCGTATTATCGGTTGGCGACGGTATTGCCCGGGTATATGGTCTCGAAAAGGTCATGGCACTCGAGCTGGTGGAGTTTCCAGGCGGCGTTTTGGGACTGGTGCTGAACCTCGAGGAAGATAATGTGGGTATTGCCGTCATGGGTGAGGATATCCACATCAAAGAGGGCGATATCGTGAAGCGAACCGGACGAATCGCGCAGGTTCCGGTCGGCGAGGCCGTCCTGGGGCGCGTGGTCTCGGCAGTGGGGGAGCCTCTTGACGGAAAAGGCCCGATCGGTGCGACCGAATTCCGCAGGGTGGAAATGGTCGCCCCCGGAGTCATCGCCAGGAAAAGCGTGCATGAACCCTGCTACACGGGGCTCAAAGCCATCGATGCCATGACACCGGTCGGAAGAGGCCAGCGAGAGCTGATCATCGGGGACCGGCAGATCGGAAAAACAGCCTGCGCCATAGACGCCATCCTGGCTCAGAAAAATTCAGACGTTTATTGTATCTATGTCGCCTGCGGACAGAAAAAATCGACCGTAGCCCAGGTGCATGCCGTTCTCGAGAAACAAGGCGCGATGGAGTACACCACCATTGTCGCTGCCTGCGCCAGCGATCCTGCAACTCTGCAGTATATTGCTCCGTACGGCGGCTGCGCGATGGGAGAATACTTTCGGGACAAAGGACAGCACGCCTTGATCGTCTATGACGATCTATCCAAACAGGCTGCCGCCTACCGGCAAGTTTCTCTTTTGCTGCGGCGCCCCCCCGGTCGCGAGGCATACCCTGGCGACATCTTCTACAACCATTCACGCCTTCTTGAGCGCGCCTCCAAACTGAACGATCAACTCGGCGCCGGATCTCTGACGGCTCTGCCGATCATCGAAACGCAGGCCGGAGACGTTTCCGCCTATATTCCGACCAACGTGATCTCGATTACCGACGGGCAGATCTATCTCGAACCCGGCCTGTTTTTTGCCGGCGTGCGGCCCGCGATAAACGTCGGTCTTTCCGTATCGCGCGTGGGCGGCGCCGCTCAGGTGAAAGCCATGAAGCAGGTTGCCGGCACTCTTCGCCTCGATTTGGCGCAATATCGTGAACTGGAGGCATTTGCCGCCTTCGGAAGCGATCTGGATGCCGCCACCCAGCGCCAGTTGACCCGGGGAGCCAGGCTGGTCGAGATCCTGAAGCAACCCCAGTATCAACCTCTGCCCATGGAAAAGCAGGTGAGCATCCTTTATGCAGGTACCAGAGGATTTCTGGATAAGTATCCGCTCAGCGCCTTGTCCCGGTATGAAACCGGTCTTTATTCGTTCATCGAAGAGAGATATCCCAATATCTTCAAGGAACTGGTCGAAAAGCAGGCAATTTCCGAATCACTCGACAAATCGATGACGGAAGCGTTGAAAGCCTACGATGAGGAATTCAAAGAGACGGTGAAATAGCTAATATTGAAGGTTTCGGGTTTCGGGTTTCAGGTTTCGGTTCGAGTATGGAACCTGAACGCTGAACTCTGAACACTGAACCCTTTTACCGAGGTCTTAATGGCGACGTTAAAAGATGTAAAATCGAAGATCAATGCGGTTAAAAAGACCAAACAGATCACCCGGGCCATGAACATGGTGGCGGCTTCCCGGCTGCGCGGAGCACAAACGAATATGGAAGCCTTCCGGCCGTATGCCCGGAAATTTTCCGAAGTTTTGGGCAGTATCTCGGAGCGGGCCGGCGAAGCCTCGCATCCGCTGCTTGTCTCCCGTGAGTCGGTCGGCAAGGTGCATGCGATTCTTTGCACCTCGGATAGAGGCCTTTGCGGCGGATTCAATACCAATCTCATCAACAAGGCTTCCGCCTTCATGAAGGAGCGGACGGGGCAGAAAATTGAGACGTCCTTCACCGCATTCGGTAAAAAAGGGCGGGATTGGCTCCGGAAGAACAGTTTTCCCATGGTCAAGCAGCACATCGGGATCATGGGGACCCAGATCGGCTTCAACGTCGCTTCAACAGCCGGTCGCGAGCTGGTTGAAGGCTTTCTACGTGGAAATTTCGACGAGGTTCACATCATCTACTCGGAATTCGTGAGCATGGCCAGGCAGGTACCGGTGGTTCAACAGCTCCTGCCGATTCCTCCGATCGAAACGATTGAAACCGAGAAGGCGGCCGGGCCCTCAGGATACCTTCCCGAGCATATTATCGAGCCTTCACCGGATGAACTGCTGGGCGAAATGCTTCCGCTGAGCGTCTATATCCAGCTATACCGGGCGCTCCTGGAAACATCTACCAGTGAACATGCCGCCCGGATGATGGCCATGGACAATGCCAGCAAGGCCTGCAACGATATGATCGACAACCTCACCCTGATTTACAACAAGGCCCGGCAGGCTGCGATTACGGCGGAGTTGATGGATATCGTGGGCGGTGCCGAAGCATTGAAAGGATAAACAGGCGACTGGTCAATTGTCACTGGACGACCGGACGATTTCGATTTGGCCGGAGATGGAAATGGCAAGCGGCCAATGGCAAACGACATAAACGGAGGTTTTAATGACAGAAAACATTGGCAGAGTTTTGCAGGTTACAGGACCGGTGGTGGACGTCGAATTTGAACCGGGAAAGCTTCCGACCATTTACACCGCCCTGACCATCAGCAATCCGACCATAAACGACGAGCCCGGCAATCTCGTTGTCGAAGTGGCGCAACACCTTGGCGACAACGTGGTCAGAACCATCGCCATGGATGTCACAGACGGTCTCGTGCGGGGAATGCCGGTAAAAGATACCGGCAATCCGATCATGATGCCGGTCGGTGAAGCGGGGCTTGGCCGCGTATTGAACGTGGTCGGGCGTCCGGTGGACGGGTTGGGCCCAGTCAGCCAGGAAAAGATGATGCCCATTCATCGCCAGGCGCCGAAGTTTACCGAACAGGACACAACGGTCCGTGTTCTTGAAACCGGAGTCAAAGTCATCGATCTGCTGGTGCCTTTCCCACGGGGCGGTAAGATGGGTATGTTCGGTGGCGCCGGTGTCGGCAAAACGGTCATCATGATGGAGATGGTCCACAACATCGCCATGCAACACGGCGGGATCTCCGTTTTTGCAGGTGTCGGTGAGCGGACCCGGGAAGGAAACGACCTGTACCATGAGATGAAGGATTCCGGTGTTCTCCCGAAGGCTGCTCTCATTTACGGTCAGATGACCGAACCCCCCGGGGCCAGAGCCCGGGTGGCGCTGTCCGCATTGACGGCAGCCGAGTATTTTCGGGACGAAGAGGGGCAGGATGTGCTCATCTTCATCGACAACATTTTCCGGTTCACCCAGGCAGGCTCAGAAGTCTCGGCACTGCTGGGACGGATGCCTTCCGCCGTCGGTTATCAGCCCACGCTGGCCGTGGACCTCGGAGAACTCCAGGAGCGGATTACCTCGACGGACAAAGGATCCATTACAGCCGTCCAGTGCGTGTATGTGCCGGCCGACGACCTGACGGACCCGGCCCCTGCAACCACGTTTGCCCATCTGGACGGAACGGTCGTTTTGTCGCGGCAGATTGCGGAACTCGGGATTTACCCTGCGGTCGATCCGCTGGATTCCACTTCCCGGATCCTGGATGCTTCCTACATCGGAGAAGAGCACTACCGGGTCGCTCGGCAGGTACAGCAGATTCTCCAGAAATACAAGGAGCTCCAGGATATTATCGCGATTCTGGGCATGGAGGAACTTTCCGATGAGGACAAAATAACCGTTTCCCGAGCCCGAAAGATTCAGCGGTTCCTTTCCCAACCGTTCCACGTAGCGGAGGCTTTTACCGGAAGACCCGGAAAATATGTTAAAATCGAAGATACGGTTCGAAGTTTCAAGGGAATCTGCGATGGGGAGTACGACGATGTTCCGGAGCAGGCTTTCTATATGGCCGGCAGCATCGAAGAGGTGGCAGAACGAGCCAAACAAATGTCCGAGGCGGCGTAAGAGCGGGAGAGAGCATGGCTGGCAACATCCGATTGGAAATCGTTACACCGGAAAAGACCGTAGTCGATGAGGATGCACAAATCGTCATGGCACCGGGTGTGCTGGGAGAATTCGGTGTCCTGATTCAGCACACCCCTTTTATGACTGCGTTAAAGATCGGTACCGTTCGATATCGGGATTCAGGCGGCCGGGAAAGATTCGTATTCGTCAGCGGCGGCTTTGCAGAAGCGCTTCCCGACCGGGTGACGATTCTTTCCCAGTCTGCAGAGAGGCGAAGCGACATCGACTTGAATCGTGCACGGGCCGCGCTCGAGCGGGCTCAGCGTCGTTTGGCTGAAGAAAGAGAAACCATTGATCATGCAAGAGCCAGAGCGGCACTGGAAAGGGCGCTGCATCGCATCAAGGTCGCCGAAACGAGATAATCCCAGAAGCACTTTCAAACTTTGAAAAGGGCGGACCGAAGGTATGTAGGTCTGCCCTTTTATTTAAGAGGATAGGATTGATCATCATGAACGATCCGGTCGGAAGCATGTCTGTCATCATTCTCGCTGCGGGTCTTGGGACCCGGATGAAATCGAAAAGGGCTAAAGTTCTCCATCCACTGATGGGTCGCGCAATGATATTATACGTCGTTGAAACTGCCAGGCAAATCGCAGGGGAAAACATCATCGTGGTGGTCGGTCACCAGGCGGAGAGCGTTCGATCTATCGTTTCCGAATGTGCGACTGTCACTTATGCATATCAGAGAGAACAGAGAGGAACGGGGCACGCGGTCCAAACCGCCATGCCGCACATAAAGCAATCGGTTGCAGATGTCGTGATCTTATGCGGGGATGTGCCTTTGCTGACCGCCAGGACAATCCATGATTTGATCGTGGACCACCGACGCAACAGCAGGGACATCACCCTGCTTGCAGTCGAACTGGAAAATCCTACCGGGTACGGGAGAGTGGTCCTGGATGAGAACGGAAGCCTATTGAAAATCGTCGAAGAAGCCGATGCCACGGACGCCCAGCGGGCAATCAAAACCATAAACTCAGGAATCTATTGTGTAAGCCGGGAGGCTCTGGCCGATACGGTTCAGAAACTCAATCCGAATAATGCACAGGGGGAGTTTTACCTTACCGATATCATCGAGATCGGCAAAGAAAACGGGAAATCAATCGGAGTTCTTTTCGGAAAGGATGCTGAGGAGGTATCCGGTGTGAACACCCTGTCCGATCTGAATTCAGCGGAGCAGATCCTGAGCATGCGAAGAGCGGAAATGTCTTGACTTTGGCTGATATAGGAGACTATACTAGCCCAAATTCTCATGAGGTGGAAGATTGGAAAAAGAACAGATTTTGAATCAGTTCGACCAGATAGAAAAGAGAATTGGGGGTTTGATTGAGGTCTCTAAGTCGCTTGAGGCCACAAATGAAGAGCTTAAAAAAAGGATAGAATCGTTGGAAGAGGAGCTTGAAAGAAAGAGCCAGAACGAATTGAGTTTCCTCGAAGAAAAAAATCTGATTCGGTCTAAGGTGGACAACCTGCTGATGAGGCTTCAGGAAATCTCGGAAACCTCGAAATAGTTTCTATGAATCGGAAAGGTAATATCGATTTTACAGTGGAACCAACCGTGACAATTGAGCTTTTTGGGCAACCGTATACGTTTCGAGTCCAGACCGAAGTCAAAAAGGCGCGTGAAATCGCGGATCTTTATGCTCAAGAGGTGGCCAAGGTGCAATCTCAACAAATCCGAGAGAAACCGGGAACTACGCAGACGGCCATATTGATCATCGCTGCGCTGAACATCGCAAATGAAAATGTGGAACTCAGGACGTATTACGAAGGGATGTTGCAGGATATTTCCAAAAGGTCCGCGGATCTGATTCGTGAGTTGGATGCCAGGACCAACTAAATCGTGGTTGTTCATTCTCGTTTTTTCCGATATTGTCTTTCCAGGGGGCGCCGATTTTTCGGGTTGACCGAATCAAAATGAACAGGTTTGTGTGACCCCTGCCGTGTTCGTGATTGGAAGATGTTCTTTGATCCAACGCCTAAAGACGGGAACCTTCTCTGGCTTCGGTGTGCAATTTCTGCTCGTACAGAAAAGCCTAAAGAAGCCATAAGGGGCCCACGTATCCAAACAGGTTCAAAGACCTGCCAACACGGCACTCTGGTGGGGGTTTCTATCAAAACCGTCGATTCGTAAATACCTTTTCTTCCATCTTCAGCTTCTTCAGTTTCCGCCATCCATCTTCGCTTCATCGAGAATCCATTTTCCATAATCGGCCGATTCACCCATTGTGAAGGCGATCGTTCGGGACCTTTTCGCCATGTGGTTTTTAAACCAGAACCTGGAGGAGGTGCCGTTTTATATAATCAAATCGACCAAGGAGAGAGATAATGATTGACAATACTTCATATCTCGTATTTACCGCGCTTGCCTTCCTTTTGGGCTTCGCATTCGCTTATTGGGTTCGGGGGAAAGCCGTATCGGCGAAGGTAAAGGCAGCGGAAGCGGAGGCTTCGCAGATGATCGGAGAAGCCCAGCGAAAGTGCGAAACGCTGCTGAAGGAGGCCGATCTCGAAGTAAAAGAAAAGCTCCTCAGGATGAAAGGCGAGTTCGATTCCGAGACAAAGGAGACCCGGTCGGAATTAAAAACAAGGGAACAGCGGCTGATGCACAAGGAGGAGATGCTTGAGCGGAAACTCGAACAATGTGACCAGCGGGACAAAGAAGTATCCCGCATTGAAAGAGAACTGAAAAAAAGACAGGAAGACGTCAACCTGGATGAAGATAGGCTCAAATCGATGATCCAAGAGCAATGCCAGCAGCTTGAAAGAATCTCTGGCCTTACCGCTGAACAAGCCAAGGACCTGCTCATTCGATCATTGGAAAACGAAGCCCGATATGAAGGCGCCAAACTGATCAAAAGGGTTGAAAATGAAACAAAAGAGATGGCCGATAAGACCGCAAAGAAAATCATGGCAACAGCCATACAGAGATATGCCGCAGATTTTGTTGCCGAGCGTACGGTATCTGTGGTGCAGTTGCCAAATGACGAGATGAAGGGACGAATCATCGGGCGGGAAGGGCGGAACATTCGGGCGCTTGAGGCCGCAACAGGAATCGATTTGATCATCGACGACACGCCGGAAGCGGTGATCTTGTCCGGGTTCAATCCGGTCCGCCGAGAAGTGGCGCGGATCTCCCTGACACGGCTGATTGCCGACGGACGGATTCATCCTGCCCGGATCGAAGATATCGTAAAGAAAGTGACCCAGGAGGTGGACCAGACGATAAAGGAGGCTGGCGAGCAGGCGGCTTTTGATCTGGGAATCCACGGTCTTCACAATCAGTTGATCAAATATATCGGACAGTTGAAATTCCGAACCAGTTATGCTCAGAACATGCTGCAACATTCAATCGAAGTCGGATTCCTGACGGGTATCATGGCTGCCGAACTCGGACTCAATACCAAATTGGCAAGGCGCATCGGTTTGCTGCACGATATCGGCAAGGCCGTGGATCACGAAGTGGAAGGGCCGCATGCAGTGATCGGAGCGAAATTGGCAAAAAAATATGGTGAATCGCCCAAGATCGTTCATGCAATCGGTTCACACCATGAAGATTTGCAGCCCGAATCCGTCTATGCATTATTGGTGCAGGCCGCGGACAGCCTTTCAGGGGCGCGGCCCGGAGCGCGCAAAGAGTTGCTGGAGAACTACATCAAACGTTTGGAAGATCTCGAGAAAATTGCAAATTCATTCGATGGCGTGGCAAATTCCTATGCCATTCAGGCCGGGAGAGAGATTCGAGTGATCGTCGAAAGTGACAAGGTATCCGATGAAGAATCCGTGTTTCTGAGCAAGGATATTGTAAAAAAGATCGAAGAGAACCTGACTTTTCCCGGACAGATCCGGGTAATGGTCATCCGGGAGACCCGTGCGATTTCCTATGCCAACAAGTAAGCGGGTTGCGGGTTGCGGGTTTCGGTTGGGCACTTTTATGCCGGCGATGAAGCTTGTTGAAACTACATATAAAATCCGAAATCCGAAAATCGAAACAAATTCGAAATACAAAATTCGATGACCCGAAGTTTCTTTCTTTGATCAAATGCCCAAGCGGCACGGCCCTGCTGAACATTGAACATTGAACATTGAACACTGAACACTGAACACTGATTCGAGGCTGAGGTTTTGAAGATGAATGTTGTTGAAATCCTGAGGGAACGCGGCTTTATCGAGAACACCACACACGAACAAGAGCTTACTGAATATGTTCAGAATGAGCGTGCCACCTGTTACATCGGTTTTGATCCGACGGCTTCCAGCCTGCATGTGGGAAGCTTGGTTCCAATCATGGCGCTTGCCCATATGCAGAGGCAGGGGCATCGTCCGATTGCGCTGATCGGCGGAGGGACGGGCCTGGTGGGAGATCCAAGCGGAAAAACCGAAATGCGGCAGCTCTTGACGCTCGAGCAGATCGAAGAAAATGCAAGAGGATTAAAGAGTCAGCTCTCCCGCTTCCTCGATTTTCGGGAAGAGCGGGCGCTGTTGCTGAACAATGCCGACTGGCTCAGCAAACTCGAATATATTCCTTTTCTCAGGGATATCGGCCGCCACTTCACCGTCAACAAGATGATCAAGGCAGAAAGCTACCGAATGCGGATGGAATCCGAAGAGGGGCTTAACTTCATCGAATTCAACTACATGCTTCTTCAAGCATACGATTTTCTCAGGCTCTATGATGCACAGGATTGCCGTTTGCAGATGGGTGGAAGCGATCAGTGGGGAAACATCGTGGCCGGTATCGACCTGATCCGCCGGATGCGCCATAAGAGCGCTTTCGGGATCACCTTCCCGCTGATCACCACCAGCAGTGGGGCAAAGATGGGAAAGACAGTAAAGGGGGCCGTATGGTTGGATTCGCTCCGGACTCCTCCCTATGAATATCATCAATTCTGGATCAACTCCGACGACCGGGATGCACCGCGCTTTTTGGCGTTATTTACTTTTTTGCCGATGAATGAAATCAAAGCGCTGACTTCTCTGAGCGGATCAGAACTGAATGCGGCCAAAACGGTTCTCGCGTTTGAAACGACTCAGCTTGCTCACGGCATGAAAGAGGCGATAAAGGCCCATCGGGCCTCGGAGAGCATGTTCGGCAGGCGCGAGGTACCGGATGAATTGCTGCCGTCGAGTGCCGTTCCCAGGGAAAGTGCCGAGGGAAACGACCTTTCGATACCGCAGTCGGAGATGTCGATTGCCGAACTGCGGGAGGGGATCCCGGCTTTCAAGATCTTCCAAGCCGTGGGGCTTGCCGATTCGGCAAGCAAGGCAAGGAGGCTGATACGGCAGGGAGGGGCGTACCTAAACGGCCGCCGGATCGAAGAAGAGGATTTTCTGGTCGGGGAAAAAGATATCCAAGGCAGCGAAATCGTTCTACGCTCGGGGAAAAAAAGATTTCATGTCATCACGGTTCGATCGCTCTCATAGTTTAGTTTACTGATTTCATTGACAAAAAAATTTTTAAAAAATTTCTAAAAAAGCAGTTGACAGCCAGATCTTTTTGAGTTAAATTCGCAGAGTTTTGAATGAGCGTAACCGATGAGTGAGTTCATTCAAGTCGCTCTCTGACAGATCGTCTTGCAAAAATAAAAAACCATTTTCGGCAAAAAAATGGTTGACAAGAGAGCGGAGTGCGCTTATATTCAAATACAGTTTTGTGCGGCAACGGGAAATTCACCGTTGCCGTTTTGATCTTTGAAAACTAAATAGTGACAGCTTTTTCGTTGGGCCAAGTAAAACCATCGCATACACGGCATCGCCGAGTATGCGGTTGATCAGTTTAATTGGAGAGTTTGATCCTGGCTCAGAGTGAACGCTGGCGGCGTGCTTAACACATGCAAGTCGCACGAGAAAGCCCCAGCTTGCTGGGGCAAGTAAAGTGGCGAACGGGTGAGTAACGCGTGGGTAATCTACCTTCAAATCCGGGATAACCCCGCGAAAGCGGGGCTAATACCAGATAATGTTCTGGATGCCAAGGTTTTCAGAATCAAAGGGGGCCTCTACATGTAAGCTCCTGCTTGAAGATGAGCCCGCGTACCATTAGCTTGTTGGTGGGGTAAAGGCCCACCAAGGCTACGATGGTTAGCTGGTCTGAGAGGATGATCAGCCACACTGGCACTGACACACGGGCCAGACTCCTACGGGAGGCAGCAGTGAGGAATTTTGCGCAATGGGGGAAACCCTGACGCAGCAACGCCGCGTGAGTGATGAAGGCTTTCGAGTCGTAAAGCTCTGTCAAGTGGGAAGAACCTGCAGAATGATAATACCATTTTGCACTGACGGTACCACTGAAGGAAGCACCGGCTAACTCCGTGCCAGCAGCCGCGGTAATACGGAGGGTGCAAGCGTTACTCGGAATTACTGGGCGTAAAGGGCGCGTAGGCGGTTTGGTAAGTCAGATGTGAAAGCCCGGAGCTTAACTCCGGAAGTGCATTTGAAACTGCTGAACTTGAGTATGGGAGAGGGAAGTGGAATTCCTGGTGTAGAGGTGAAATTCGTAGATATCAGGAGGAACACCGGTGGCGAAGGCGACTTCCTGGACCAA
>QZKK01000042.1 GCA_003599475.1 Desulfobacteraceae bacterium
AATGCCCCTATAGTAAATCCCCGGAGTAATTGCAAGAATAATCTTTACCAAGTCAAATTAACCCCGCACTCACAGGAGGAGCCAGATGAGAAACAGAAAGCAGAGTTTGATGTTGGTTGTCGGAGCATTTATTGTTTGTACCCTGATCACAGGTGGTTTTGCCAACGTGTCCGCCCAGTCTCCCATACGGGCGGTGGTCCTGCCGTTTTACACGGAAGAAGGCCGGGATGCCAAAGACGCAAAATACGCCGTAGAGCATTTCCGGAGGATGATCCGGTTCATCAACAATCAGATGGTCCGGCACGGGTTCGAGGTGATCAATCCCTTTGCCAAGGATCTCAGCGAGGAGGAATACAACCGGGTCATGCAGCGGGCAAGGGAGGATTCCCCTCTTGCAGCGAAAGACATGTGCAAAAAGTACGCTACGGACATCGCCTACATCGTGTGGCTCAAGGTCAAGGTCAATAAAACGGAGGATGGCTACTACAAGGCGATAGCCCACATGGATGGCGAAGGCTACGACAGCGGCGGCCGGGACCTTGGCGCCGGTTTGTACAAGACCTTCATCGTAACCAAGAGGGACCGGGATGAAGCGATCGCCGAAACCGAAAAGGAAGTCGGTGATCTGGTCGGGCGGAAACTGACCGCCTGGAGCGGTGCAGGTGGAGGATCTGCCGTTGTTACCGGTGAAGCGGGTTCGGGACAGACCCAGGAAGGGGGTGTGCTGGCAAGAAGGGCAAAAGAGATGGAAAACCTCATCGAGGTGCGGCTCGACGGTGCCACGGAATACACCATCTCGGAAATTTTCGGGAAGGTGATCAACACGGCCCGGGGGGTTGCAGAAGCAAGACGCATGAATTCATCCATCATCCCGAACAACCCCCAGGCCTGCTGGGTGACCTGGCAGGTCCGCATCGAAGACACCGACCCCTTCCGGCTGCAAGCAAACGTGATGACGATGATCCACGAGATCCTGAATGCAGGCGGGGAAGCCCACATGAAAGGGGTCCCATACCGGTACACGGCGGCCGAGATCGATCTTCTGAAGGGAATCCGGCCGGGAGAGGCGACCAGCCGGAAGGTTCAGTTCGTGATCGACCGTGAACTGGCGCGAGACAAGGAGTTTCAAGGCAGACACGATCCTTATAAGCCCACTCAAAAAGAAAAAACCGCACACGCACAATAGAACAGAGCAGTTCGATAGTCGCGGAAACCGTTGGGGCCGATTCCCCGCATCAGCCCGGCAGCAGTAAACGGGGCGCCCTACGATAAACGGCACAGAAGGCGGTCCATTCGGGGGAACGGATCCTACGGGTTCTGCGGCTTCTACAACTCAATCTGAAATGATGTCTTCTCCTCCTCGTCCTCACCTATCGCTGGGTCGGTGGGCGGTCGTCTCAGGTATTTCCGATTACAGGTACGATATCGCCCGGAACCCGCACCCGGGCAAAAGATTGAAAAATTTGCCTGAAAATTCAAATTTCAATTCGATATGTAAGGCCAGAATACTTCAACAAGAGGAGGGAAAGATATGGAAGCGGCCGAAACAAAGAAACACCTGGTGATCGTGAATGCGGAGGAAACCTGGATGAGCGATGAGGAGCTCGAAAAAGGGATCAAAACCGGAAGAATAGCTCCTCATGACCGCATCGAATCCGCGTCATTGACAAACAGCATCCGGAAGGAGCTGAGGGATATCGCCTTGTATTACGAGGCCACCGGCAGGCCTGTTCCTTCAGAGCTGAGACAGGGAGATTCAGGCATTCAGACCGGCACCAACAAGGTTTTGTGGGCCATCGTTCACACCATTTTCTGGCCCATTTTGGCATTAAACATCGGAGCCTTCCTCTCTCTCTTCAATCTGTACTTTCTTTTCACCATAGATCCGTCTTCAAAATTTTCGAAGATATACAAAAGGCTGTATGTCGCATCCATTTCGATCATCGAGGGGATCTATCTGCTCCAAGACTACTCGTTTCTTCGGCGCTTGGCGATAGCCCGCGGTCTCCCGGAATGGCTGTTGATATCGTTTATGGTTTTTCTAATCGCTACCGGTGTTGCAAGCATCGCATATTTCGTTTCGCAGTGGGCCAAACACAACAAAGAAGATGCTGCAAACGCAGAGGCGATAACAGCGAAGAGATAGTACCGAGGAGCCGATAAAGTGAGCCTTCATTCGAATCTTTTGCAGCCTTCCCGAAAAGGAGTCTTTAACCATGGCGGAAACCGCATCCAGGCCGAAGGCGATAATCATTATATGCCTATTGGGATTTACAGGTTTATTCTTTCTCATAATCGGCATGATCTCCTCTCAGGAGCAAGTTATCTCAGAAAAATTCGTATATCCGGTCTATGCCCTTGCGGCATGTCAGGCCTTCGGTCTTGCAGGCCTTTGGATGATGAAGAAATGGGCGCTTTACCTCTACATCGGAGTGCTGGTCCTCAATCAGATTCTTTCGATCATTTCCGGGAGTTTCGCATTTCTGCCTGCCGCTTTTGCAGCGGTTCTGATTCTTGTTCTTTTAGCCCATGCAGAGTTCTTTGAATCTCCAAAAACCGGTGATGCAGCACCTGACCATCAGATCTGTAAAGAGGTTGCCGTACAACCGGGTCCTGTTGAACCTCTGAACATAAAAGAGAGCTCACGTGTCGCTGCCGAAGATTCCAAAAATGGTCGGATAGCTATAGGATTTTCCAGGTCGATATCCGGCTTGAGAAAAAAGGCAAGCTCAATTCGACCAGTGGTTGGGGGAACTCGGGGCAACGAAGATGCAGCGAGGCTTGATGTCAGCGGGATCACGACCGCGGTCAAATCCACTCTGATGTATCCTGGGTTTCTAACCTTTCTCGGGATCGGATCGCTTCTTTGCGCCATAACAGCCTATAAAAATTACATGGGTTTTGGAGAAGCACTGCTTGCCTCACTGGTATTCATCATAACTTGGGGCATACTCTTTTTTATCCTGCCTGCCATTCTCCGGTTGTTGCTCGGTCTTCTTGCAATCGGGCTGATCATCGGTTGCTTCTTTATGATCCAAAGTCATACCGACAATGCGCTCACCTCCGTCATTGTGACAGGCATAGGGGCGTTCATATTTCTGATACTCGTGGGAATACTTCTTTATGCCGCATTTCTTGTGCCCGGGATCTTCCTCGGATACATCACATACCAGGTGTGTGGTGAAACCCCCTTTGGGGCTTTCCTCGGGATCGTCGTCTTTATGGTGGTTTCGGGAGTTTTGTACTTCTTTATCCGGTATGTGATTCCGTTCTTGACGGCATTCGGATGGGCCATGTTTTCGGGTCTTTTGGCAAATAAGGTGGCTGTGTACGTGTTTTTGGGCAGATTCGTTTTTGAAAAAAGGTACGGTCAGTTCAGCTACCAGAGCTTGTATCGCATCGCAGATACTTTGATCGGCAATCTGGTCTTGACATTGAAGCCTCCAACTTTGCTGGGAATCTGGATTTTTACGGCATCGGTTCTGCTTGCCGGATTTGCAGCCTATCGTTATTGCCTGACGATCTACACCTTTAGCTTGGTTACTTCCGGAGATTGATAGGATGGGAACGGGGGAAAGAAGAGCGACGCGGAGAGGGGGGGACGCGGAGACAAGGAAAGAGGGTGGATAGCCATTTTAGATCGTTTTAGTTCATTTACTCGGAAAAGTGACATTTCGCTTCGATATATACAAGGCTGAAATACTTCAACCACCGACTCACAGGAGGAGCCAGATGAGAAACAGAAAAAAGATTTTTGTGTTGATTGCCGGAGCCTTTCTTTCCATGAAATCAAAGAAAGGATTATTCGTTGTTTCCGTTTTATTGCCGTTTTTTTTATTGAACTGTGTGCAAACACCCGTTCGGACCGAACCGCTCCCCGGTGATCCGATTGCACATTTTCCCAAAATGGTAGTGGGGGATCGCTGGGTCGAGAAAGGATACAGTTCGAAATACAATTCCGATCTATTCTATTCGAAAGTAATCGAAGTTTACCCGGATGGCGGTTTTATGCTGGAATCGACCGAGAAAAGAGATAAAACCGTATATCACGAGCGATACAACAATAAGTACCAGCTTACCGAGCGGACGGATATAACCGCTGGTGAGAAGCAGCCGGTAAACGATCCGCCAAGCAAGCGTTTGGATTTTCCGCTATTCGTCGGAAAAACATGGGCGGATACCTACCACGGGGAATCCGTGGACGGTGGATCTTATACATATAAAAACTACTATCAAGTAGTCGGTTTCGAGAAGGTTCGTATTGAAGCAGGAGTTTTTGATGCTTTTAAAATTTATAGAGATCATCGTATCATGACGTCAAGCGATAGCTTTACAGAAACCTATTGGTATTCGCCTTTGGTCAAATCCAATGTCAAGTCGGATCCGAGCTGGAGGATTGGGTACGAGGTTATAGAATACAATATCACGGATACTGCGAGCTCGAAATAAAGCAGATGATTCTATAATGTTCGTTCACGGGATCCCTTTGGTAGAAATGATTGAGATAAACCTATGTCAGGCGCGCTATCGGCGATCCCGTGCTGCTGCACCGAACAGGGGATCGTGAAAATCCTCTCCGGAAGCGTCCTTCGGATCGATATGGATCAGAACCTTCGACAGGAAAGGCACCTCATGGCGGATCTGCGCAATGGTCTCGACAGCAACCCGGTGCGCTTCGGCGACGGACATCTCATATGCGCCTTCAATCTTCAATCCCCAACCCAAAATCCAAAATCATAAATCCTAACCGTTCAGCCACCAAGACACGAAGACACAAAGAAGGTGTAAAATGTAGGATGTAGAAAAGAAATAAAGATTGCAGCCATGATAAATTCTCGGAAATCCTGCATCCTGCAATTGGAAATTTTTCGTCTAAGCTCTTTTAAAAATTAGATAATCTTCGTGTCTTAGTGCCTTAGTGGCTGAACTATTACCATAAATCTAAAATCATAAATCTAAAATCTAAAATCATTATTTGTAGGGGTTTCTGTTTATTCAAATGAAAATGTCTGTATTCTATGCTTTTCGATGAAGGCGGTTTAAGCGGCATTGTACAGAACATAGGAGGCGACATGAAGTGTCCGAAATGCACGGTACCCCTGATCCGGAAGGGGATCGATGACATCGTGTTGGACGAATGCCCGCAATGCAGAGGCATCTGGTTTGATCCTGGAGAGCTCGATGCACTCAGAGATGAAATCGAACCGGACCTCCGTTGGATGAATTTCGATATCTGGAAGAAGGAAGGCGACTTCACGGTTTCGGATCTGCCGCTCGGTTGTCCGAAGTGCGCTCGACCGCTGCGGGTAACGCGCTATGAAACCGGTGACGTCAGGATCCGATACTGCCCCTCCTGCCGGGGGATCTGGCTGGAACACGGCGATTTCCTGAAAATCATCCTTGCATTAAGCCGCGAAGCCGATGAAAAGAACACGGCCGATTATATCAGAGCCAGTCTGAAGGAAGCTTCCGATCTGGTCACGAGACCGGATCGCCTCATCTCCGAATGGCGGGATCTGAAAGCGGTGATGCGGCTGCTCATGTACCGGTTCTTTGTCGAAAACCCGAAGGTGAAAAACATTCTGGTGGGGATTCAGAAAAGCCTGCCGCTGTAGGCAGTCATTCCGGCTCCGACAAGCCATTGGAATGCATGAGTTTGTCGGAGGCTTGTCTATAACCGTGGAAGGGGGGTGCACCTCTATTTCATTGACTGCTTCCCCTGTAGAGTTTTTCGATATATTGTTCGAGGCTTGTTTTCCACAGGAAGTGCTGGGAAGCGGCGTTCCGGCGAACCTGCTGCCACAGTGGATCATTCTGGGCCTTCAATGAGGCCGCATTCCGGACGGCGGAGATCAATTGATCGACTTGGGCGGTCAGGGTGTATCCACCGAATACGAAACCCGTGCTGCCATGCCGAACGGTATCTTTCAAGCCTCCGACCGCATGCACCACGCAGACCTGTCCATCCCGCATGGCCAGCATCTGGCCGATACCGCAGGGCTCGAAAGAACTTGGCATCAGGAAAAGATCGCCGTTTGCATAAAGCGCTTCTGCCGACGCATCGGAGTATCCGTTGAGGAAGATGAAGTTCTCGAACCGGGCGCACGTTTCGATCAGGAAACGCTCATCTTTTCGCTCACCCTGGCCCAACAGGATATAGACCGCGCTGCGGCCGAGCGTTTCCAGAAGCGTATGGAGCCCCGGCATTCCGTTTGAACCGCATGCCTGCAGCAGGAGCATCTTCTGCTCCACCACCCGGCTGACGCTGGTCAGAAGGAGCGCCGGCTTCTCCGGCAGGGCTTCAAGTGCCGTCAGACGGCTGAATGCGAGAAAATTTCCCGATGAAACGGTTTCTTCGGCACCGCACCAGCAGAGAAGCTCCGCCTTCAATCGGCCGATCAGGTCATGAAACTCCAACCTCGGAGGCGTCCGGCCTTTCGGATATCTGCAGCCGTTCAGGATGCCGAACAGCCGCCCCTCTTTTTTCGCCTCTTGAAGGTCCGCCTCCAGACCCTCGCCCCCGGAAAATCGGTGAGGACTGCAGCTCGGTTTCAAAATCTCTTCTGCGTAAGTCGGAGAGACGGTGTGAACGACATCCGACATTCGGATTCCCGCCGCCATGGGGTTGACGCATTCAGGCCATCTCGGGTCTGACAGCTTCACCGTCTCGTAGAGAAGATCGGGGTACCATGCTTCCAATGAAGAATCGCTCCCCCGAAACGGTCGAACCCCCTGAAGCGACAGGTTATGAATGGTGTACACGGTGCGGATGCCCCGGAGGACTTGAAAATCGGGGTGATACTTCCGAAGAATCAGAAAAAAAGCGGTATGCCAGTCATGAAGGTGGATGCAGTCGGGCGGCCCGAAATAATCGAGCACCGTCAATGCAGCGGCAGCCGAGCAGAAAAGAGCAAACTTCGTGCTGTCGGTGGCATAAGGCCGATCGGGTGGGTCATGGGAGTAGATTTTGGGAGAAAAGGACGCATCTCCTTTCGCGCTCAGGAGCGGGTGGTCGATGATGTAGTGGCTTACCCCTTTCGGCTCCAGACCCGTATCCACACGGAACAGTTCGCCCGGACGGCGTGCGCTGCCGTATGGGAAGGAAACCGAAGTCACCCACTGTGAGGGATTGATGCGGTGCAGACGGCCATAGGATGGAACCACGGTGGAAACGGTGCAGTTCAGTTCGGCCAGGCCCGGTGCGATATCCCGGACCACATCGCCGATGCCGCCCACTTTGCCGCCGGTCAACGCGGCATTTTCCGCAGCGAGGATAAGAATGTTCACGAATTCCAAATCCTACCCGATTTCCTTCATGTACCTGAAAAATACATGATTCACCCTATTTTTTAACCTACACCGATGGGGCAATAAAGATCAAGACAATTGCCGATTTCTGACCGCTCGAACGATATCCTTCAATCCTTTCGCGGCACCGGACGTCATCGGGCAGCGGGAGTGGGATACATCAACCGGATCATGGATCCAATCCCTGGATCTATGATTGGATCTATGATTGGATTCAGGAGAGACAATGAAGACAAAAACAGTCGGTGAAAATAAGTACCTGGCGGCCTCAACCCAGCCCGGTGCAGAGAATGCTTCGTCTCAGATCAAAAAAGTATTTTTCAAATCGAAAAATCGATGCCGGGTCACCTTCCGCGTCCCCAAAGAAGTCGCTGCCGGAGCAAAAAAGGTCTGCCTCGTCGGAGACTTCAACAGTTGGGACGCCGTTGCACATCCGTTGAAGATGTTTAAAAACGGCTCCTTCAGCATCACGCTCGATCTGGAACCCGGCCGTGAATACCAGTACCGTTTCCTGATCGACGACACCCGGTGGGAAAACGACGCCTTTGCAGACAAGTACAATCCGAGTCCTTATGCAGGGATCGACAATTCCGTGATCATCCTCTGAAGAATAGTCAACCGGTTGAGTGGTTAAATGGTTATTGGGTTTGACCTCCCGACCTTGGTTCTTTCCTGAACACTGAACGCTGAACACTTTGACCATGCATATCCCATCGGCGACCTATCGTGTCCAGTTCAATTCCTCTTTCATGTTTAAAGACGCCCGGGCCATCGCCGAATACCTGGCGGACTTGGGTATCTCTCACCTCTATGCATCGCCCATCTTCCAGGCGAGAACGGGGAGTCCCCACGGCTACGATGTGGTCGATCCGAACCGGTTGAATCCCGAACTGGGCTCGACAGCCGAATTCGAAGAACTTGCAGGAACGCTGCGCGATCGATCCATCGGCTGGCTCCAGGATATCGTACCCAACCACATGGCATTTGCCTTCGAAAACCGGTGGCTCATGAATATCCTGGAAGATGGGCCGTCATCCCCCTTCTACGACTTCTTCGATATTCTGTGGGACCATCCATACGCGAACCTCAAGGGGAAACTGCTGGCCCCTTTTTTGGGCGGCCGCTTCGCCGAATGCCGCCGAAGGGGGGAAATCCGCTTAGGCTATGACGCGGAAGGGTTTCACGTGAGCTACTACGAGCTGAAACTGCCAATAAAATCGGCTTCCTATGTCCGTCTCCTAAGTCCGCTGTACAAAGATATGCAAAGCCGCCTGGATGAAGAAAACCTCGATGATATTTCCTTCTTCGAGTGCCTCGATGTCATCGAGGCGCTTTCCGTACGCGACAATGGAATCGACCCGAAAGACCGGCAGGAAAAGATCACCGAAGTCAAATCGACTTTATGGAACCTTTACCGACGCAATTCCGCCATCCGCCAGGGAATCGATCGGATGGCGCTCCTAAACGGGGATAGAGACAATCTGGATCGGCTGCTTTCCGATCAGTTTTTTCGGCTGAGCTTCTGGCAGACGTCTGCAGACGAGATCAATTATAGAAGGTTTTTCGACATCAACGAGCTGATTTCGGTGCGTCAAAACAAGATGGAAGTCTTCGCGCAGACGCATTCTCTGATTTTTTCGCTTGTCGACAGGGGGATCGTCGACGGTTTGAGAATCGATCACATCGACGGCCTTTCGGACCCTCTGCAGTATCTAAGAAACCTCCGAAACGCTTCCCCGAATGCTTATATCGTGGCTGAAAAGATACTGGAAGCCCAGGAGATGCTTTCGGAAACCTGGCCGATACAGGGAACGACGGGGTACGATTTCGGGAGCTGGCTCAATGGATTGTTCTGCAGGGAAGAAAATGAGGATCGATTCCGTACGATTTACAGCCGCTTCGCCGGGGCGACGGATTCCTTCGAAAGCATCGTATATGCCGCCAAGCGGCGGATCCTTGAAACGGTTTTTGCGGGAGACCTGGACAATCTGGCCCGTGCGGTCAAAAAGATATCGGTGCAGACCGCCGACGGCGTCGATCTTTCCTTAAAGCGGCTGAAAGAAGCCCTCGCGGAACTGTCCTCCAGATTTCCGGTTTACCGTACCTATATCGACAAGGAAGGAGGAGGTGCGGCGGATCGAAAGTATATCGGGGCTGCAATCGAGCTTTCCGCCATGCACAGGCCGTACCTGCAGGATGAATTTTTGTTCCTCCAGAAGCTTTTGAACGGCGAGCTCGGACTCGACGACGCACATTTGCAGGCAATCGACAGATTCCAGCTTCTGACCGCCCCTCTGATGGCCAAGGGTTTCGAGGACACCGCCCTTTATGTGTACGGCCGGCTGCTTTCGCTGAACGAAGTCGGCGGAGACCCGGCACGGTTCGGGTGCTCCGTCGAAGCGTTTCACGATTTCATTTCTCGGCGAATGAAGCCGTTTCCCCACACCATGAACGGCACCGGAACGCACGATTCCAAGCGGGGCGAAGACGTTCGGGCAAGGCTCGACGTTCTTTCAGAGCTGCCGGATGCCTGGGAGGAGAATTTGAGCCGTTGGAATCGGTTGAACCGGGGCAGGAAGACCCGGATCGAGGGAAAGCGCTTCCCCGACCGAAACGAGGAGTATTTCTTATACCAGACCCTGATCGGCGCATTTCCTTTCGATGAATCGGAGCTTCCGAACTTTACCGACCGGATGAAAGCATATGTGATCAAAGCCGCAAGAGAGGCGAAGGTATATACCTCTTGGCTTCGGCCGGATCAAACGCATGAAGCCGCAATCTCCGGATTCGTCGAAAAAATGTTGAACCCCTCAGAAAAAAATCGATTTATGGCGGAATTCAGGGATTTTCATGAAAAGGTCGCCGCCTATGGAATCTTCAATTCTCTTTCCCAGGCACTGATCAAGTTGACCGTTCCCGGAGTACCGGATGTCTATCAGGGGGCGGAACTGTTCGATTTCAGTCTGGTAGACCCGGACAACCGCCGTCCGGTCGACTTTCAAAGCAGGATCGCACTCCTCGATGAGATCGATGAGAGACTGAAAAACGATCGGCCGGGGCTGATCGGTTCATTGGTCGACACCCGAACCAACGGCAGGATCAAATTTTTTCTGCTCGCGTTGTCCCTTCGAGCGCGAAACCGACATCTTCCGCTCTTTCAGGATGGCGCCTACACCCCGCTGATTGTCGAAGGGCTCCGAAAAGAAAACCTTGTCGTTTTTGCCAGATCTTTCGAGGATTCCTGGAGCATTACGATTGCACCCCGATTTCTCACGAAGCTGATTCCTCCGGACGCTCTCCCTTTCGGCAGGGAGGTCTGGCAGGATACTGCCGTTTTGCTGCCGACCCACGCACGCTGCAGTTGGCGGGACATCTTCACCGGCCGCGTGATCCCTGCCGGGGATGCCATCTGCGTGGGAGACGTGCTCGATTCCTTCCCCGTCTCGCTGCTGATCGGAGAAAAATAAAAATACAGGATTCAACCTATTGCCCGGCAGCTCGGGATATAGGAAAATCAGAGTACGATTCTCACCCCCCGATCTTTTTGTGCATATCTAATTTGATCAGTTGATCTGAATCCGATTGATCTGAATCGATCGGAATCATCTCTAACAGAAATTCAACCGGAAGGAGCGCAATATGCAATATCGTACGTCAAAATCCGTTGCCGATGCTTACACCGGAGCCAAACGATACGATTCCATCGACGATGCCGTCATCCGGATTGCGATCGGCCTCAACCAGAGGAAGAGAAACCGGCTGGATCAAGCCATTGAAAGCTACACCAAAGCCTCGGAAGGAAGGCCGAATTTCGTGATCAGCTATGTCAATCGCGGAATCGCATGGTTCCGCAAGGGCGATCTGGAGAAAGCCATCGACGACTTCACCGAGGCATTGGCGCACGAACCCGATTTTGCCGTCGCCTTGTACAACCGGGCGATTGCCTACCGGAAACAGGGCGATCTGGAGAGCGCCATCGGTGATTTCACTTCGGCGGTTGAAAATGCGCCCGGATTTGCCAAGGCATACAACAATCGCGGAGAAACACATCAAACCAGAGGGGACAACGATCTGGCGATCGAAGATTTTAGCCGGGCGATCGAGCTGGAACCGGAATTTGCAGACGCCTACTTCAATCGTGCGGTCTGCTGGAGCAACAAAAACGAACTGGATCGGGCTGTATCCGATTATTCGGCCGTAATCCGCATCAAACCGTGGTTTGCACGCGCCTATCTGAACAGGGGCTACTGCTCCCTTCAGAAAAAGGACTACGATCAGGCGACCGCCGATTATACGAAGGCCTTGAAAATCGATCCGGAGCTGTCCTCCCAATACTCGGCCATGACCATTCTGCCCGTGCAGGTGGAGCCGGAGAGGAAACCCCGATGAAATCGGAACGGCTGAAAGAAGAAATTGAAGCATTCGAGAAAAACCCGTTGCAGAACCTTACCGTTCAGGATGCGATGATCATCGTTGTGGTATGCGGAGCCCGGGTCAAAGCGGAAGACTGCAGTGAAGATATCGCCAGAATCGCCGAGCTTGTTCAATCCCACAGCCTTTTTTCGGAGTATCGGGAAGACACCGTCCGGAGGATCAACAGGATCGTAAACATGATGCGGGCGGGGGACTGCAAGGAGGCCGTTTCCGCTGCAGCCGGAATCCTGAGCGAGGATTTGAAAAAACTCAGCCTGAGATGGTCGGCCCATTTGGCGGCAAAAGAAGGAGGCCTCACGAGAGGGCAGAAAAGGCACCTGTTCGATCTGGTGGACCCATTATCCATCGAGCGCAAGAAGGTCGAGAGCATCCTGGAAGCCTTCTCGACCTAAAGCGCGGTTGCCCTCCGCTTCGGTTCGACACCGGAGGCGAAAATCTCATCGATGTCCTTGCCGGTGGCGGTTTCATTGGCAAGGAGGTGGTCTGCGATTGCATCCAGCAGGTTGCGGTTTTCTTTGAGGATCTCTGCCGCCTGGGTCTGCTGCCTGCGCAGCAGGTTGCGGATCTCTTCATCGATCAGCCTAGCGGTGTCTTCGCTGAAGTCCTTGGGCTCGGTCATTTCCTTGCCGATGAACGGATGAGGCTCTCCATGCCGGTAATTGACCGGCCCCAGAACCTCGCTCATCCCCCATTGGCAGATCATCCTTTTTGCGAGCTGGGTGGCCCTCTTCAAATCGTCCCCCGCCCCGGTGCTGACATCCCGAAAAACCAGGTTCTCCGCTTCTCTGCCGCCGAGCATGATGGTAATCCGATTCAAGAGATAGCTGCGCTTCAGATTCAGGCGGTCTTCTTCCGGAACCTGTTCGGTGGCCCCGAGAGACCGTCCGCGCGGAATGATGGTTACCTTCTTCAACGGGTCCGCTCCAGGCAGCAGCTTGGCCAGAACCGCATGCCCCGCCTCGTGGTAGGCGATGAGTCCTCTTTCCTCCTCGCTTGAAACCTCCTCTCTTTCCAGGCCCATGAGAATTTTGTCTCTTGCCTCTTCGAAATCCTCACCCTCCACGCGGTTCTTGTCTTTCCGTGCAGCCAGGAGTGCGGCTTCGTTGACCAGGTTCTTCAAGTCCGCCCCGGAAAATCCAACGGTTCTCGACGCAATCGAATCGAAGTCGACATCGTCTGACAACGGGACTTCCCGGGTGTGCGTCCTCAAGATTTTTTTCCTTGCTTCCTTCTGCGGAAGATCCAGGGCGACCTGGCGATCGAATCGGCCTGGACGGACCAGCGCGGGATCGAGTACGTCCGGCCGGTTGGTCGCTGCAATCACCAGAACCGATTCTTTGGGTGAAAAACCGTCCATTTCGCTTAGGATCTGGTTGAGCGTCTGTTCTCGTTCATCGTGCCCGCCGCCGAGTCCGGTTCCCCGAACCCGCCCGATGGAGTCGATTTCATCGATGAAGATGATCGAGGGAGCGCTCTTTTTCGCGGTTTCGAACAGATCCCGGACACGGGAAGCGCCTACTCCGACAAACATCTCGATAAACTCGGACCCGCTGATGCTGAAAAACGGAACCCCCGCCTCCCCCGCGGTTGCTTTGGATAGAAGGGTCTTTCCGACTCCGGGAGGACCCACCATCAGGATCCCTTTCGGAAGCTCGCCTCCGATTGCCTGAAATTTGGAAGGATTCTTCATGTACTCGACAGTCTCCTGAAGCTCCCTCTTGGCGTTGTCCAGTCCCGCCACATCGGCAAACCGGATATTGCTCTCGGTCTTATCGTACAACCTGGCTTTGGACTTGCCGAAGCCAAAGGGTCCCCCGCCTTTTCCGATTCCCATCCCCCCCTGCAGCCTGCGGCTCATGTAGGCAAAAAATGCGATGATGAGGATCCATGGCAGAAACGCAATCAACAGCGAGCCTATTAAAGATCTCTTTTCGAGCTTCGCGCGGACCTGAACGCCCTGGCTGTCGAGAAGGGGGAAAAGTTCATTATCCTGAAAGGTCGGTTTTATGGTCCAAAATTGCTCCGGATCGGAGACCGCTTTGCCGGCCGATTTACCGGCCGCTGTATCGGATCGATTCTTCTCCTTCTGGATGCCGGTAATCTTATCGCCCTCGATGGTGATTTCCGCCACCCGGCCGTTGCGGAGGCGGTTCTTGAATTCCGAATAGGAGATTTCGTCGGTCTTCCCCTCTACGGGAACCAGCAGACGGAAAAAGTAGAAAAACAGCATCCAGATGACTGCCACCCAGAGGATGGACCGCCAGTTCATCGACTTTAGCGGAAAAGGATCTTTTTTATCTTTACCCATTTTATCTCCATCGATTGGAATCACCTTTTTTCGAGTTAGAGTGTTCAGTGTTCAGCGTTCAGGCATGCCCAGTGCGAAACCCCTGACACCTGAAACCCGCCTGCGTGGCCAAAGCCCTGCCAATGCGCTGGTTAAGTCACACTCCGGCGAGGCGAAGGCCCGGCACCCTCCTGAAACCCGAAACATGAAACCTTCAAAATGCAAATTCCTGTACGATCAAGCTATTGGCGCAGATCGGCTTTCGAAGCCTTCTTTATAACCCTAAATTCTTGGCCGGCATGAGGACATGGGGCGAAATGCTTAATCGGCGTTCTGTTCCGCTGTATTTTGGCAACGAAAAACATCCGGAAAGAAATAACAGAATCTGTCTCGGTCAATACGGGATTTACCGTATGTTCATTCCATCGATTATCCGGTTCAATATCTCCATCCAAGTTTTCGACATAGGAGGCTCACGTGAATACGACGATTGAAACGACCGTGGATCTGGAAAGACTGGTTAGAATCGCGAGGCTTGTCCGGTATCTCTGCCTGGTTTCAACCACGGAAGCCGGCTCCGGACATCCATCCTCTTCATTATCCGCAGCCGATCTGATGGTCGCATTGTTTTACGGGGGGGTGTTCAGATTCGATCCGGACCGGCCGGGGCATCCGAACAACGACCGTCTCATCTTCTCCAAGGGACATGCCGCCCCCCTCCTGTATTCGCTATGGGTGCCGAACACCCGTATTACCGAGACCGAAGTCCGGAGCCTGAGACGATTCGGCAGTGCCTTCGAAGGGCATCCCACTCCGGCATTCCGGTATGCGGAAGCGGCAACCGGATCCCTGGGACAGGGGCTTTCCATCGGGGCGGGAATCGCACTCAATGCAAAACGAATCGACCATCTCCCTTACCGGACCTATGTTCTTCTAGGCGACGGCGAAATGGCCGAGGGTTCCGTGTGGGAGGCCGTTCAGTTGGCCGCCCATTACCGGCTGGACAACCTGGTGGGGATTCTGGACGTAAACCGTCTCGGGCAGCAGGGACCGACCATGTACGGTCACGATGTATCCGCATATCAGCGTCGACTGTCGGCTTTCGGCTGGAGGACCGAAGTCATCGACGGGCACTCCTTCCCGGAAATTCTGTCGGCCTATGAAAAGGCAGGGACCGCAACCGGGAAGCCTTTGATGATCATCGCAAAGACGGTCAAGGGGAAAGGGGTCTCCTTCATCGAAGACCGGAACGGCCTTCACGGCAAACCGCTGTCTGAGGAGGAGCTCAGCCGCGCGATCGAGGAGCTGGGAGAGGTGGACCGCACGATTTCCGAACCGCTCCAAAAACCGGAGGACCTCCTGCCGAAAAAGGCTTCGGCCGGTCAGGCGGCAACAGCCGCTTATTCCCCCGATACCCCCTATCCCACCCGGAAAGCCTACGGCAATGCATTGAAGCATATCTTTCCCAAATTTCCCGAGATCGTGGTTCTGGACGGGGAAGTCAGCAACTCCACCTATTCCGAGATATTCCGGGAAGCTCACCCCGATCGCTATTTCGAGATGTTTATCGCCGAACAGAACATGGTGGGGATTGCCCTGGGTCTCTCCACGCGAGGAAAAATCCCATTTGTATCGACCTTTGCCGCGTTTCTGACCCGTGCCTTCGACCAGATCCGGATGAGCCGCTACTCCGGGGCAAACATCAGGTTCTGCGGGTCTCATGCCGGTGTTGCAATCGGAGAGGACGGCCCCTCCCAGATGGGCCTCGAAGATATTGCCATGTTCAGGTCGATTCTGGACAGTACCGTATTGTATCCAGCCGATGCCCTCGCCACCGAGAAACTGGTGGAATCGGCGGCCGAACAACGTGGAATCGTTTACATCAGAACCACGCGCAGCCCGACTCCGATCCTTTACTCGGAAAATGAGGCTTTTCCCATCGGCGGAAGCAAAACGCTGCGGGAAAGCAAAGACGACCGGGTCACGGTGATCGCAGCCGGCATCACCCTGCACGAGGCCCTGAAAGCCTACCGGAGTCTGAAGGCGGAAGGAACACAAATCCGGGTAATCGATCTTTACTCGATCAAGCCGCTGGATGCGACCGCTTTGAAAAAGGCCGCGGCCGAAACCGGGGGAATCGTAACCGTTGAAGATCATGTCGCCGAAGGCGGGCTGGGGGAAGCGGTCAGAAGCGTCCTCTCCGGCCGAGGCATCTCCATCGTCTCCCTGGCTGTCAGGACAGTTCCCAAGAGCGGATCGCCCGCAGAACTTATGAAATTTGAAGACATCTCCCACGATGCCATCGCGGCCGCGGTCAGGGAAATGGCCGGCGGGAAAACGGATGCGGGATCGACCGGGAGCTCGATATGATCCGGTTGATCGAAATCAGGGATCCGATCCGGCTCGAAGATCAGGCCGGCTACGTGCATCTGTCGGAAGCGGTCAGGCGTTTGCGCATGCAGGCGGAGATGGTTGTTCCGAGGCTTCAGGGGCGCAAAGTCTGGATGGTCAGCTCGACAGAAAAGGGCGGGGGGGTCGCAGAAATGATGCCGAAGCTGATTTCCATTCTTCGCGAGCTGGGCATCGACATCGACTGGGGGGTTGCAGCAACCGAGGAAAAAGCCTTTTTCCCCCTCACCAAGCGAATCCACAACCTGATCCACGACTCCGGCGAGCCGGGTTTCGACGCGGAGGACAAGGACCTTTACGATCGGGTGAGCCGGAACCTGGCCGGTGAGATGGCAAGATTCATCGATCCCGGGGACATCCTGGTGGTTCATGACCCCCAACCGCTCGGGATGGGAAGCTATGTCAAACAGCATACCGGAGTGCCGGCGATCTGGCGGTGCCACATCGGGGTGGATCGGCAGACACAGTCGACCGACTCCGCCTGGAAGTTTTTAAAGCCTTATGCCGAAGCTTACGAACATGCCGTATTTTCAGCAGCCGAATACATCCCGCCCTATCTGGCCGGAAAAACCTCGATCATCTATCCGTCCATCGATCCGCTCGGCCACAAGAACCGGGAGCTTTCCGTACACAAACTGATCGGGATTCTCACCAATGCCGCAATGATTTCCGAATCGCACCCGGTGTTGACGCCTCCATGGAGACATCAGGCCATGCGCCTGCAGCCGGACGGAAGGTTTGCCGCTGCTAATACCGCAAACGGTATGGGGCTGCTGTACCGCCCCATCGTCACGCAGATTTCCCGATGGGATCGGTTGAAGGGCTGGGAGCCTCTTTTGAAGGCGTTTCTTCGGCTCAAGAAGCGTGCCCCCGAATACGAAACCAAAAATGCCCGCCATAAACAACGGCTGGAGATCGCCCGTCTGGTGTTTGCCGGCCCGGATCCTTCAGCCGTACAGGACGATCCTGAAGGGCAGGAGGTGCTCGAAAGTCTCATCCGGCTCTATCAGACGCTCGACCCCAGGGAGCAGGAAAGTGTGGCGATCTTGACGCTTCCGATGGCCTCCCGAAAGCAGAATCATCTGATGGTAAACGCCATTCAGCGCTGCTCCACGGTGGTGGTGCAGAACTCGATCGAGGAAGGATTCGGCTTGACGGCCACAGAAGCCATGTGGAAACGGATGCCGGTCCTTGCGAGCTCTGCATGCGGGCTGCGGCAGCAGATCCGGGACGGCATCGACGGACGGCTCACCCGCAATCCGAACGATCCGGAGGAGATCGCAGAAAACCTCAACCGGATGCTGTCGGATCCGGTAAGCCGGGAAATGTGGGGGCGAAACGCGCAGAGGCGAGTCCACGAGCGCTTTCTCGTCTTCTCGCAGGTGGAAGAATGGCTGCAGCAGTTGGCAGCGGTGGTCGCATATCCGAAGGCGCTTTGATGGAGAAGGCTCAAGGAGAAAGGGCGGGCGCTGGACACCGAAAGGGCTTCCAGCGGTTTATACCGCTCAAACCGAATCGTTGGCTGCGCTCGAGCAATTTGTTCAACTGGGCGATGAAAGTCAGAATATTCGGTCCGTCTGTTTTAAAGCGGAAATCCCGTACGAGATGGGAATCGAAGAAATCGACACCGGTTCTTTGCCGAAGAATTGGAAAGAAACCCCGGCGCCCGGCGCGTTGAAGGTATATGGAGCCGCCGCAAGCGGCACGGCCCCGCTGAACACTGAACACTCTCTTCATCCCCTCGCATATGTCTCCGTCATCTCGCGCAGCCTGTCCCGGGAGAGTCCCTTGAGCTGGCTTTCCGTAACCCGCCACAGCCAGTTGCCTTCCGTGGTGGACGGGCGATTGAGGCGGGCCTCCGCACCGAGACCCAGCAGATCCTGGAGCGGAAGGATGGCAAGGTTTGCAGGGGACATCATGGCCAGCCGCACCAGTTCCTGTGCGATGGCATCCGCCGGCAGCGTGCGGCCCAGGTAGCCGAAAATTTTCTGCCTGTCCGCTTCGGTCGTCTCCTTCTCGAACCACCCCCTGACCGTATTGGTATCGTGAGTCCCCGTGTAGACCACGCAGTTTGGCTGGATGTTGTGTGGAGCGTTCGGATTGTGCACCGGGTCTCCGGCAAACCCGAAGACCAGGAGCCGCATCCCCGGGAATTGATACCGGTTCATGATCTCGCGCACATCCGCTGTGATGTAGCCGAGATCTTCGGCAACGATCGGCAGGCATGCGAAGCGCCGCTGCATCTCGTCGAAGAAATCGACGACCGGAACCTCCATCCACCTGCCGTTTACGGCGGTCTTTTCGTGGACCGGAACTTCCCAGTAGGCCACAAGACCCCGGAAGTGGTCGATCCGGATATAGTCGAAAAGGTCCAGATTGTGTTCGATGCGCCGGGCCCACCAATCGTATCGCCTCTTCCGATGCGTTTCCCATCGATAGAGGGGGTGCCCCCAGAGCTGTCCGGTCTCGCTGAAATAATCGGGCGGGACACCGGAGACGACGTAGGGGTTCCTTGCCTCGTCCAACTCGAAAAAATCCGGATGAGCCCAGGTGTCCGCGCTGTCATAAGGGATATAGATCGGGATGTCTCCGAACACGTGAACGCCCTTTGCCCTGCAGTACCTCTTCAGCGAAACCCATTGGGAATAAAAAATATACTGTAGAAACTGGATCCTGGAGATCTTTTCGGAAAGCTCTTGGGCGCAGTCGATCAGCGCCCGGGGATTCCGGTTCCGGATGTCTTCCGGCCACCGGCTCCAGGATTGACCGTTGAAACGTTCACCCAATGCGGTAAACAGCGCAAAATCCTGGAGCCAATCGGCATTTCGGGTGCAGAAATGAGTGTACTCCGGATCCGGCCGCCCCTGCCGGAAGCGGGCATACGCAAGATCGAAGAGGTTCTCCTTGTATTGCGCGGCCGAGGAATAGTCCACCCGGTCGGCTGGAAAAGAGGGGGGACCTCCAAGGTCTTTTTGTTCCAGAAGTCCTTTTTCCACCATCGACTCCGGGCTGATCAACAGCGGGTTGAAGGCGAAAGCCGAAGGATTGTGGTAGGGGGAGTGACCGAAGGCGGACTGCGTCGGATTGATGGGAAGCACCTGCCAGACGTGCTGTTTGGATTCATGGAGAAAATCAACGAACCGATACGCTTCCGGTCCCAAGTCCCCGATTCCGAACCGTGACGGAAGACAGAAAACGGGAAGGAAAATACCGCTGCTGCGAACCCTCATAGGACCTCCTGCATGCCGTGTCTCAGAAATTTTTTCCCGAAGAATGCCAAATTGATTTTGTTTCGTATTTCGCATTTCGTGCTTAGGATTTACCCTGGTTCTTTTTGCCTGGCAAAAAGAATCAGGGCATAGGGCCCCAGCTCGAGTGCGACTTCCCCTTCGGATGCGATCCGATCCGGAATCGGGTCTGAAGCCGGCTGATGGATCGGGTCCGAATTCCGGTCCGGCACCGTTCTCGATTTCGCCTGCCACTTCTCATCGCTCGAATCGAGCCGCTTCTCCCAGGCTCCTTCCGGCATCGGTACAAAAGCGGGCACCGTCCGGTTTTGGAAGTGGAGCACCAGGAAGACCTCATCGGAAAGACTCCAGCGATGAACGAAAAGAATCCTGTTGTGAAGATCCCCGGTGATCTCCATCCGATCTTTGTCCGACCGGTTCAAAGCCTCCGTTTCCCTTCTCAAACGCAACAGTTCCCGGTAGAAGGCATACAGCACCTGGTGTTCTCCGTCCTGCTGACGAAGAAAAGGATCCAGCTTGGCGCTCATAAAAGTCCGCTCATCCTGAGGATCCGGCGGCTCCCCCATCCATTTGAAATCGGCAAACTCGCTGCGGCGCCCCTCCCGGACCGCCCGGACGAGATCCGGGTCCGTGTGGCTGATGAAGTAAGGAAAGGGGGCGGTCTCCCCGTATTCCTCCCCCATGAAAAGAAGCGGCAGGTAGGGGGAGAGGAGAACCGCGCCAGCGGCAAGCTTCAGCGCATCGAAGGGGACAAGGCGGCTCAACCGTTCTCCGTTCATCCGGTTTCCCACCTGGTCGTGGTTCTGTGAAAATACGACGAAACGCCGGGCGTCAATGGCCCGCGAGCTGTTCCCGTGCCTGCGTTTTCTGAAAGGGGAATACTCCCCGGAATAGACGAACCCCTCCCGATACGCTTTGATCAATTGCGTGAACCGGCCGAAATCCCGGTAATATCCCTCCTGCTCTCCGGTCAGGACCGTATGGAGCGAGTGGTGGAAATCATCGTTCCACTGCGCGTCCATTCCGAATCCGTCCAGTTCCCTCGAACGGATCAGGCGGGTGTCGTTGAGAGCGCTCTCGGGCATCAGATGGATGCGGCGGTTGAGCCTTTCGGCCTGCCGGTGGACCGTCTCGGCGAGTTCCTGCAGAAACGGGTGGGCCGAAAAATCGAAGATGGCATGCACCGCATCCAGCCTCAGCGCATCGATGCGGCAATCGGTAACCCAGTAAAGTCCGTTTTGAATGAAAAACCTGCGTACGTCATCGCTGTAAGCTCCATCGAAGTTGATCGGAGAGCCCCAGGGGGTCTGATACCGGTCCGAAAAATAGGGGCCGTACTCTCCGATGTAGTTTCCTTCCGGGCCGAAGTGGTTGTAGACCACATCGAGGATGACCGCCAGTCCCCTCCGGTGGCAGGCATCCACCAGGCGTTTGAGACCGGTGGGTCCCCCATAGGAGTTTTGAGCCGCAAAAAGATTGACGCCGTCGTAACCCCAATTACGATCGCCCGGAAACTGTGCAATCGGCATCAGCTCGACAGCAGTGATCCCGAGCGACTTCAACGCGTCCAGGCGGCCGATCACCGCCTCGAAGGTCCCCTCCCGGGTAAAGGTGCCCACATGGAGCTCATAGATGATGTACTGCTGCAGGGGAATGCCCGGCCAATGGGGCTCCTCCCAATCAAACCCGGGATCGACCACGACCGAGGGGCCGTGAACCCCCTCCGGCTGGAACCGGGATGCCGGGTCCGGCCGTTCTTTCTGCCCGTCCAGCCGATACAGGTACCGGACGCCGCAGGAAACATCCTCGACGATTCCGCTGTGGTACCCGAAAGCATCCTTTTTCAGTGGAATGAACCGTTCTTCCGGAGCAAGGATATGGACGTCGACGGCGTCTGCATGGGGAGCCCAGACATCGAACCGGCAGCCGCCGTTTTGCAGACACACCGATCCAAGGGTAAAATCAGAAAACAAGTTTTCTTTCGAAGATAGATCCGAATCGGTCATCCTTCTTGATTCCTTTTCAAAAATACCGCCCCCAGCGGAGGCAGGGTGAGGTTCAAGGAATGGGTGTGCCCGTGAAAGGGAACCGGCGTGGTCGTAACCCCCCCGAGGCTCCCCTGCCCGCTCCCGCCGTAATCCCGTGCATCGCTGTTTAACAGCTCTTTCCAGAAGCCCCGAGCGGGAGCGCCGACCCGATAGTTGTATCTCACCACCGGGGTGAAGTTGAAAACGCAGATGATCCCTTCACGATCCGAGTCCCCGCGGCGGATCAGGCTGATCGCACTCTGGAGGTAATCGTTGCAGTCGATCCAGGCAAATCCTTCCGGATCGAAATCCCTCTCGTAAAGCGCGGGCTCCTGCCTGTAGATGCGGTTGAGATCGCCGACCCACCGGTAAAGCCCGCTGTGCAGGGGGTAAGCCAGCAGGTGCCATTCCAGACTCTCATCATGATTCCACTCCTTCCACTGCCCGATTTCCGCGCCCATGAAGAGCAGCTTTTTTCCCGGCTGGGCATACATGTAAGCGAGCAGAAGCCGCAGGTTGGCGAATTTCTGCCAATCGTCCCCCGGCATCTTGCCGACGAGCGACCCCTTTCCATGAACCACTTCGTCGTGCGACAGCGGCAGAACGAAATTTTCGGTGAATGCATAGAGCATGCGGAAGTTGAGCCTGTTGTGATGGTAGCTCCGGTGGATCGGATCCTTGGTGATGTACTCCAGGGTATCGTGCATCCAGCCCATGTCCCATTTCATGTCGAATCCCAGGCCGCCCACATAGGTGGGCCGGGACACCATCGGCCAGGCGGTCGACTCCTCGGCAACGGTCAGCACATCCGGGAAGGCTTCATGGACAGCCTCGTTGAACCGCCGCAGGAACCGGATCGCCTCCAGGTTTTCCCGCCCGCCGAAGGTGTTCGGAATCCACTCTCCCTCCTTTCGCGAATAATCGAGGTAGAGCATCGAAGCGACGGCATCCACCCGCAGGCCGTCGATGTGGTACTTGTCCAGCCAGAAAAAGGCACTGCTGATCAGGAAGCTGCGGACTTCATTTCTGCCGTAATTGAAGATGAAGCTGTTCCAATCCGGGTGAATCCCCTGGCGGACATCCTCGTGTTCGAAAAGATGGGTTCCATCGAAATATCCCAACCCGTGTTCGTCTGCGGGAAAATGCGACGGCACCCAGTCCAGGATGACCCCGATTCCGTGCTGGTGGAGATAATCGATAAAGTGCATGAAATCCTGCGGTGTGCCGAAGCGGCTGGTCGGGGCGAAGTAGCCGACGCTCTGGTATCCCCATGAGCCGTAAAACGGGTGCTCCATCATCGGAAGAAGCTCCACGTGCGTAAATCCGGTCTCCTGCAGATGTTTCACCATTTTCGGGGCAGCCTCCCGGTAGGTGAGCGGGCGATTGTCGTCCTCCGGCACCCGCATCCAGGAGCCCAGGTGAACCTCATAGATCGATGCCGGGCTCCGGAAGGGGTTGCGGTCTCTTCGCCCGGACATCCAGGCGTCGTCGTTCCAGCGATAATCGAGATCCCAGATGACGGCTGCGGTTTTCGGAGGCGTTTCGAAATGGAAGCCGAACGGATCCGTCTTGTCGACCCGGTACTGCCTGTGAGCGGAAAGGATATGATATTTGTAGACGTTTCCGGCTGCCGCCCCGGGAATGAAGCCTTCCCAGATGCCGGATTCTCCCCTGGGCTCAAGCCTGTGGCTTTCCTTGTTCCAGCCGTTGAAGTCGCCCATCACCGAAACCCGTTTCGCATTCGGCGCCCACACGGAAAATTGCGTCCCCCCGCTTCCGGCGCGTGGATGGGCGCCCAGTTTTTCATGGAGCCGGAAATGACTCCCCTCATTGAACAGATAGACGTCGTCTGCGGTCAGCAAGCTCATCGGTTTCCTCCTAAAGAGGTTTCAGGTTTTCAGCGTTCAGTGTTCAGCGTTCAGAACCGCCTACTCATTCGAAGTTGGACGTTCGACCTGCCCGCCAATGCCAATGTGCGTCTGTTATGACATAAGCGATAGCATCATTCGTGCGCTGCTTGATCCCGCAAACTCCGATGGCTATGGCAGGCGGGTGTTCGACGTTCATCTCAATCTTCCCTCCTCATCAAATCCAGAATCCCCTTCAGGGGGATCTGAATCCAGGCGGGGCGGTTGTTCAGCTCATAGGACATCTCGTAGATCGCTTTCTCCATCATAAACGTTTGAAGAAGCAGCCGGGACTGGTCTGCAGACTCGGGTAGAAACCGCCCTTTGCGCGCCGTCTCGATGTAGGCCTGGAGAAACGCCAGGCAGACCCACCGGTACCACAAATCAGCGCACCCCTCCAGGCAGTCGAGATTTCCGGCTCCGGCCAGACCGCGCTCTCTTTGAATAAACAGTGCGGCATAGGCTGCGTAGTGAAACGAGCGCAGCATTCCGGCAACGTCCCGGATCGGGCAGCGCTTGATTTTCCTTTCTGAGATGGGGCGGGCCGGTTCCCCCTCGAAGTCGATGATCACAAAATCCCCACCCGTATAAAGCACCTGCCCCAGATGATAGTCTCCATGACACCGGATCCGCATGGCGGAAATCTTCAGCGAAAGGATCGAGCGGAATCGCTCCAGCACCGCCTTCTCCATCCCGAGCACCTCCTGAACCTGACCCTGGAAGCGATCCGGTATCTTCGATGCCTGCCGCCGCAGGAGAAGGAAGGACTTTCCTGCCAGCGTGCGCATGGATTGATAGAGGGAGCGCTGGTAGAGCTTGGAGAAAGGCTGGGGAGCAAATTCGGGTTGTTCGGCGTTTTCGGCGAGACAAATATGGAGCTCTGCGGTCCGTTTGCCGATCAGCCGCGCCGATTCCATGTAGGGACCGACAAATTCGAAGATCTCGTGAGGGACCGCTTCTTCGCCCTGCTCCGGCCACAAACCCGAAGGAGTCGGCATCTCCGGTATGCGCTCCGGCTGCGTCAGCGCATGTTCGTAATAGGTGCCGAGTTGGTCCAGGGTGTACTTCCAGGCGTCTCCCTGGTTGGGAACATACCCGTGAAGCATCGCCAGCGTCATCGGCTCGTCTCGATTCATCCGGAACTCGAGGGAGCCGGCGATCGGCGGTGTATGCGCGAACCGCTTTTCGGTCAGATACCTTCCGATTTCAAGATCGGGGTTGACCCCCGGGGTCAGGTTTCGAATCACCTTCAGGACGAGCCGGTTTCCGAAGGCAACCGAAGTGTTGCTCTGCTCCGCACCCATGATGGAGGGTTCGAGCGGTTCGTCCGCAGACGGCTTCAGGGTGCGAAAAGCCTTCGTCGTCCTTGCCAGAAGCTCTCCGCGCCCCACTCTCACCCCCCTCCTCCTTCCGATCAGCTTCAGGAGCGAACGGCAGAAATCCTTGTCCACGAGGGCGTCGTGCAGCAGCAAGACTTTGTCCTTGTCTCTTATGGCCACCCAGGCGATCGCCGCTCGGGGGTAATCCCTCAGGATTTCGCCTGCCCTGGGATCTTCCGACCACGTGAGCGGAAGCACGTAGGTTTCGGGATTGCCGTCGATATAACTGACCTCCACCAGAAGAACGGATGCCGCCCCGGAGGATGTCAGAATGGGCAGGATCTCCCGGATAAGGCTTCTTTTGATCGGCCGCGCCTTGCCTCCGAACCACCGAACCGATCGGAGATAATCCGAAAGGATCTCCTCCAGTTTCGATTTAACCGGATCCCTGAACAGGTTCTCCCACTTTCCGGAAGTCTCGATTTCGGGCAATGTCGATGCCCGAAGGCTGGCTTCCCGCCCCTCTTCCGAGGCCCTCGTTGGGGCAAGGATGAACCAGTAGAAGGCGTGCGGGCTCAACATGAGCGGGTAAGGTCCGGAGCCGATGGGGGGAAACTTCGTCCGGCCGAAAAGCTCGATCGGGACCAGCCCGAAGAAGGTGGAAAGGTCAAGCTCAAGGTGCTGGACAAACCGGCACAGGTTGGCGACGACCAGAAGGGTTTCCTCTTCATGCCGGCGGACAAAGGCGAGAATGTGGGGGTTTTCCGGTCTAAGAAACTCCACGGCCCCGCGGCTGAATGCCTTGTAGCGTTTGCGAAGCCCGATCAACCGCTTCATCCACCAGAGCATCGAATGGAGATTCCGCTGTTGGACTTCGACATTGATGACTTCGAAGTGGTACTCGGGGGAGATATTCGCCGGAAGGAAGAGCGCCTGAGGGTCCGCCCGCGAGAAGCCGGCGTTCCGGTCCGAACTCCACTGCATCGGAGTGCGCACCCCGTCCCGGTCTCCCAGGTGGATGTTGTCTCCCATCCCGATTTCGTCTCCATAGTAGATAATCGGAGTCCCGGGGAGTGAGAAAAGAAGCGCATTCATCAGCTCGGCCCGCCTGCGATGATTCCCCAGCAGAGGGAAAAGCCTCCGCCGGATTCCTAGATTGAGCCGCATCCGCCGATCCTGGGCGTAGACGCGGTACATGTAATCCCGCTCCTCATCTGTGACCATCTCCAGCGTCAGCTCGTCATGGTTCCGCAGAAATATCGCCCACTGGCATCCTTCGGGAATCTGAGGGGTCTGTTCCATGATGTCCAGAATCGGGAAGGCGTCTTCCATATGAAGCGCCATATACAGCCGCGGCATGATCGGGAAATGAAACGCCATGTGGAATTCATCCCCGGAGCCGAAATAGGCCGCAGCATCCTCCGGCCACTGGTTGGCCTCGGCAAGAAGCATTCGATTCGGGTAATTCGCATCGATGTGGGCCCTAAGCTTTCGGATGAATTCGTGGGATTCGGGGAGGTTTTCGCAGTTTGTCCCGTCCCGCTCGAACAGGTACGGGACGGCATCGATGCGCAAACCGTCGACCCCGAGCTCCAGCCAGAAGTCGAGCGTATTGAGAATCGCCTTCTGCACTTGCGGGTTGTCGTAATTCAGATCCGGCTGGTGCGAGTAAAACCGGTGCCAATAGTAGGCCTTTGCGGTCGGATCCCAGGTCCAGTTGGAGGTTTCGAAATCCTGAAAAATGACGCGTGCCTCTTTATAGCGCTCCGGAGTATCGCTCCAGACATACCAATTCCTTCTGCTGCTTTCCGGACTGGCATGCCGTGCACGCAGAAACCAGGGATGCTGATCGGAGGTGTGGTTGATCACCAGTTCTGTGATCACGTGAATCCCCCGCCGGTGCGCCTCCCGCAAAAACGTCTTGAAATCCCCGAGGGTTCCGTATGAGGGGTTGATGCTTTTGCAGTCCGAGATATCGTAGCCGTCATCCCGAAGCGGGGAGGGGTAAAACGGCAACAGCCAAAGGGCGTTGACACCGAGGTCCTGAATATAGTCGAGCTTATCGGTGAGCCCCCTGAAGTCGCCGATTCCGTCCTCGTTGCTGTCGTAGAAGCTTTTGACGTGCAGTTGGTAAATGACGGCTTCCCGGTACCAGTATGACTCCGCTTTCAAGGGGAGCAGTTGTTCCTTTGCAGTGGCCATGCGGCGATCCTCTCCACTCCTACAGGTAGTAGTCGAAATCTCTTTCCGTCCGCACTTTTTTTCGGATCCTGAACACGTGGGCCGGCATCACGTAAGGATTGAGCTCGAGATAGTTGCGCGGTCCGTACCAGAGATACCGGGATTCGCCCAGAAGATCATGCACCTGGAAGGGCTGCCGCGGATCGAGTCCCAGTTGATCCAGAGCGATTTCGGCCCACCCCGACTGGGTATGGTGCGGATCGAGGTTCACCGCAACCAGGATGATATTGGAATGATCGGGCGTATTCTTGGTGTAGCAGAGCATCTGCTCATTGTCTATCGGGTGGAAGCGGAGGCTTTCGTTTCCATGCAACGCCGGATTTTCCCTGCGGACCCGATTGATGCCGGAGATGAGCTCCTGAAGGCTGTGCGGGCTTTCCAGATCCCAGTGCCGGATTTGATACTTTTCAGAATCGAGATACTCTTCACTTCCTGCTTCCCTCGGCCTGCCCTCGCAGAGCTCGAACGCCGGTCCGTAGATTCCGTAGCTAGCCGCAAGCGTCGCCGCGAGGATCAGCCGGATGATGAAAGCCGGCCTGCCTCCGAGCTGGAGATATTCGGTGAGGATGTCTGGCGTGTTGGGCCAGAAATTGGGGCGGAAAAACTCCCGGGCTTCCGTCTGCGTGAGCTCGGTCAGGTACTTCCGGATCTCCCATGCGGAGTTTCTCCAGGCGAAGTAGGTGTAGGATTGGGTGAACCCGAGCTTGGCGAGCCGATACATGACCTTGGGCCGGGTAAAGGCTTCCGCCAGGAAGATCACCTCCGGATGTTCCTCCTTGACGGATCCGATGAGCCACTCCCAGAAGGCAAAGGGCTTCGTATGGGGATTGTCCACCCGAAAGATGCGGACCCCCTGCGCGATCCAGAAACAGACCACATCCCTGAGCTCCTGCACGAGCTCTTCCCAGCAAGCGGATTCGAAATCGAGAGGAAAGATATCCTCGTACTTCTTGGGAGGGTTTTCCGCGTACCGGATGGAGCCGTCGGGGCGCCTCTTGAACCATTCGGGATGCTCCCTTGCATAGGGGTGATCCGGCGAGCACTGAAATGCGATGTCGAGCGCAATCTCGATATCGAGTTCGCGGGCTTTTTCCATCAGGTCTCTGAAATCTTCCAGGGTGCCGAGCTGGGGGTGAATCCCGCGGTGTCCGCCCTCCTGAGCACCGATGGCCCAGGGGCTTCCGGGGTCGTCCGGATCCGTCACCGCAGAATTGTTGCGTCCCTTCCGATGGGTAAGCCCGATGGGATGAATGGGCGGAAAATAGAGTACATCGAATCCCATCTCGGCGATATAACGAAGCCGCCTTTCGCAATCCTTGAAGGTTCCATGCTTTCCCGGCGCGTCGCTGCAGGAGCGGGGAAACATCTCATACCAGGCACTGAACCGGGCTTTTTCCCGATCCACCACCACCTCGAGCTCCTTTTCGTAATCGGTCGCAAAACGCCTGTCCGGATAAGCGGTCATCATGGTGAGCAGGACCTCGTCTGTGGCCAGAGAAATCTGCCGTTCCTGTGCGTGAGTGGTTCGCAAGTCCTGAACCCTCGCCCGGAGCCAATTTGCATCCTCTTCCCGGGCCCGCCCGGCGGCAGCCTCCACCAGCTCCGCTCCGGCAAGCAGATCGATCGAGACATCCTGGCCGGCATCCGCCTTTTTTAAAAGATCCCGGCGCCAGCCGATAAAGGGGTCCACCCAGACGGAAAAGGTATAAACGTAGCGGCCCACCTCGGCCAGCGCAAAGGAAGCGACCCAACGATCGTTCAGAACGAACCGGAGCGGCACTTCGTTCCACTCCGAAGCTTTCGCTCTGCGGTGCCGCAACACCCCGGAGACGGCATCGTGCCCGTCCGTAAAGATGTCGGCTCCGACAATGAGGGTTTCCCCGACGGTTCTCTTGACCGGAAAGCGCCCGCCGTCGATTTCCGGTTTCACGCCTTCGATGATCACCCGTTTGATCTGCTCTTGCTCCCAAAACATCTCAAGCCCTTCATGAATATTAGACAGGATCTGCAGGACAAGCGGGATTCTGTTGTTTGGGGCAGTCGAATCCCACCCAGGAATACGAAACAGGCCACCATCATAAAGGAAACGGTCGGGCACGATAAAGGAGGTCATGCTTGTATTACTCCTTTTTTTATACTGTATTTTCGTACTCGGAGCAAACCGGATCGAGTTTTCAGTGTTCAGTGTTCAGCGTTCAGATAGGTCCTTGTCTCTGGTTGCTCTGAACTCTCCCAGGACAATGAAATACCGGTTGAAGATTCGTGGCGCTCCTTCGGAATGATTATATGGCGGATCGCAAGAGTCTCGTCTCCACCTGTCCCGGCCGAGCGAGAGGCCTGGCGGGGGGTGATCGTCTTTGTATTCCTGAACACTGAACCCCTGAACATTGAACACTCTGTGGTCGTTTCCAGTATCCCAATATACATGATTCACCCCATATCCAAATGCGGGACTTTCTACTATTTTTGAGATGTTACATGGTTTTCTTTCACATCTAAGCTGTTGAATTTACAGTTAATCTGGGTACGAAGCCGGAGCCGAGGATTCTTGATGCTGCGATCTTATCTGCCTGTTCTCGTCATGGCCGGAACCGTGACGGCGTCAGCGCTTGCCGTGCTTTTCATCAGTTGGCTGCTCCGCCCCAGGAATCCCTATGCGGAAAAGCTCAAACCCTGGGAATGCGGGCTGGAGCCGATCGGAGAGGCCAGCCGGGGACATTTCCGGATTCACTATTTTGTCATTGCAATCCTTTTCATCGTATTCGACGTCGAGACGCTTTTTCTTTTTCCGTGGGCGGTAATATTGAGCGACAAGAGCATCTCCATGTTTGTGTTCATCGAAATGATCATTTTTATCGGCATCCTTGCAGTCGGATTGATCTATGCGTGGGTGAAAGGGGCGCTCGAATGGGTATAGCTTTTACTCAGGAAAGCCTTTTGGAAGAGGTATTGCTTTTTACAACACTCGAAAGCATAGCGGATGTTCTGCGCAACAATCCGGTCATCGAGAAGGTCAGGGAAAATTCCGTAGTAAAGCAAGTGGTGAATTGGGGGCGGACGGGGTCGCTGTGGCCGATGACCTTCGGACTGGCATGCTGCGCGATAGAAATGATTGCAACCGCCTGTTCACGGTACGACACGGACCGGCTGGGGATCGTATTCAGGTCATCCCCCCGCCAGGCCGATGTGATGGTGGTCTCGGGCACCATGACCAAAAAAATGGCTCCGCTGGTGAAGAGGGTCTACGATCAGATGCCGGAACCCAAGTGGGTCATCGCCCATGGCGGTTGTGCCTCGTGCGGCGGACCGTACAACTCCTATGCGGTCGTTCAGGGGACCCATCTGGTGGCTCCGGTGGATGTATACATCCCAGGTTGCCCGCCGAGACCGGAGGCGCTGCTTTTCGGGTTTTTGCAGCTGATGGAGAAAATAAAAAAAGAAAGCCCCTTCGTACTGGAGCAAAGAAAGATAAAGATTTAACGAAATGGCTGCCGACACAAAGGAATCACTCCTGATCGATAGGGTGCAAAAGACCTTTCCGGATGCCGTCCTGGAGACGCGGATCTATAAGGATGAGGTGACCCACCGCGTCGATCGAAGCGCTCTCCTGAGCATATGCGACTTTTTGAAAAAAGATTCGGAGCTCCAGATGAATTGCCTGGTGGATGTGCTCGGGGTCGATTATACCCCCCTGGTGCCACGTTTCGAGGTCGTCTATCATCTCTTTTCCATACCCAGAAGACATCGTATCCGTTTGAAGGTCAGAATCGACGAAGGGGAATCGATTCCCACGGTGACAGGGATCTGGCCCGCTGCAGACTGGCCCGAGCGGGAAGCCTACGACATGTTCGGCATCGTATTCGACGGGCACCCCAACTTGAAGAGGATCTACATGGCCCCGGACTGGGAGGGGTTCCCGTTGAGGAAAGACTATCCGCTCAGAGGCTACAAGGATGAGTACAATCCCTTCGGTGAAGAGAAGGAAGACATTTGATGGCGCAACCTACCGGGCATGAAGAGATCATCGCCACCGACCAGATAAAGCTCCACCTAGGTCCGCAGCACCCTTCGACCCATGGGGTGATTCATCTGATCGTCAGTATGCAGGGGGAGAGGGTTCTAAACATCGAAGCCGATATCGGCTACCTGCACCGGGGGACCGAAAAGATTGCCGAAAACCTGCTCTACCACCAGTTTGTCCCCTATACCGACCGGCTCGATTATCTGTGCGCCATGAGCAACAACCTGGCCTATGTGGCGGCCGTAGAGAAGCTCCTGGATATCGAGATCCCGGAACGGACAAAGTATATCCGGGTCATCGCAGCCGAGCTGTCGAGAATCGCCGGGCATCTGCTCGCTATCGGAGCCTGGGGATTAGACCTTGGCGCCATGACCATTCTGCTGTATGCCTTCAGGGAAAGAGAGTTTGTCCTAGACATCTTCGAGATGCTCTGCGGCGCCAGGATGACCTTAAGCTATATGCGGGTGGGCGGGGTAAGATACGACTTTACCGATGACTGCAAGAAAGCGTGCCTGGATCTAGTGAAGCTGATGCCCGAACGGATCGACGAATACGAACACATCCTCACCGGAAACCGGGTATGGCTCAAGAGGAACAAGGGGGTGGGGGTCATCTCTTCCGATGATGCCATCCGATTCGGATTGGGCGGCCCGGCGCTGAGAGCAAGCGGGGTTCCCTGGGACATGCGAAAGCATGCGCCTTATCTGGTCTATGACCGCCTCGATTTCGATATGCCCATGGGTTCAAACGGAGACTGCTTCGACCGGTACATGGTCAGAATCGAAGAAATGCGGCAGTCGCTGCGCATCATCGAACAGGCCGTAAAGGCGATGCCCGACGGCCCCTTCAACGTGGATGACCCGCAGCTCGTGCCGCCGCCCCACGAGGCCACCTATGACAACATGGAGAATCTGATTCACCACTTCAAGTATGTCTCCCATGGATTCAAAGTCCCGAAAGGCGAGGCCTATGCGTCTGTAGAATCGCCGAAGGGCGAGCTCGGAGTCTATATCGTCAGCGACGGAACGGAAAAACCCTACCGGCTCAAGCTGAGGACGCCGACCTTTATGAATCTGCAGTCCATGAACCAGATGTGCAAAGGCGGCTATCTGGCCGATGTCATCGCGATCTTGTCGAGCCTGGATCCGGTTTTTGGAGAATGTGACAAGTAAAATCGAGTTAAACCACGAAACACACGAAAGCATATCCAAGCGGGAACTTCTGATTTTTGTGTTCTTCGTGCCCTTCGTGGGTAAAGATATTTCCGAGAAATTAGACCATGTTGACTGAAAAGAGCATCGAAAAGATCCGCGCCCTGGAAAATCGATATCCCGACAAGCGATCCCTGGTCATCGCGGCCTTGTGGGCGGTACAACGGGAAGGCGGAGGAAACTTGACCGAACAGGACCTCAAAGAAGTTGCAGGAGTCCTGGATCTTGCTCCTGTCGAGGTCCAGGCGGTTGCAACCTTTTATTCGATGTATAATCTGATCGAACCGTATAAAACGGGAGAACCGGCCGGCAGATACCACATCCAGGTGTGCCGGAGCATCTCCTGTTCGCTCCTGGATTCAGAAGTAATCATCGAACATCTCGAGAAAACGCTGCATATAAAAATCGGTGAGACCACACCGGACGGGAAATTTTCGCTGACCGTGGTCGAATGTCTGGGTTCGTGCGGCACGGCCCCCATGATGCAGATCAATGACGACTACTACGAGAGCCTGACTGTCGAAAAGGTCGATGAGATCTTAGGCAGATTGGAATAGCTTAATTTCAGTTGTTTATAGTTGTTTATAGAATTCAGAAACCGATTAACGGTAAAATGGAAAAAATCCTCTTAAAAAACGTAGGCAAGCCGGATTCCCACAGGCTGGAAAGCTATATCGAAAGCGGGGGGTATAGAGCCGTAAAGGAAGCACTGAGCTTCGAGCGGGACAGCGTTTTTCAAATGATTCAAATGGTCAAGGATTCGGGCTTGAGAGGCAGGGGCGGGGCCGGATTTACCACGGGGATGAAGTGGGGCTTCGTACCCAAGGACCCGGCGCTGTCGAAATACCTGGTATGCAATGCGGATGAGAGCGAGCCCGGAACCTTCAAGGACCGGATGATCATCGAGCACGATCCTCATCTCCTGCTCGAGGGAATCATGATATCCGCTTATGCCATCGGGGCGGCCGCCTGCTACATCTACATCCGGGGGGAGTATGAATTCGGGGCGAAAAGGCTGGATGCGGCAATCGAGGAAGCGTACGGGAAGGGATACCTGGGCAAAAACATCTTCGGCTCCGATTACTCTCTGGATGTCTATGTCCATCGGGGAGCCGGCGCCTATATCGCCGGGGAGGAGACCGCACTGCTTGAGTCCATCGAAGGTTTGAGGGCACAGCCGAGGGCAAGGCCCCCTTTTCCGGCCATATCGGGGCTCTATCGGCAGCCCACGGTGATCAACAACGTGGAGACGCTTTCATGCATCCCCGCCATCATCGAAAAGAGTCCGGATTGGTTTGCATCCATCGGACCGGCGGAGGGCGTCGGGCCGAAGCTGTTTTGCGTAAGCGGGCACGTAAAAAAACCGGGCGTCTACGAGCTTCCCATGGATGTGACCATCCGGGAGTTGATATTTGACCACTGCGGGGGGATGCGCGGAGACAAAGCTTTCAAAGCCGTTATCCCCGGCGGCGCCAGCGCACCGATGCTCACGGAAAAAGACCTGGATACGCAGATGAATTTTCAAGCCCTTGCCGCCAAAGGAACCATGCTGGGCTCGGCCGCGGTGGTGGTGATGGATGCATCGACCTGCATGGTAAAGACCGCCCTGGTCATCAACCGGTTCTTCAGCCACGAATCCTGCGGAAAATGCACACCCTGCAGAGAAGGCACCCCGTGGATGACAAAGATCCTGAAGCGGATGGAATCCGGCGAGGGGAGACAAGGAGACGTCGAGCTTCTGGAAAGTCTATGCACCGGCATTGCCGGCAGATGTTTTTGCGCCCTGGGCGAGGCTGCGGTCATGGCGCTGAGGGGAGCCATGAAAAACTTCCGGGAAGAATTCGTGTATCACGTCACCCATAAAAAGTGCATGGTATAGAGGGGAATTTTAGATTTTAGATTTTAGATTTGCGATTGAACTGACATGGCAACGCTAAAGATAAACGGAAAAGAGATCACGGTCAAAGACGGCACCGTCATCCTGGAAGCGGCAAGGAAGGCCGGTTTTTTCATCCCCACCTTCTGCTACCAGGTGGACCTGGTCGGAGGCGGCATGTGCCGCATGTGCCTGGTAGAAATCGAAGGGCACCCGAAGCTCGAACCCTCCTGCATCTTTCCGGTAAGAGACGGCATGAGCGTCTTGACCGAAACGGCGCAAGTAAACCGGGCACGCGCCGACATGCTCGAATTTTTGCTGGCCAACCACGGGCTGGACTGCCCGGTGTGCGATAAAGGCGGAGAATGTGAGCTGCAGGATCTGGTCTACAAGTACGGGCCGCATAAGGGCCGGTTTGCCGAAGAGAAATACCGGTGGCATGAAAAGGATTACGTGATCAGCCCGGTGATCATCAAAAACTCGAACCGTTGCGTCCAATGCATGAAATGCGTTCGGGTCTGCCGGGAAGTCGTAGGACAAAATGTTTTGGACGGCCTCTACCGAGGGGATAAACAGGAGGAAACCTCCTTTTTCAGGGGCATGCTGGACTGCGACCAGGACGGCAACTGCATCGAGGTCTGTCCGGTGGGCTGCTATATGAGGCTTCCGTGGCGCTATGAGTCACGGCCGTGGGATCAGAAAACCGCCGACACCATCTGTCCTTACTGCGGAACCGGATGCCGGATGGTGATCGAAGAAAGAGACGGCAGGGTCAACCGATCCAGGGCCCAGCTCGGGGTGGGGATAAACAGCGAAACCCTTTGCGCCCGCGGAAGGTTTGGATACGATGTGGTCCATCATCCGGAAAGGCTCACAACCCCCCTCTTGAAAAAAAACGGCAGGCTCGAGCCTGCCCCGTGGGAGGGAGCGCTGGCTGCGGTAAGCAGCCGCTTGCAGGCCTCGGATCCATCCAAAATCGGCGGAATCGCATCCGCCCGGCTCACCAACGAAGAGCTTTTTCTTTTTCAAAAGCTTTTCAGGGAAGTGCTTAAAAGCGGCAATATCGATTCCAGCACAAGATGGGACCCGGCAGCCGTAAAAGGATTTATTTTCGCCTCCGGGATGACCGAGGGAGGCGTCTCGATCTTCGACTGCATGAAAGCCGGCACGGTATTCATCGTCGGAACCTACCTTTCCGATGAAAACCCGGTAACCGACTACATGGTCAGACGGATGGCCAGAGAAAACAGGACCGGTGTTTTGATCGCCTCCCCGAGGGCCATGAAACTGGATTCTTCCGCAGTGTTTTCCCTGCGGCACCTTCCGGGAGCTGAAAAAGAACTCCTGGAGGCGCTGTCGCTTTCAATCGGCATGAAAAAGGCCGATGTGCTGTCGGGTCATCCCGGATGGGACTCCATGCGGGACCGGAGAATCGAAACCCTGCTGGATCATGCCGGGCTTAACGGCGATGCACTGGGCCGGCTGGCAGGGCGCATGGACGAATCCTCCTCTGTCGGGATCATTGCCGGAACCGAATTTTTAAGGTTTCCCCAGGGCATCTCAGCCCTTGCGACATTTGTTCACGTGTTGAAAGCGCTCGATAAAAAGGTTTCGATCGTTCCGATACTGGATCGATGCAACCAAAGGGGGGCATGGGAGATGGGGGTGCTTCCCGGATTCGGCCCCGGATATCGGAACCAAAAGCAGGTGGAGCTTGGATACCGGCAGATGCTCGAGGCCGCCGAACGCGGCGAACTGGAATCGCTTTATCTCATTGGAGAAGATCCGGCGGCGACGCATCCGGATCGCGCTTTCGTAAGAAAAGCGCTTTCGAATGTAAAGTTTTTGATCGTTCAGGACCTCTATTACACCGAGACGGCAAAGCTTGCCGATTGCGTGCTTCCGGGGGCCTGCTTTGCCGAAAAGGAAGGAACCTTCACCAACCAGGAAGGAAGGGTCCAGCCCATCGCGCGGTTGCAGAAACCCCCGGGTCAGGCCAAAAGCGATCTGGTGATCTTCGGAGAAATCGGAAGACGGTTCGAAACCGCGTTTGCGCCGAAAACCAGGCGTTTTTTGCCTGTCTTCCAGGAGATCCGAAAAACCGTTGGAATGTATGAAGAGGTGAGTCTGGCCTTCGTCAACCGGAGAAACGAAATGAACGATCTCGATAACAGGGCCTCTCTCCTGAAAGATTCGGGAATTCGGGGGATGGTGGAACCGCTCGGTTCCGCCCCGAAACCGCTGGTGGGCGATGGCGGCGATGAGGAGGGGCTGTTCACCCTGACGACCGGAAATCATCTCTTTCATTCGGGAAGATTTTCGAGAAGGTCGGATATCCTAAACTCGCTGCTCACAAGTCCGGTGGTGGAGATCAGCGATGAAGATGCGCACAGACTGGGCCTTTCAAGCGGGCAGAAGGTCCGAGTGACCGGAAGGCGCCATCAGGCGGTGCTGACGCTCAAAACGAGGCGGGGTTCAAAAAAAGGGGTGGCCTTTATCGCCGAAAACTTCGAGGAGATCGCTGTAAACAGGTTTTTTGAAGAAGGCGGTTTTACGGCGAAGGTGCGCATCGCCGGGGCGTAACAATTTGAAATTTGAAATTCTTGAGGGACCTTGTTGATTATCGAAGTCATAGCGATCGTCGTTAAAGTCCTTGTGATGACGGTTTTGTTGTTTTTGCTGCCCCTCCCTTTGACTTGGCTCGAGAGGAAGGTGGCCGGGCATATCCAGGGCAGGCTCGGACCTTATCGGGTCGGTCCTCATGGTGTGCTCCAGGCGTTTGCGGACTTGATCAAGCTCCATTTAAAAGAGGATATCGTACCGGATCTTGCCGACAAAACGCTCTTCAAGCTGGCGCCGCTGATCGCCCTGATTCCGGCTTTTACCGTTTTTGTTGCGATTCCATTCGGCGAAAAGTTCACGGTTCCGTTTATCGACAAAGAGATCACGCTGTATATCTCCGATATGAACATCGGATTGCTTTTTATTCTAGCCGTTGCAAGCTGCGGGATCTACGGAATCATATTGGGGGGATGGTCTGCCAACAGCAAGTATGCGCTTCTTGGCGGGCTCCGGTCCACCGCCCAGATGATCAGCTATGAGGTTGCCTTGAGTTTCTCGGTAATCGGTGTCGTCATGATGTGCAACTCGCTGAGCTTAGTTGAGATCGTCAAGAGACAGGAGGGCGGAATATGGAACTGGAATGCGGCTTATCTGCCGGTCGGCCCCGTCTGGTTTGTCATCTTCCTTGTGGCATCGATGGCGGAAATAAACCGCATCCCGTTCGACCTTCCGGAGGATGAGGGCACACTGGCCGCCGGGTATCATACCGAGTACAGCGGCCTGAGGTTTGCCTTCTTTATGCTTGCCGAGTATATCGCCATGTTCACGGTATCCATACTGAATGTGATCCTTTTTTTCGGCGGCTGGAATGCGCCGTTTGAATTGCCCTTTCACATTCCCCCGATTTTCTGGTTTTTTGGAAAAGTAGCGCTCTTTATCTACTTTTTTATGCTGGTAAGATTTACCCTTCCCAGATACCGATATGATCAACTGATGACCATCGGATGGAAGGTCCTGATACCGGTTGCGCTCGTCAACATCCTGGTCACCGGTTTTTTGAGGATTTAGCGTGGGGATTGGACGCATATGGTAGAAAATAACCGTACATGGATGGATCTCCTGAAGAAGATCTTCTTTGTCGATTTCATCAGGGGGCTTCGGGTGACGTTTGGCTATAACCTGTCAAAGAGCATCACCGAAAGGTATCCGGATGAAGAAAAGTGGGTGCCGTACAGGAGATTTCGGGGGGTGCACGTCCTTTGCCGGGACGAACAGGGAAGAGAGCTGTGTGTGGCATGCGAGCTCTGCTCCAAGATCTGCCCGACCGACTGCATCACCGTGATCCCCGAAGAGGACGATACCGGCCGCGGGATCGCAGACCGTGTGCCGAAGGTCTGGGATGTGGACCTTGTAAGGTGTCTTTTCTGCGGCTATTGCGAGGATGCATGCCCGACAACGGCCATACGGCTTGGCCGGGAGTATGAATTTGCATGCGATGATCTGAGATCCGCCGTCTTGCACAGAGATCAGCTGCTTCAACCCCAGCCGGTTCCGGAGTCCTTTAAAGGCGGTGTTCACGCGAAATCGAAGTTCGTCAAGGATAAAGGCAGAATCAAGGTTGTGGCGGATCTAAGCGAGACAAAGAAAAGAAGGGTGTAGAGGCAAGGGGCAAGAGGGAAGAGGCAAGCGGCTGACAAGAACTCGGGCTTGGCGCCTCATTGTAATGGTGGGTGAATGGAGCTGATTTTCTTTTACATCTTTGCGGCGGTTGCGGTGCTTTCCGCCGCGGGGGTTGTCACCTTAAAGAACCCGGTTCACAGCGCGGTATGCCTCATTGTCTGCCTTCTTCAGATCGCGGCCCTTTATATCCTGTTGAGAGCCCCGTTTCTTGCCGCGGTCCAGGTCTTTATATATGTCGGTGCGGTCATGGTGTTGATTCTGTTTGCAGTGATGGTTCTCGATATCGGTAAAGAAAGACT
>QZKK01000056.1 GCA_003599475.1 Desulfobacteraceae bacterium
GAAGTTCTTGATGATTTCCCGGTTCATGTATTTATATAGGATCGACATCTAGAGAATGTCCAATATCCAACGTAGAATGCCCAATGTCCAGGTTCGGGTTTCAGGTTTTCGGGTTTCAGGTTTTTTCGTTCTCCGACCTCTGACCTCCGACCTCTGACCTCTGGTTTTCGGGTTTCGTAAAGGATGACTTCAGTCTCGCGTATATGGCCATTAGCGCATCCAATCTGACCGTTCGCTCTCTGGCGGTTCGGACGAGGATAACCATTCCGAATCCGGCCGTAACGACATTGGGAACCCACATCCCGATTGCGGGCGGATACACGCCGGCTTCCCCGAAGACCCAGCCCGCGGAAAGCATGATATAATACAAGAGAAAGAAGAAGAGTCCCAGTCCGATTCCGAACGTGGTCTTTGCGGACTTCGACTGTATCCCTAAAGGAAATGCCAGCAGCCCGAGAGCGAAACAGGCTGCCGGGATCGAAAATTTTTTATGAAGCTCCATCAGAGCCAGGTAATACCGATCGTCTTTTTTTTCTGCCTGTCTTACGTACTGCTGCAATTCCGGGATACTCATCTCCTCTTCGTCCTTGGGTCCTCCGGGGGTTCCGATCGGAGGTTTCGGCGGAGAAATGGTCAGATCGTAGGTATCGAAATGGATCATGTGTGCGGATCGGTGATCGAGATCCACCTGATTGATGGTTCCGTTGTAGAGCCTGAAATAGAACGTAAACTTCTCCGGATCGCTCATCAATCGGGCCTTGGGGGCGACCACCGTGGAAACGACCTTCTCGTTGCGCTGATCCTGGATGAATACATCGACCAGCGTTTTGCTTTTCAAATCGACCTTGTTCACATACAGGATCACCCCCTCCAGTTGATCGTTGAAGGTCCGCTCTTTGAGCCCGATGTCGAGATTGGAGGCGATGACCCTCACCGCCAGTTCCTTCAGGGCCAACCGGCCTTTCGGCAGCCCGTAGATGCCCATAAACGAGGTCATGAGATAACCCACCAGACAGAATAGAAAAACCGGCGGAAGGAGCCGGTAGATGCTGATTCCCCCCGATTTGAGCGCAACGATCTCATTGTCTGTGGACAGGCGCAGAAAGGTCAGCAATACGGACATCATCACGGACATGGGGATGATGAACTGCAGGAAAAAGGGCATGGAATAGACGAGCATCGAAAGGACGGTCAAGAGGCCGATCCGGTAATTGACGATCAGGTTGGTGATCTCAAGGATCTTGGTCATCAGAAAAAGGAAGGTGAAAAAGACCATGTTGATCAGAAAAGGCGGAAGAAGCTCGAAAAAGATGTACCGGTGGATGATCAGACTCATTTTGAATCAAATACCCTATGGGGGCTGATGAATCAAGTCAAAAGCCTGAAATCGTTGAAATCGTTGAAATCGTTGAAGCCGTTGAAACCGTTGAAGTCGTTGAAATCGTTGAAGTCGTCTTCAACGTGTAACGACTTCAACGTGTAACGACTTCAACGTGCAACGTGCAACGATTTTTCAAACCCGCAACCCGGAATCTGCTTGACATCGGCTGGGGCTGAGGGTAAGTCGGGACAATGGTTCAGCGCCCTTATCTTGCCGCCGCATGGTTGTGGATCATCGGTTTCAGTCTGTTTCGATGGATCTATTCAGGACAATTCCTTCTGGTGCCGGATGAGACAAACTACTGGCAATGGAGCCGGCATCTTGCCCCTGGATACCACGACCAAGCCCCTTTGATCGCCTGGGCGATTCATCTCGGCACTCTGATTTTCGGGCACACGGAAACCGGTGTCCGATTTCCTTCGGTTCTTTCCGTCGGCGTAGCGTCGGCTTACCTGTTGCTCCTGGCAAACCGTTACTTCGGCGCAAAGACAGCATGGTACACCGCCGTGATCAGTCAGGCCGTATTGCTGTTCAATGTGGGCGGACTGCTCGCCACCCCGGATGGACTCCAGGCGGCTGCATGGGCGGGAGCGGCTTATCACACGGCCGTTGCCTATGATGAAAATCGATTGCACCAGTGGATGCTCGGCGGGTTCTGGTTCGGACTCGGCCTGCTGAGCAAATATACGATGGTCCTCTTTTTGCCGGGAGCGTTTCTGTACGGACTCTTTTCCCGGATGCACCGGAACCGGCTTCTAGGCCTTCGGCCCTATGCGGGGGTTGCCTTCGGGCTGCTGATGTTTCTTCCGGTGATCGTCTGGAACGCCCGGAACCATTGGAACTCCGTCCGGCATGTCGCCTACCTCGGGGGAGCCAACGAAACGATGTCTCTCCATTTGAAGTACTTCGCCGAACTGATCGCCTCCCAAGCCGGCCTGGTCTCTCCTCTGATCCTCGTTCTCGGCCTATGGGCGTGGTATCTGGCGATCCGGCGCCCTTTCCGTACCGACCACTGGATCTACGGCTATCTTTTTTTCGCCTCATTTCCCATGTTTGCATTTTTCGTGCTGCTCAGCCTGAATGCCCGGGTCTACGGAAACTGGCCGGCCGCAGGGTACCTTGGCGTTTCGGTGCTTGCGGCCGCATTCTTCGGAGACCGATCCAAGCCGAACCCGGACATCCGGCTCCTTCTCTGGGGGCGGAAACTGTGGCCGTGGGGGATCGGGACCGCTTACCTGTTTACCTTCCTGCTGCTTACCCAGGTGGTCTGGCCGATCCTGCCCGTTCCGCCCGAGCTGAACCGGCCCGCAAAGGAAATCCTCGGTTGGAAAAAGCTTGGAATGGAAGCCGAAGCCATGAGAGAGGGTATGCCGAGGCCGGATAAGACCTTTCTTTTCGGCCTGAGGTATCAGATTGCCAGCGAGCTGGCGTTCTATGCCCCCGGGCAGCCGCAAACCGTCTCCATCAACCGCTGGAGCCGGCCGAACGTCTATGACTACTGGTGGCGGGACCAGGACCTGATCGGATGGGATGCCGTCGGCGTCACTTATCGGCCCGACAGCCATCTCAATCAGCTCAATCAGGTATTTGAACAGGTGGAGCCGCCGGTGCGTCTGGATATCTACCCTGAAGAGCTTTTTTCCAATCCGCCCGCAGACGGAAAACCGATCAAATCTCTATGGCTGTATCGCGCCCGTGGATTCAAAGGCGGCCTCCGCTGGCAGCCGCCGGACCGCAGCGATATCCGGGCGTATTGATCGGTGCACGTTGAAATCGTTGAAGTCGTTGCACGTTGAAGCCGTTTCACGTACAGGCTGAAACTTGAATCTTTAAACGCTGGACCCTTCAAGCTTTGCCTCCTGCGATAAAAAACAAATGCTAAACTCTGGATCTGTGGCGTGTAACGTGCAACGATTTGAACGGCTTCAACGATTTGAACGATTTCAACGATCCTCCCTGTGCAATTTCTTGATCCTGAAGAGCTCCTGAAAGACAAAGAGGGATTTTCGAAAGCTGTCATAGACGATCCGTGAATTTTCGATATGGCGCCATTTCACCGGGAATTCGGTGGTTTTGAACCCGTGCTCCTTTGCCAGCCATAGAATTTCCGGATCGAAAATGACGCTGTCCAGGCGCTGTTTTTCAAAAAGCACCTTGGCGGCCAGCGCCTGAAAGAGCTTGAATCCGCATTGCGTATCTTGATAGTCGATTCCAAGATACCGGTTCTGAATGAAGGTGTAGATCTTAGCCGAAATTTCGCGGAAGATGTTCTGATGCTTCTCTACGACGGAACCGCAAAGGGCGCGCGATGCGATGGCGACATCCGCCCCTGCCTGCAGCAGGGGAATCCCCTTTTCGATCTCCTGGATGGGAACTGCATAGTCTGCATCCATGAACATGATCCATGAGCCTGTGCCCTGCAGCATTCCGAAGCGCACCGCATAGCCTTTTCCCCTGTTCGGATGATACTCGATAGCCTTTACATAAACCTTCTCCGACGAGGGAAACCGTCTTTCGACAAGCGCCTTTGTCTCATCCTTGCTGCCGTCGCTGACGACGATGACTTCGCTCCGGTAGTTCTGCCGGTTCAGATAGGAAAGCGTCCGGGTCAGTGTCGTAACGATCCGGTCGGCTTCGTTGTATGCAGGGATAACGATTGAAAGCTGCATGGCGGTTATCGGCCGTGTTGTAAGAGAGGCTTGGCGAATACTTTTTCGAAGAACCGGATGGCCCGGTTGGTCGGAAAGATCAGCACCAGAGCGCAAAGAGTGCCTGCAGCGGCGCCGAGGACGACGTCGAATGGAAAATGGTCGCCCAGATAGATCCTGGAGTATCCCACTAAAATGGCGATCGAATAGAAGGCCGGCCACAGCCTGCGGAAGTAAAAGCTCAGAAAAAATGCGGCGGCAAAGATATTGGTGGCATGCGCGGATGGAAGCGAAAGCGACTCTCCCCGGACGGTTTCTTTCAGCCGGGGCGTCGTGTGCCAGCGTTCGTCAATCGGTTTTGCCCGCTCCATTCGTTCGTATTTATGCACGAAAGAAAGCGCGTGGTAGGGCCTCGGCCGATCGAAAACCGGCTTCAGCAGATCGGAGGCGACCCATTCTGACAAGCAGATGAGGGCAATGACGGCAACGGCCACGGTCCGGTTCTTCGCACTGTTTCGGATCGCCAGAAAGAGCCAGCCGACGACAATGGGGATGTAAAAATATTCTATCCCCGACATAACGGGCATCAGCAGATCGAAGAGGCTGTTTTGCCCCTCCCGATTGATGAGGTGAAACAGCCGGGTATCGATATTTTGGACATATGGGATCATGATCGTCATGTAAACAGGCTCGCCTCGACACGTCCGTTTCCGTTTGAAAACTGCATCTGATAAAGTCTGCAGTACTCCCCTTTGCAGGAAAGAAGCTCGCTATGGGTCCCCTCTTCGGCGATCCGCCCGTTGGAAATGACCACGATCCGGTCCGCATAGACAACCGTCGAAAGCCGGTGTGCGATGATAAAGGTCGTGCGCCCTCGCATCAGATTCTCGAGTGCCTTTTGAACCAGCATCTCGGATTCCGAATCGAGCGATGAAGTGGCCTCGTCCAGGATCAATATCGGTGCATCCTTTATAAGGGCGCGGGCAATGCAGATCCGCTGCTTTTCCCCGCCCGAAAGACGGCCCCCCAGCTCTCCGATATTGGTTTCGAACTTTTCCGGAAAGCTTTCGATGAAATCGTAGGCATAGGCCGCCTTTGCCGCCTGAACGATTTCGGATTCGGAGGCGGCGGGTTTTCCGTATGCGATGTTGTTGCGCACCGTATCGTTGAAGAGAATGGGATCCTGGGTGACGATTGCGATCTGCCGTCGCAGCGATTCGATGGAGGCTCTTCGAATGTCCAGGCCATCGATCCGTATCGAGCCTTCCGATACATCGTAGAACCTGGGGATGAGATTTACCAGGGTGGTTTTGCCGCCCCCGCTCGTGCCGACGATCGCAAGAATCTCTCCGGCGCGCACATCCAGATTGATGTCTTTGAGAACCATTTCCTGGCTGTACCTGAAATAGACGTGTTCAAACGTCACCCGATGGGGCGCAACCGGCAGGACCACAGGGTTTGCATCCTGTTTGATGTCGGACTGTCTTTCGATGATGTCGAAAACCCGGTCGGCGGCCGAAAGCCCTTCCTGAATCGTTGCGTTGATCCGGCTCAATTTTTTCACCGGATCGTACATCATGATCACGGCCCCGATGAAGGCGAAAAAGGTGCCCGGTGTAGAGGTTCCGGCCGTGACTCGATATCCGCCGTAGCCGATGATCAGGGCGACTCCGACGCCTCCTAAAAACTCCATGATGGGAGAAGTCAGTGATTTTGCAACGACCGCCCGCATTTCCAGGCGAAAAAGCCGATCGGTCCTCTGGAAGAAGCGCTCCTTTTCATAAGACTCCATTCCGAAAGCCTTGACGATTTTCTGCCCGGCAATGGTCTCGTGAAGAAACGCGCTCAAATCGGCCATCGATTCCTGGCACCCGGTGCTGACTTTTCTCACCCGGCGGCCGAATTCGACCACCGGATAGAATGCAAGAGGCAACACGACAAAGGCAAGCAGCGCCAGTTTCCAGTCCATGTAGAGGATGACAAACGTCAGGCCGATGATGGTCAAAGCATCTCTCATCAGCCCGGTAACGGCCGTCGAGACCATGGCCCTCATGATATTTACGTCATTTGTGATGCGGGACATCAGAGCCCCGGTGCGTTCTTCATTGAAAAAGGAAAAGGGGAGATCCTGGATATGGACATAGAGGCTTTCCCGGAGCCGTTTGATGATCCCCTGTCCCACGAAGCTCATCATATACTCCTGGCCGTAATAGCCGAGGCCGCGCAGAAGAAAAAGCGCCACCACCGCCAACGGGATGATTTTGAGCATCCCCGTATCCTGCCGTACGAAGACTTCGTCGATGGCCGGTTTCATGAGCCATGCGGTCGCGGAGGTGGATGCGGCCACCAGCATGGAACAGAGGGCGCCGAAAATCAGGCGGTACCTGTTTTCCTTGATCAACTGGAAAAGCTGCCGATGGCGATTCCGGATGAATCGAGCAGGAAGGATCATTGCAGGCGGCTCGTCGGGCTTTGAGTTTGTCGTTTCATAGACGCCTTTTACCCCATGTTCCCGATTCGATCAAGCCGCTTTCCGTGCAATCTTTCAGCCACTAAGTACACGCATGCGTGATGATTGTGGCATATCAGATTCACCACAGAGGACACAGAGTTCACAGAGAGGAGGCGAAGAATCTGTTTTACATACATTTTTCTTATTTCTTCTTCGTGCCTTTGTGTCCTGGTGGCGAACGGTTTCCTTTCCGTCACTCGATGACATGACCGAAACGGCGGTCGGCATCTTCGGTAATCCGCTTGAGCTCCTGTTCCAGCCGAAGCCGGCAATCCTCTTCGAGCGCCTGGTCTGCATCTTTTGGAACCTGGATGGGCTTTCCGTATACCATCAGGCAGCCTGTAAATGGCATCGGCAGAATAAAACGGTCCCAGCTTTTGAAGACCTTGATTCGAGCCGCGCTATAGGTCATCGGTACGATGGGGGAGCCGGATTTCTTGGCAATCGTGATGACCCCCGGTTGAACTTTGAACCGGGGTCCCTGGGGACCGTCCGGGATGATGACCGCCGGCCGCCCCTCCCGCAGGCGCCGAATGAGCATGGCGCCGGCACGCGCCCCTCCTTTTCGCGTAGATCCCCGGATCGGCTCATGGCCCTGCCTTTTTACCAGCCGGGCGATGTATTCCCCGTCTCTGGATCGGCTGGTGAGGATGCTCGCGTTCCATCCCTTGAAGAGATAGCTGATCAGAAGAATCCGGGAATGCCAGAAAACCCCGATCGCCTCCCGCTTCTCGTAAAGCTGTCTGACTTCTTCAAACCCGACTACCTCGATCCGGGTGGTCCGAAAAAGTGTATCGATGAAAAGTTTTGCGCCCGCACCGACCATGCGCCATTTGAGCTCCGTCCAGAAATCGTTTCGATATCCTTCTTTCATCTACAGCATCCCGAGCGCAACTTCTGCGGCTCGTTGCGAAGCTCCGGGCCCGCCGAGCCGATTCCTCACGGAAGCGAGTTCCTGCTTGAGCATCTTCAATCCTTCCCTGTCCTGAAGCATCCCGCAAACCGTCTCGGCGATTCTTTCGGCGGATGCGTCCTGCTGGATCAGTTCCGGGACAATGGTTTTCCCGGCGATGATGTTGACAAGACCGATATTTCGCACTTTTACCAGAGATCTCCCCAGCCAGTAGGTGATCGGAGATACCTTGTAGATGATGACCATCGGCATCCCGCAGACGGCCGCTTCCAGCGTCGCCGTCCCCGATACGACGATACAAAACCGGCATCGGGAAAACACTCTGTGAACACCGTCTGAAATCAAGGCGCATTCGATTCCCGGAGCATGTTTTTCAATCAGCCTTTCCAAAACGGCGGGGTCCACCGATTGCGCCACCGAAATCAGGAATCTCACCGGCTGCAGCCGCTTCCTGAGAAGATTCGCCGCCTCCAGCATGACGGGAAAAAGGTGGGTCACTTCGCGCTCCCGGGACCCGGGAAGAAGCCCGATATCGAACGGTTCTTCTTCTGACTTCTTATGCAGCTCGGGGCTGCAGTAGGTATCCATCAGCGGGTGCCCGACGAAAGTGACCGGCACTCGGTGACTCTTGAAAAAGTCCTCCTCGAATGGAAGGATGACGGCCATCCGATCCACCCGCTTGCGGATCTTTTTGACCCGGCCCGGGCGCCAGGCCCACACCTGCGGTCCGATGTAGTAGAGAACCTTGACATGGTACCGCTTGGCCAGCGCCGATACCGGGAGATTGAATCCGGGGAAATCGATGAGGATGAGCAGATCGGGTCGAAACCGCTTGAAGATCGTTCTGCTCAGCAGCATGGCCCGAACGAACGCGGGGAGCTTGGAAAAAGTTTCCGTAACTCCGATGACCGAAAGCTTCGTCGTATCGACAAGGATCTTGACTCCGGCTTCTCTTAAGGCTTTTCCCCCGATCCCGAAAAAAAACAGGTTCGGTTCCTTTTCGCGCATGGCGCGTACGAGCTTGGAGCCGTGCAGATCCCCGGAAACATCTCCGGCGATGATCATCACGGTTTTGGTTTTCAAATACGTGCTCAATGAATTTCAAATCTCAAATTTCAAATCTCAAATTGCTGTATGCTCGATTCAGGCATCGACGAACCGGTCGTTGGCAGCCTGGATCCGATTCATGATATCGAGTGCAATCTTAAGCGCATCCCGCCCCTTGAGTCCGGAGACTTCGGGGGTTTCCCTGTTTCTCACGGCTTTGACGAATGCGCTCAGTTCATCTTCGAGGGCATCTCTCTTGGGAAAACAGAGCTGCCTGATCTCCAGATCAGGCCCGTCTGTCCGGCTGGAGCCTTCCCGTGCTGCGACGGTGATTTCGTGGTTCGTGAAATCGACGGAAATACAGGCATCTTTTTGAAAAAACCGTATCTTTCTTTCCTTTCGAACGGAAACTCGACTGGCCGTCACATTGGCGACGCACCCGTTTTCAAACTCAAGGCTTGCGTTGGCAATATCCAGATGGTCCGATACCACGCAGATGCCCGCGGCATGGATGCTCCTGACCTTGGATTCGGTATACTTCAGAATGAGATCGATATCGTGAATCATCAGATCGAGCACGACACTGACATCGGTTCCGCGCGGCTGATAGGTGCTCAACCGGTGTGATTCGATAAAAATCGGCCTTTTCACGATTCCATGAAGGGCAACGACCGCCGGATTGAATCGCTCGAGGTGTCCAACCTGGATGATCAGCCCTTTTTTTTCCGCTTGGCGGATGAGCGAATCCGCCTCATCGAGAGTCGCCGTCATCGGCTTTTCGATGAGGATATCCACCCCGTTTTCCAGAAAAAACCGGCTGATTCGGAAATGATCCGATGTCGGCACGACGATGCTGACCGCATCTGCTTTTCCTGCCAGATCCCTGTAATCGGAATAAGGGGTCGTGGTAAACCTTCCGGCTGCGGATTCGGCTTTCGCTCTGTCGATATCGGCCACACCGACAAGCTCCACATCCGCCATCCGGCTGTATTTTTCGGCATGAAAACCGCCCAGATAGCCGACCCCTACCACGCCGACGCGTATTTTCCCCATCGGGCACCCTCCTCGCCCTAAGCTCCAATATCCAAGCACCAAATCCCAAGCAAATCAAAAATTCCAATGATCAATTTCCGAAAACCTGAGCCAAAATTTGTCTTTCATCTTCGGGCAGTGTTTCAAATCTGATGAATGTTCCTTGATCGAAAGCATGTTTGGAATTTGGAATTTCGGTCATTGGATATTGTTTGGAATTTGGAATTTGTGGCTTGGAATTTTACTCATGGCTACGATCGAAATCGAGTGCCGGTCGGCTAGCTGAACCATCTCTTCCCGATCGAACACAACCGCCTTACCGGCTTCGATCGCCAATGCTCGTGCATCCACATCGGCCATGGTGGATATGGTCTGAGCACCCACCGCCGGCATGTCGAACCGCTGGTCCTGGTCCGGCTTGCACACCTTTACAACGACCGCTTCCCCTCTGCCGAGTCCGCCTCCCCTTCGGATCGTTGCATCCGTTCCATCGACGGCTTCCACGGCCAGAACGGAACCGCCTCCGACAACGACGCACTGGCCGATATCGAGCCGTCCGATCTCTTTTGCCGCCGTCCAGCCGATCTCGATGTCCCGCCTTTCGATTCGGCTCGGTTTGCGGCGGGTCCAACACCCCTCCGGGGCGATCAGTTCCGGAAGCAGAAATGTCGAGGCTCGAATGACGATCCCATCCTTCTGGAGCGTGTCCGAAAACGCTCTCAGGAGATTGTCATCATGGGAGTTTTTCAGCCGGGCGATGAGGGATATCGCCTTGATGTCCGGTCGAATATCAGAGAACATCCGCGTCTTCTTCACCGAGCCGATCATCACGGCTTCATGGATTTCGTTTTTCCTGAAGAATCGAATCAGGCGATTGATCTGACCGAGATGGATCCATTCGAGGGCCTCGACGCTCTCCTTCAGTAAAGGATCGGTCTCTCCGAAATAGGCGGTCGCATAGACAAGAATCCCTTTCCCCCTTGCCTTTCGGGAAAAGAGAAGAGGAAACTGTCCGCCTCCTGCGATGAGCCCGATGCGCATGTTGCGACCTTCTATCTCCGAATTTCGAATTTTTAGCTTCTCAGAAACCCTACAGTTGGGGCGAAGCCCTATCGTGATATCCCCCGATTGGAGGAAGTGATGAAATCGATGAATTTGATGATTTCGGGAAGCTGGTCCACTTCGGCGCGGACCCTTTCGATGGCCTCGTTCAAGGTCAAACCGATGCGGAAAATGATCCGATAGGTCTTTTTCAACTGAGAGATCGTCGCCTCGGAAAATCCATGCCTCTTCAAACCGACGGTATTCAGCCCGTGCAGTCGGATACGGGGCCCTGCGGCGATCACATAGGGAGGAACATCCTTGACCACAGCCGATGCCCCGCCGATAAATGCAAATTCACCGAGCCGCACGAACTGATGAATCGCCACCAGCCCTCCCACCGTAGCATAGTCGCCGATGGTGATATGGCCCCCCAAAGTGGCATTGTTTGCAAATACGACCTTGCGGCCGATCCGGCAGTCGTGTGCAATATGGGCATACGCCATGATGAAGCATTCCTCTCCGATTTCGGTCACCCCCCCGCCGAAGCCGGTTCCGCGATGGATCGTTACAAATTCGCGGATGACGGTCCCCTGCCCGATTTTTACATAGGTTTTTTCGCCCCCGAATTTAAGAGATTGCGGTGCTGCGCCGATCGCCGCAAATTGGAATATCTGACAATTCGGACCAATGCTGACGTAAGGATCGATCACGGCATGGGGGCCGATCCGGGAGCCGGACCCGATGGTGACCTCGGCTCCGATGATCGCATAGGGTCCGACTTCAACATCTCGGTCGATTTCGGCTCTCGGGTCGACCACGGCTGTCGGATGAATCATGATTTGGCTCCTATCGTGGCCATCAGCTCGGCTTCAGCGGCAAGCTTGTCCTCCACCAGCGCCCTTCCGGCCATCTTGACGACATTCGATCTCATCTTCAGCATTTCCAATTCCAAGAGGATCTGATCCCCCGGAACGACCGGTTTTCTGAAGCGGACCTTGTCGATGCCGGTAAAAAAGATGATGCTTCCGGGTTTTTCCTTCTCCTGGGAGGAAAATGCCAGGATACCCCCTGCCTGCCCCATGGCTTCGACGATCAGGACCCCTGGCATAATCGGCTTTCCCGGAAAGTGTCCCTGGAAGAAATGCTCGTTTATGGTGACATTCTTCAGCGCTGTCAATTTCTTTCCGGGTTCGAGGCTGATCACCCGGTCGATCAGGATAAACGGATAACGGTGGGGCAAAAATTCCATGATCTTTTCAATATCAAAAAGCGTCTCCATCATTCATCTCCAAGGTTCAGGGTTCAGCGTTCAACGTTCAACGTTCAGCGTTCAGCGTTCTCGGGCAGTCTACCGTCCACCGTCCACCGGTTCTCGTTAAGTCGACCGTCCAACGATTCCCTCATTCGATAGTGGATGTTCGATGTTCGATGTTCAACGTTCATGTAGTTTCATTATAAGCGTTCAGGGTTTGGGATTGATGAGCAGTCTACCGTCTACCGTTTACTGTCTGCCGTCTTCCTCTCTAAATCCTACATCCTTTCCTTTCTGCCCCATCTCTTTCAGCCGCTTTTCGATCTCATCCAGCCGCTTCTTGAACTCGGGCAGCTTCGAAATGAGGCTTTGAATGCGGACATGCTGCAGGTGGGGCCGCTCGGGCGAACCGGAGACGGTCTCCTTTTCGGGGACCGATCGCACGACCCCGGTCTGGGGGCCGATGATCGCACCGTCTCCGATGGTCAGATGGCCGGAAATCCCCGCCTGGCCTGCGATCACCGCATGTTTTCCGATGGTGACGCTCCCCGATATGCCCACTTGAGCGACCAGGACGGTGTTTTCACCCACGATAACGTTGTGGGCGATCTGGACGAGATTGTCCGTCTTTACGCCCTTCTGAATCCAGGTTTTGCCAAAGGTGGCCCGATCGATGGTGTTGCATGCCCCGATCTCGACATCGTCATCGATCTGCACGATGCCGATATGGGGGATCTTGCAGTAACGCTCACCCTCCGGTGCGAAACCGAAGCCATCGCTTCCGACGACCGTTCCGGATTGGATCATCACCCGGCTGCCGATCACGCATCGCTGCAGAATGCTTACATTCGGAAAGATTTCCGTATCGTCTCCGATGACGACCCCATCTCCTACTACCACGTGGGGATGGAGGGTAACCCGTTCGCCCAGGGTCACATCGTCTTGGATCACCACGAAGGCCCCGATGGCGGCATTTCCGCCGCACCTGAAATTTTTTCCGACGACTGCCGTGGGATGGACTCCTTCCGGCTGTCTTTTGCGTGGATAAAATATCCCCATGACTTTCGCAAAGGCAACCCTCGGGTTGGTGGTCTTTATCATCGGCTTTTCGGCATCTCCGAAATCGATCGGAACGATGATCGCTCCTGCCCGGGTATCTTCGATCTTTTTGAGAAGCCTGGCCGTTTCGGCGTAGGTAATCTGATCCGGGCCTGCGGTTTCAAAGGGTGCGGCACCGGCAATCCGGATTCCGCCGTCTCCCTGCAGAACCCCTCCGATGCGCTCGGCAACATCGGCTAAAGTCATTTTCATCGGCTAGACCCCGCATTCGCCATTCGATTAATTTTGCTTCAGTTTCTTGGCAATATCCGTATTGTACTTCTGGATGAATTGATCTGTCATTTCGACCGAAGCCGGGCTGTAGACGATTTCTCCCGTTCTCTTTTCAAGGATCAGCAGGTATCCTCCGGATTTCCCCATCTCCTGGATCAATTCGACGACCTCGTCGCGAATCCTCTTGACCAGCCGGTTCTCAAAGCCCTTGAACTCCTGCATGTACTTTTTCTTCAAGGATTCGAAATCACCCAGCTTGATACGGAATTCCCGTTCTTTCTGCTCCCGCATCTCCTGGCTCATCACCAGGGCCTCCCGTTCGACTGTCTTTTTGATCTCCTCGAGTTCGTTTCCCCGCTTCTTCAACTCTTCTTCCATCTGCTTGCCTTTTTTGTTGATTTCAGCCTGCGCATTTTTTCCGGCGCTGGAGGCCTCAAGGATCTTCTGGAAGTCGATCACGCCGATTTTTGCGACATCGGCCGCTTCGGCGATGCCGGTATAGTTCAACAAAAGGCAACCTGCAAAAACAACGAAGATCTTTCTAAGATGCATCATTTCCCCCCTTTTTCATTTCTTTGAAAATAATCAGCCGCAAAAACAAGGAGCCGCAGCCCTATTCCCCGGCACCGCCCCGGCTTGTCGATTTACCAAAAGGATCCTCCCATGGAAAACTCCCATCGTCCGGTATTCCGCATCCCCTCATCCGGGTTGAGCGGATACCCCCACTCCAGCCGTATGGGGCCAATCGGGGAATACCATCGGACCCCCCCCCAGCGCTCATGAAAAGATTTCCCAGATCCATTTCTTCATCGCTGCCATAGACATTTCCGGTATCGAAGAAAGCCACACCGGAGAGCCCGGCCTTTTTCACCAGCGGGAAGATATATTCGAGGTTGAATTGAACGAACTTCTCCCCGCCGATTTTGGCCCCTTCTTCGTCCAGAAGGCTGATATCCTGCCAGTCATAGCCGCGCAGCGTCCGGATGCCGCCCATATAGAACTTCTCATAATCGGGCAGGATTCTATCGGCACTTTCACGGACCACTCCGGCTCGTCCGTGGATGAATCCGACCGTCTCCCAGAATAAGGGGATATACCATCCGGTATCGCCGATCAGTTTCAGAAAGCCGATATCCCCGCCCAAGCCTGCGTACTCCACGGTCAGGCTGTGGTCCGAACCTTCGGTAGGGTTGAACACGCGATCCCTGGAGTCGTACTGGATCGTTGCACTCATGCTGCTCTGGATATTGAAGCCCTCCAGTTCTCTGATCGACCGTGAGGCGTCGGAAGTTACGTTTCGAATGTCTGCCCGTTCGAACCGATAGGAGAGGTAAGCCCGGGTGAAATCGTAAATGGGGTAGCCGAACCGCAGCACTCCCCCCTGGGCGTCCTTGTCGTAAGTATCGTAGTCCCTGTTCAAATCATAGACGTCGAATCCGGCGGACAGGGGGATGTCGAACAGCCAGGGCTCGGTAAAGCTCAGGGTATACTGGGTTGTCCGCCCGCCCAGATGCGCGCCGAGATCTAACCGCTGCGATCTCCCGAACAGGTTCCGCTGAGTGACATTGGCGACCAGAAACATGCTGTCGACGCTGCTGTAGCCCCCGCCGAAGCTGAAGGCTCCCGTAGGCTTCTCCTTGACTTCGATATCCAGGATCATCTGCTCGTCTGTGCTTCCCCTGGGAGTGTTTACCTTGATGTCTTCGAAGAAATCGAGACGATAGAGGTTCCGTACGCCCCGTTTGAGGCGGCGGCCGCTGTAAAGCTCCTGTTCGTAGACATCGAGCTCCCGGCGGATGACCTTGTCCCGGGTCTTTGTGTTTCCCGAGATGTTGATCTTCTCGAAATAGGCCTGCTTCCCCTTCTGGACTTCGAAGGTGATGTCGACGGCCAGCTCATCCATTTTCCGATCGATCCGGGGAGAGACATTCGCATAGGCATACCCCTCGTCCGAATAGATATCGGTAAGGGCCAGGACGTCGCCCCTCAGGATTTCCCGGTTATAGTATTTTTCTTTTGAAATCTTTAATTTCGAAAGGAGCTCTTCCTTGGGCTTGACCAGGTCTCCGGAGGCATCGATTTTTCCCACGATGAAGCGGGGGCCTTCTTCGACCTTGATCGTCACATGGATCCAATTGTCTCTGTATTCGAGCTGGGGCTCGCCGATGATTGCCTGGATGTAGCCCCGGTTCTGGTAAAAGGCGGAAAGCTTGTTGACGTCCTGGTTCAGCTCCTCCTTGTTCAGTTCCCCGGAAGAGGTGATGAATGAGAAAAACCCCTTCTCAGAGGTCTTCATGATCTTTTTGAGGTCTTTGTCGGGAAAGGCCTCGTTCCCTACGAAATCGATCTCCCGGATCATGATCTTCTGACCTTCATCGATCGTGAACTGAAGATCGGCGACGTTTCTTTCCCGTTCCAGGACTTTGTAGGAAACCTGAATATTATGGTAGTTTTTCCCCTTATAAAGTTCCTCGATGCGGCGGATGTTGTTCTGGATTTGAAAAATATTGAGGATGGAGCCGGCCTTTATCGTCAGGTTTTCCCGTATTTCTTCATCCTTGAACACCTTGTTTCCGCTGAATGCAATGTTTCTGATCGTCGGCTTCTCCTGGACATGAAAGGTGACGATTTTGCCCTCCGGGCTGTCCTCCGCCTCGATCCGGATATCCTCGAAATAGCCCATGGCATAAACGGATTTGAGGTCTGCGGAAAGATCCTTCGGAAGAAACAGATCGCCGGGCTTGGTCTTGATCACGCGTTCGATGGCATCCGATTCGATCCGGCTGTTTCCTTCGACGACGATCTTTGCCACTTTCGCCCGTTTGAACAGCTTCTGGCTCAAGCTGCGTGCGAGATCCCTGACCGATCCGATCAGGTTCTCGATCCCCTCCCCCTGAAGAAAAAAGGAATTCGTCTCTTCTTCAAAAGGCGAAATCATCCGTGCATCCAGGCTGTACTTGTTGCCGATCCTTGTTAAACTGCCCCAGATGAGGCTGTCGGCACCCGTATCGATCCCCAGCTCCCGCAATCCTGCCGGCACCGTAATCTGTTCCCGCCAGTTCGGATTCGAAGCAGCGGCGGGATCCAGGATCATGGCGCCTTCTTCGGTGAGCTCCCTCTTGAGCAGTTTCGGTATCTCCATCTGCAGATACGATATATCCTCCCGGGCATGGATTTCGAAAGGTAAAACGATGACTCGAACAGGTTCCTGGCCGAAGGCTGCATCCGGCAGCCAAAAAAAGAGCGACGCGAGGACGACAAGACAAAACCGATACCGCATAATGAACTCCTACCCTGTTTCAACGAGTTGACCGTCCAGAATCGTTATCTTCCGGGACATGCGAGATGCAAGCTCCAGATTATGCGTCACGACAACCAGTGTCATCTTCAGTTCACGGTTCAATTCCATCAGCAGGTCATGAACCTTTTCGCTGTTTCTCTTATCGAGGTTGCCGGTCGGTTCATCGGCAAGCAGGATGAGCGGCTTGAGGGCCAGCGCACGGGCCAATGCCACCCGCTGCTGCTCGCCTCCGGAAAGCTCGCCGATCCTGTGGAGAAGCCGATCCTTGAGCCCGACCCGCACCAGAATTTCCTCGGCGGCAACCCTCGATTTTTCTTTTGAAATGCCGCGGATCAATCCCGGCATCATCACGTTTTCAATGGCGGAAAACTCGGGCAGCAGGTGATGGAACTGGAATACGAAACCGACCGATGCATTCCGGAATTTGGCCAGTTTCTCATCTTCGTAGACAAAGACGTCCTCGCCTCGAAACAAAAGCTTTCCGCTGTCGGGTCGGTCCAGCGTCCCCAGGATGTTCAGGAAGGTCGATTTACCGATTCCGGATGCCCCGACGACCGCCAGGGTCTCCCCTGCATCGATATCGATGTCGACCGATTTCAGAATCTCGATCGGAGAGTCCGTATGGTTGAAACTTTTGCAGATCGAACGGCCGGCAATGAAAGAAGGGGCATGGTCCATCGCTTCAAATTCCGCCGAATTACGTGCGCCACCGCTTTCAACCATATCGGATCGCCTCGACCGGGTTCAGTTTGGAAGCCTGTCGTGCAGGGTAGAGGGTGGCCAGAAAACAGATCGACATGGTGGCAGCGACAATCACCGCGACATCCAGAAAGTTCAATCGGACCGGGAGCGTGGTCGTGAAATAGTAAATATCTCCGGTCAATTCGATGATCTTGTAGTGCTTCAGAAAGGTACAGAGTCCAAAACCGAGAATCGCACCGGTTAAGGTTCCAAACGTTCCGATGACAACCCCTTTGTAGACAAAGATTTTCTGGATGCTGCGGTCGGTGGCTCCCATCGCTTTCAAAATGGCGATGTCTCTTGTCTTTTCCATCACGGTCATGATCAGGGTGCTGGCGATGTTGAAAGCGGCGACCAGAACGATCAGGGTCAGGATGATGAACATGACCGTTTTTTCAAGTTTGAGTGCGGTAAACAGATTTTTATTCATCTGCATCCAGTCTCTCGCCCAGAATGGGTAACCCAAAGCGGCATTGATCCTTCGGGAGACGGTATCTGCTTGATAGAGGTTTTTTACCCGCACCTCGACACCGGTGACTGCATCCGGAAGCCGCAGAACCTGCTGGGCATCCGCAATGTGAATATAGGCAAAAGTGCCGTCGTATTCGTACATTCCGGATTCGAAATAACCGGTCACCTGGAACCGCTTCATCGCAGGCACCTGACCGATGGGGGACATGACTCCTCGGGGGGTGATCAGATAGACCGTATCCCCCCGGTTGACTGCGAGATTTCCCGCCAGTTCGCGTCCGAGCACGATGCCGGGGATCCCCCCCGCAGCGGAATCGGACGAACCCGCTGCTTTGAAATCCAGGCTCTTCAGGTTTTCAATGACCTTCCCGGCAGATTCGGGGTCCACGCCCCGGATGACCGCGCCGTTGATGCCGTTTGCGGATCGGATCATGCCCTGAGTGTAGATAAACGGGGTGGCTGCGACAACACCTTCGACCTTTTCGATCTTCTGGATCACCTGACCGTAATTTTGGAAAGCATCGCCGTGCCGCATCACCAGGATGTGGGACTGGCCTTTGAGGATCCTTGATTTCAGATCCGATTCAAACCCGGTCATCACTGCAATGACCACAATCAGAGCCATCACGCCCACTGAAACACCGGCGATCGAAAGAAGCGTGATCAGCGAAATAAAGCTGTGCTTCTGCTTGGCTCTCAGATAGCGGCCGCCGATAAAGTACTCATACGACATGTTTCATTTTCTTTTCCGGAATGCCTAAAATGCATACGAGTTACGCGTTGCGGGTTGCGCGTTACGTATCAGCTCAGCCGCAAAGACACGAAGGCACAAAAAGCCCGCTCCGGCGGGGCAACTCGCGTCCAACCCGCAACTGGAACGTGCAACTCGCAACCCGCAACCCATTCACTCCTTCAGTTTCATGTGGGGGAAAAGGATGACTTCGCGAATCGATGCCGAGTCCGTAAACAGCATCGTCATACGGTCGATTCCGATCCCTTCCCCTGCAGTCGGCGGCAAGCCGTATTCGAGCGCCTCCAGGTAATCCTGATCCATCCGATGGGCTTCTTCATCGCCGGCTTCCCTGTCTTCGACCTGCTGCTGAAAACGTTGACGCTGATCCTCCGGATCGTTGAGCTCCGAAAAACCATTGGCAATCTCTTTTGCCCCGATGAAAAGTTCGAATCGATCGGTCATTTCCGGATCCTCTTCGCTTCGCCGGGACAACGGCGAGACTTCAACCGGATATCCGATGATAAAGGTGGGCTGAATCAACTGGGGTTCCACCAATACATCGAAAATTTTGGTGATCACTTTCCCTAAACGATTCGAACGGGCGACTTTGATCCCCTTTTGAGAAGCGAATTCCAGCAGCCCCTGCCGGTCCTTCAACAGCCCTGCCGGAACGCCGCCGATCTTTTCCAGCGCCTCGAAGAGGGTCATCCGTCGCCACGTTTTCCCCAGATCGATGTGATTTCCCTGGTACTCCAAAGCGGCGCTCCCCAGCACCCCCTGAGCGGTATGGACGAACAGCTCTTCGGTAAAATCCATCAGGTCCTCATAAGTGGCATATGCCTGATAGAACTCCAGCATCGTAAACTCGGGGTTGTGCTGGGTGGATACCCCCTCGTTTCTGAAATTGCGATTGATCTCGAACACGCGTTCGAAGCCGCCGACCACCAGGCGCTTCAAATAGAGTTCAGGCGCAATCCGCAGGTAAAGATCCATATCCAGCGCATTATGGTGCGTGATAAACGGAGCGGCTTCGGCTCCGCCGGCAATCGGCTGCATCATCGGGGTTTCCACCTCCAGGAAATCCCGCTCAAGGAAAAAATTGCGAATCGACTGAATCATCCGGCTCCGCTTCAGAAATATCTCGCGCACCTCCGGATTCATCATGAGATCCAGATATCGCTGCCGGTATCGCTTCTCCGGATCTTTGAGCCCGTGAAATTTCTCAGGAAGCGGTCGCGCAGCTTTGCATAGAAGGCTGACGGTCTCGGCAAGCAGCGTCCACTCCCCCGTTTTGGTCTGGAACAGGGTTCCCCGGAGGCCTACGAAATCTCCGATGTCTATCTGTTTGAAAGATGCGAAAGCCTCGTCTCCGATGCGGTCTTTCCGGATGTAGGCCTGGAGTTGTCCGGTTCGATCCCGCAAGCGGATAAACGATGCTTTTCCGAAATGATTGGCTGCCACCATGCGGCCGGCGGCGATAAAAACGGGAGAATCCTCGGTAATATTGACCGCCGGGTCTTCGACGGCTTCCTTGATTTCCTGTATCGTATGCTGTACGCGAAAATCGTTCGGGAAGAGCCGGACACCTTTTTCTTTCAGGTCCTGAATCTTCTTTCTTCGATTTTCGAGTATGTTGCTTTCTTTTTCCATTCCCTGCACAAGCCTCAATGAGAGGTTGGATTTAACCATGTAACGGCAGATTAGACGAAATCAGCCCTTTTTTTGCGACACCCGAATTCAAGCTGATTTAGGTACCGTATTTAGAGATACGGTGTCAAGCTTAAGTTGGCCTGTTCAGCAATTCCAAACATTTTGAATGCAGATTCCGGTGCGTGGCCGGCTCCGTCTTGGCGGCTGAAAAAAGGACGATCGCACCGACCTAAAGAGAATGGATGGGACGTTCTTTCCCGGAAAGCCGTGCCGGAGGGCAGGTCTGTTTCAATTTGACGGTAAAGGTGGTCCCTCTCCCGACTTCGCTCTGCACCTCGATCCAGCCCTGATAGGATTCCAGAATGCGGTGGACAATGGACAAACCGAGTCCTGTGCCGCTCGGTTTCGTCGTAAAAAACGGATCGTATATGGACCCCAAAACCTCTTTGGGTATGCCGCAGCCTGTGTCGGAGATCTGAATGCAGATATTTTTATCGGACGAAGGGAGCATCCCCACATCGATTCGGCCGTCCGGACCGTGTGAACTGATCGCCTCGGAAGCGTTGAGCAGGAGATTCCAGAGAATCTGCCTCAAATGGGAGACGTCCATCTCAACCCATACATCCGGCAGAAAAGACCTGCGGATGGTGATCCGGTTCCGGCCGATATCGTCTTTTTCGAAAAGCTCAAGGGTGTCGGCAATCGCGCTTCCAAGCTCGATTTTCTCCTTTTTCCCGGAAGGCGGTTTTGCAAACAGCAGGAAGTCATCGACCAGTGTGGTCAACCGGTCGGCTTCCCGGAGCACGATCTGCATGAGTTTACCCTGGTCCGGACTGCATGGCAGATCTTCCAGCAGCACCTGGATCGAACCCGTCAGAGAAGCCAGAGGATTCTTGATTTCGTGGGCCAAACCCGCCGCCATCTCCCCGACTGCGGCCATCCTTTCGACCCTTTTTACGTTTGCCTCCATGGCCAGGAGATCTTTTCTCGTGCGGCGTTCCTGCTCGGAAAGCAGGCTGCTGAGGAAGGCGACGGCAAAACAGGCAAGCATCGTGATCATGATCTTGAAGATGACGTAATTCCAGGTGTAGTTCAGGTTCGAAATCGTCTCTTCCATCACGACGGGAACCAGAATATCGAAATATTCGAGATCGACCAGAATCCCGTACTGAATGCTGCAAAGAGAGGCCATGATCATGCTGCCTCCTCTGGAAAGCAGCAAGCTGGCATAGACGATGACAACCAGGTAAAGAAAGGAAAAGATGCTGGAGAAACCGCCCGTCACGTAAATAATGAAGGTGACGATGAGCGTGTCGATACCGATTTGAATGTAGGCGAACCGAATTCCGGGGTTGAATCGGTGCAGAACGATGGAATATGCAAGCGTCAGAATATAGATCGCAATCACCAGTGCGAAGATGAAAAACAGGGGTTCCGGCGAAGGGGATGGGCTTTTCCGCACCTCGAAGACGATGGTGGAGCCCAGAAGCAGGGTCGTAAAAAGGACCCGGAAAAACATGATCCATTTGAGCCTTCGAAGGAAATCGCCTTGCGTATGCGGCGCAGGACTGCTCATGGAGGGAAACTCGGCTGTTTTCGAGTTTTTTTCTTTTCTTTGAGCCTTCGGCTTCAACTGTCAGCTTCTCGGGCGATCAGCTTCCGACGAGGCCGGCCATCTTGAAAATCGGCAAGTACATGGCGACGACAAGCCCGCCGATGGTGGTCCCTAAAAAGACCAGCATGAACGGCTCGATCATCGCCGTGAGGTTTTCAACCGCCTGATCCACTTCTTCGTCGTAAAAGTCGGCTATTTTCTCCAGCATGGTGTCCAGGGCACCGGTCGATTCCCCCACAGAGATCATCTGGCAGACCATTGCCGGAAACACGCCGCTTTCCGAAAGCGGCTCCGCCATGGTGCGCCCCTCTGCAATACCAACCCGAACGGAGAAAATGGACCGCTCGATGGTTTTGTTTCCGGCTGTCCTGGCGACGATTTCCAGGGCGTCCAGAATCGCAACACCGCTTCCCAGCATCGTACCCATTGTGCGGGTGAATTTTGCGACGGCGACCTTCCGCAGCAGGATTCCGAATACCGGGAGGTGTAAAAAAAGATCATCCGTGATGATGCGGCCTTTTTCTGTGGCACGGAACCGTTTAAAGGCGAATCCGAGGAGAAAGAAGCCGCCCAGCAGCCAGATGATGTTGCCTTTGACGAAATTGCTCAAGTTGACCACGATCTGAGTGGGAATCGGCAGTTCTCCCCCGAAATCCGAAAACATCTTCTGAAAAACGGGAATTACGAAAACCAGGATGACCCCGAGCACGACGACCGCGATCGCCAGCGTGATGATGGGGTAGGTCATCGCGCCTTTAACCTTCGCCTTCAGCTTCGCCGCCTTTTCCATGTATGCCGCCAGCCTGCGCAGAATGACATCCAGAATACCTCCGGCTTCGCCGGCGGCGATCATATTGACGAAAAGATCATCGAAATTCTTCGGATACTTTTTTAATGCATCGGCAAGCGTCGATCCGCTTTCCACCGACTCCTTGATGTCCTTGAGCATGTTCTTGAAGGTCTTGTTTTCCTGCTGCGTATGGAGGATGTCCATGCATTGGATGATCGGAAGGCCGGCATCGATCATCGTTGAAAACTGCCTGGCAAAAAGAATGACGTCTTTTTCGGTGACCTTGGGGGGGAAAAGAACGATCTCTTTCGGTTTTTTCTTGATCTTGGTGGGTCGGATCCGGAGTCGATTCAGATGGGTCCGGACGGCCTTTTCATCCGGAACCTCCACTTCCCCTTTTTGGACCTCGTTTTTCTTATTGGTGCCTTCCCAAAGAAAAACCGGCATATTCAACCCCCCTGGAGTAGAGGTTTCAGGTTTCAGGTTTCAGCGCCGACGCAATTGAATTCGCCGGTTTTTCTCCGTATCACAAGTCCGCCGGAGGAACAATAGGATTCAGCCGGATCGCGGCATCGCTGACACCCGACACCTGAAAGCCTCTCCCAAATAGCTTCGGCTTGCCAAACCGGCTGATCTATGTAATTGATAAAATCGGTTTCTTCGGCGAAATTCTTTACCTGATCGGGCTGCTTTATGGCAAGCGGGGCGATGAGAAAAGAAGAAGACAACGGCCGGCTGACCGTGATCACCACGCACGTCAACGCGGACTTCGATGCATTGGCCTCCATGCTGGCCGCCCAGAAGCTGTACCCGGAAGCCCTGGTGGTCTTTCCGGGATCCCAGGAGAAGAACCTGAGAAACTTCTTCATCCAGTCCATGGTGTATCTGTTCAATATGGCCGATATCAAAGAGATCGATCTCGACAAGGTCAAAAGGCTCGTTCTGGTGGATACGCGCCAGCCCGGAAGGATTGGAAAGCTTGCATCGTTGCTCGATCGATCGGATGTCGAGATTCATATCTACGACCATCACCCGGATATGGCCGGAGACATCAAGGGCCACTACGAGCTCATCGAAACAACGGGGGCGACGGCCACGCTCCTGACAAAGGTCATCGAAGAAAAAAAGATCGACCTCTCCGCGGATGAGGCCACCATCCTCTGCCTCGGAATCTATGAGGATACCGGATCGTTTTCGTTTCCGTCGACGACGGAAAAAGATTTTATGGCGGCGGCGGCTCTTCTTTCGAAGGGGGCCAACCTGAACATCGTCTCCAACCTGATCGACCGGGAGATGAATCCGGCTCAGGTCGGTCTGCTGAACGACATGATCCAGGCGGCCAACCACTACAACATCCACGGGGTCGATATCGTGGTGACCTGCGTGTCCTCGGAAGCTTATGTGCCGGATTTCGCATTCCTGGTCCATAAAATGATGCGGATGGAAGACCTCAATGCCATCTTCGCCATCGCCCGCATGGTCAACAAGGTCTACGTCATCGCCCGGAGCAAAACCTCCGAGGTGGATGTCGGGACCATTCTATCCCCGCTCGGCGGCGGCGGCCATACCTATGCGGCCGCTGCCACCATCCGCGGAAAGACCCTGGTTCAGATCGAACACCTCCTGGTGGGGATGCTCTACCAATCGGTCCGATCCCGGAGGCAGGCTGAAAACCTGATGTCTTCTCCACCGATCATGGTCGATTCCGAAGTCGCCTGCAAAGACGCCAACAATCTGCTTACCCGGTACAACGTCAATGCTTTGCTGGTCACCGAAGACCGGGACGGACAGAAGAAGCTTCTGGGATACATCACCCGGCAGGTCATCGAAAAAGCCCTCTATCACAAGCTGGACGATGTCCCGGTTCGGGATTATATGAGCACGGAAATCGAATCGGTGCAGCCGGAGGCGGATCTTCCGGAAATACAGGAAAAGATCATCGAGAGCAAGCAGCGGATTCTCCCGGTGGTCAAGGGGGAAAAGATCCTGGGGGTCATCACCCGGACGGATCTTCTGAATATCCTGGTGGGTCAATCCCCTTCCAATGAGCTGCAGTTGCCCGATCCCGCCCGGGAAACGGTACACGCCAGAATCCGCAATATCGTCAAGTTCTTGAGAGAACGCCTCTCTGAACGATTTCTGACCATGTTCGAAAAGATCGGAGAAACCGCCGATCAGCTCGGCTTCAAGGCATACGTCGCCGGAGGGTTTGTCAGAGACCTTTTCCTCTATCGGCCGAACGAGGATATCGACATCGTCATCGAGGGGGACGGCATCGCATTCGCCAAAAAATACGCCAAGATGTGCGGGGCGCGAATCCATTCCTATGCAAAGTTCGGAACCGCTGTGATCATTTTCCCCGACGGCTTTAAAATCGACGTCGCTTCGGCCCGGATGGAATACTACAAGTCTCCCGCTGCGCTCCCCACGGTCGAGATGAGCTCGATCAAACTCGATCTTTTCCGCAGGGACTTTACCATCAACACCCTGGCCATAGAGCTCAATCCGGACCGGTTCGGAACCCTGATCGACTTTTTCAATGCCCAGAAGGATATCAAGGCCAAAGCCATCCGCGTGCTGCACAACTTGAGCTTCGTGGAGGATCCCACCCGCGTCTTCCGGGCCATCCGGTTCGAGCAGCGGTTCGGATTCACCATCGGGAGGCTGACCGCAGGATTGATTGAAAACGCCGTTCGTATGGGCTTCTTCAAGCAACTGAGCGGCCGAAGGGTGTGGGGGGAGCTGCGGCAGATCCTCGAAGAAGAGAATCCGACGGCGGCTCTCGTCCGTTTAAACGATTTCGATCTGCTCGGAGTCATTCATCCGGCAATCGTCATGGATGAGGAGATGATTGCGCTTTTCAACTCCACCCGGCAGGTGACGGACTGGTTCGATTTGCTTTTTCTCGAAGAATCCTATATGAAGTGGGCCGTTTATTTCCTGTCGTCGATCCGGAGCTGCGATCGGGAGACTAGCCGCAAGATCTGCAAGCGGCTCGAGCTCGCCCCCCGCATGTCCGTGATTTTCGGCCAGGAGCGTTTCGAAGCGGAACGCTGCCTTTATTGGCTGGAAAGAAATCTTCCGGCCAAAAACAGCGATCTTTATAAAAAGCTTGCCGGATTTCGGACCGAGCTGGTTTTATACATGATGGCAGCCACCAAGAAACAGGTCGTCAAACGCTCGATATCGAGGTATTTCACGCACCTTCGCTATATCCAACCTTCGCTCCGCGGGCAGGATCTTGTGGAGATGGGAATCGAACCGGGGCCGATCTACCGGAGGATACTGGAGGCGGTTCAGGATGCGAAATTGAACGAAGAGTTGAAATCGAAAAAGGATGAAATCGAATTTATTCGAAGGTTTATCTCGTGAAAGAGTGTTCTGTGTTCAGTGTTCAGGGAGTTCGGTATTCGATGCAGCCTCCGGCAGGACGCGGAAGCGCCCCAAATGATGCTCGTGTGAAACTTCAATACATTTAGACAGGATTACAGGATTAACAGGATTTTTTTGGCTTCTCTTCACTCTATCCTGTCGATCTTGTTTGATCCTGTCAAAAAATGAATCGATCGTTCAGTTTCTTTCTCGATCATATGCCGGAAACGGCACGACTGAACACTGAACACTGAACACTGGAGGTTGAATGCCGGAACGAAAACGTGTGTTGAGCGGAATGCGGCCGACCGGTCCGCTTCATCTGGGCAATTATTTCGGGGCTCTTTCCAATTGGGTGGAAATGCAGGATTCCTACGACTGTTTTTTCTTCATTGCGGATTGGCATGCGCTGACCAGCGAATACGAGGGAACGGCAAAGATTCGGAGGCATATTCAAATGCTTCTGATCGACTGGCTTTCGGTCGGCTTATCCCCGGACCGGTGCACACTCTTCGTCCAGTCCCACATCAAGGAGCACGCGGAGCTTTTTCTGATCCTTTCGATGATCACCCCGGTTCCCTGGCTCGAGCGGAATCCGACCTACAAGGACCAGATCGTCCAATTGAGCAATAAGGATTTATCCACCTTCGGGTTCCTGGGATACCCCGTCCTTCAAGCTGCCGACATCATCATGTACAAGGCCCACGGGGTGCCGGTGGGAATCGACCAGGTTCCCCACGTGGAAATCACCCGTGAAATCGCCCGGCGGTTCAATTTTCTTTACGGAGAGGTGTTTCCGGAGCCCGAGGCGATCCTGACGGAAATGCCCAAAATCCTCGGAACAGACCGGCGTAAAATGAGCAAAAGCTATGACAACGCCATTTTCCTTTCGGATTCTCCCGAAGAAATGGTCTCCAAGGCGATGAAGATGATTACCGATCCCCAGCGGATGCGGCGAAGCGACCCGGGAGACCCGGATGTCTGCAACGTCTTTTCTTTCCACAGGATCTACTCGGATAAGACCCTTGTGGAAGAAATCGACCGGAACTGCCGCGCGGCTCGGATCGGGTGCGTGGAGTGCAAAAAGATGATGGCCGAAAATCTGGTCCGTGCCCTGGGGCCTGTTCGGGAAAAACGGAAATACTACGAAGAAAGGCCGGAGCTGGTCGAAAAGATCATTTCCGAAGGAGATGAAAAGGCGCGAGCCGTCGCCCGCAAGACCATGGAAGAGGTGCGGTCAGCGGTCAGAATCTAGGCTCATGAATGTGTTCAGGTGTTCGGTGTTTAGGAGCTCGGTTTTCAATGCTGCCACCGGGCTGAACGCTGAACACTGTAGGGTCTGAACCGAATGGAAAACGACCCCTATTCAGTCAAGATCGAAGACGTTTTCGAAGGGCCGATGGATCTTTTAATCCATCTGATCCGGAAAAACGAGGTGAATATCTATGACATTCCGGTCGCGCTGATTACCCGGCAGTACCTCGAATATATCGAATGGCTGAAGGCATTGAGCATCGATAACGTCGGCGATTTTCTGGTCATGGCTTCTACGCTGACCCAGATCAAATCGCGGATGCTGCTTCCCACCCACGGAAACGAGGGAGATGATGAGGACCCCCGGATGGAGATCGCAAGACCGCTGCTGGAATATCTGCAGATCAAATCGGCGGCCGAGGCGCTCTTGAAGCGGAATCTTCTGGGAGAGCACATGTTCACGCGCCAGATCGACAAGAAAATCCTTCCCGTCGGCCCCGAGGACCAGGTGATTCGGGTGGGACTTTTCGAGCTGATCGATGCATTTCGAAAAATACTCGATAGCGTCTCGGATCAATTTCCGATGGATCTTACCGCCGACCGGATGTCGGTAACGGACCGGATTTCAGAACTTGTCGACATCCTGGAAAAGAAGGGCTCGATTACCTTTATCGAGCTGTTCGGCCCCGATTCGAACAAAGGCGACATCATCATCACCTTTCTGGCAGTCCTTGAAATGGTCAAGCTGAACCTGGTCCGGATCATGCAGCACCTGCAGAGCGGCACGATCCGGCTCTTTTACATCTGATGGAAAATATCAAACACATTCTGGAAAGCCTGTTGTTTGTCACCGAAGCGCCGTTGACCCTGGAGCGCCTGAAATCGGTTCTGGAAACAGCCGATTCGGCTCCCATCCGGCAGGCCCTCCAGCAGCTTGCCCAGGAATACGAAGAAAGGCGCGGCGGGTTTTACTTGAGAGAGGTGGCCGGCGGATATCAAATCTGCACAAGACCCGAATACAACGAATGGATCAAGCGCCTGATTTCACCGAATCCTGCCAGGCTGAGCCGGGCAGCCCTTGAAACTCTGGCGATCGTCGCCTACAAGCAGCCGATCATCCGGAGCGACGTCGAACATATCCGCGGGGTCGATTCCGGGGGCGTTTTGCGCCAGCTTCTGGAACGGAAGCTGATCCGCATCCTGGGAAGAAAGGAGATCCCGGGGCGCCCTCTGATCTACGCCACCACAAAGGAGTTCCTGCTGACCTTCGATTTAAAGGACCTGAAGGATCTTCCCACCCTCAACGAAATCGATGCCTTCGGAAAAGCGGCGCATCAGGAGACTCCGGCTGCGGAAGCTGAACCGGCATCGGAGATTTCGCCGGATGAGCAGCCGGAAACCGACCCGGGGGAGGATTTTTTGTCCGAAGATAAAGCCCCTCCGGCCCTTCCGCCGGAGGAATCCGACCTCGCTCCGGACCCGAACGACAATGATGCGTTTAATGGAAAAAACGCTTGACATTGTTGCATAAAACTTCTTATAACGCGTTTATTGATTCCAGGGTGATTTCTGGGACACGTTAGAAAAAGGAGATTTTATGAATAGATCCGACCTGATCAATGAACTAAAAAACCGGACTTCACTCAGCAGAAAAGATTCAGAGAAGTTTGTGGATACCTTTTTTGAAGCCATCTCCGAGACGCTCTCCCAAAACGAGCGGGTGGAAATCAGGGGATTCGGCAGTTTCACGGTAAAAAACTACAAGCCCTATATCGGAAGGAATCCGAAAACGGGAATGAAAATAAGTGTTTCCTCCAAGAAACTGCCTTTTTTCAAGGTCGGAAAAGAACTCAAGGAAAAGGTCGACAACAAACAATAAGCAATGGGCGGTTAACTCAGCGGGAGAGTGCTACCCTCACACGGTAGAAGTCATTGGTTCAAATCCAATACCGCCTACCACAATTTTTCAGCAGCTTAGGGCTACTTTTCGAGTGGCCCTAAGTTTTTTGGTTTTGACGATCCATGCTCCGTCAAAATGTCCCTCATCTTCCTCCTTTGCAGCACCCAAATCATAATTTCTTGACATCCTCCTATAAAAAAGGGACCAAACTTGGCTGCTAAACAATAAATTTGAAATATTTAACACACCGTTTAAACAGGTTAACACTTTAAGGTAGAATGCCAGAACGCAATGACTTATAATTATAATGATTTTGGTAAGTTATGAATTTCTAAGTATACGCTATTTTTGGCATCTTTCTTGCTTTTAAGGATGGAATTGGATATGGTACCCATAGCAAATTACTAAAAAGGAGATCTGAAGATGAAAAAGTTTTTAACAGTCCTGATTTCTCTGGCCCTTCTTACGAGTGTGGCGATAGCGCCGGTTTACGCTGGTGGTGACAAGAACCAAAATGAAAATGGAGCCGATACTGCTCCAGGGCCTGGGGATGACGCTCAAGGGAACCAAGCTGGTGGAGATTAAATGGTTATAGCTGAATATGGCGGTTAACCCACCGACAATTGAATAATCGATAAAGGCAGGGTCATTGGAATATGTCCTGCCTTTTCATTTTTTGCCAATTCTGATATCCATTTCATCTCGCAAATGAATCCCGTCATTAAGAGGTTCTGACTACATGCAATATCTGTTTTCCCTTCCCGTCACTCACCAAAGAAGATCAATAGAAAGAGACCCAGGGCTACTAATCAAACCGCCGCCTCGCGATTGGCGGCTTGATCGAACCAGGTGAAATAGTTCTCTACGCCGTCAGAGCTGGAGGCAAGGAGGGTTGTTTGCGGTCGTCGGGGAGGTCGAAGTCGACCGTGTCGATCCCCAGGGGTGTTGATGTAGACGGTGCGGTTCAGGTCTTCGGAATGAAGGTGTTGTGTCCTGGACATTCAGGACGGCTGCCATGAGGGCGGCGCGGAGAGCACTGGCTCAGAAATCGTTTATGGGTTTTGCGATCGGGTGGGTGCCGTCGCGGAAGGTGGCGATCTGGGAAGCGCTGTCGAGGCGGAAGCCCAGGGTTTCTTTGTTGTAGACCAGGCGGTTTCCTTCCGGCTGGCGGCCCTGGTTCAGCGTTTCATGGTAGGCTGTTTCTCTCATGTTTTCCGGCACTCGATGTAGCGCATGCGGTCAAAAAGCTTGATCGGGTAATTTTCAAAGAGGCCGCCGTCGACGTAGCAGCCTTTGGGGTTTTTGACGGCTGCGAAAAATAGCGGGATGCGGGTTTTGACCCGCAGCGGATTTACGACCTGGCAGGCCGGCGAATAGGGCCGGGTGGGATCGTCCAGCATCGGCAAAAGAACGAAGTATTCCCCGAACCGGAGGAGACATACCTGTTTGAGATACTCGATCTGCCCGAAGGAAGCCTTTCGCCTGCGTCTGCATGAGGCGCCCAGGCGGTGAATGCGGCCTGCTGCTGCTCTCAATCCGTCTTCCGGTGACCGCTTTCTCCAACTCGGTCGCCCGCCAGGGAATCATCTTCATCCCCATGAACGCGGGTCTTGTGTTCGGCGCCAATACATTCACAGTAAAATTTTTTTGACATTTATACCACATTGCAGCATTTTTAATCTAGGTGAATTCATAAACAGGTGTTTCGCTCAACCGATGGGGATTCTTTATGCTCCCAAAAGGAGGTTGCGCATGTTGAATCCTTCTTTGAAAATGAAAAAACGGTGTTTGACAGGGGTTCTGATGCTTGCCTGGCTCACGATAGCGACAGCCCCAGGCATCGCTCTTGACAACATTAACAAGTCGAATCATGGTGTTGCGATCAAAGGGTACGACCCTGTCGCTTATCATACCGAAGGCCGCCCAGTGAAAGGGAAAAAGGAGTATTCGTCCAAGTGGAACGATGCGGAGTGGTACTTTGCAAACGAGGAAAATCGGAACATGTTTGCCGGGAACCCGGAACGTTATGCTCCGCAATACGGCGGGTACTGCGCACGCAGCCTTTCGACAACCGGCAGGCCCGCCGGTGTGGACCCGGAAACATTCAGGATTATTGACGGCAAGCTCTACCTTAACTGGGACGCTGAGGCTGCTGACCGGTTCGAAGCCCGCGCGGCTGAAAACATCAAAATAGCGGACCTGAACTGGGAGAAGCTCACCCGGAAGCGCTGACAACCAGGCAGCGAAAAGGGACCCGATCGTTTTTCACTTCAAACCGGCTGTCCGCAGTCCTTCCACAAAGGCTTCCCGGTGGGACTGGTTCCGGAAGGCGGTGCCAAACGATTCTATTTTGAAAAAAGGATCGAGGCGGCGAACTGTTTCTGCCGCGTGTTCGGCTTCTTCGTTGCGGCCCAATCGTGAATAGGTCGCAGCCAGTACGATGTGATTTCCGACGAAATCCGGGCGCTTGATCAATCCTTTTTCCAGTACCTCCAGGGATTCCCCATATTTGCCCTTCAAATAATAGGCCATCCCAAGGTGGAACCAGGCTTCCCGAGGAGATGCGCTGTCCAGACGAAGCGACATCTCCAACGCGGCCGCAGCCTCATCCACCTGCCCTGCCCAGAGCAGAGCCCACCCATACTGACCGAAAGCATACGCATCGTTTGGATTCAGTTCGATGGCCTGTTCGGCTTCATGGATCGCAAGATCATATTTATTTTGAAACGTATAGACGTTGCACAGAAGGGTATGCGCCGATGAATTCGATTTATCCAGTTCCAGAGCCTTTCGCCCGTATTCGTATGCGCTCTCCAGGGCCTTGTGCGGGAATTCGGTCCAGCCGAAGCTCACCTGTGCGTAATCCACCCACCCCAGCCCAACATAAGCCGCCGAATAGAGCGGGTCGAGAGCAGCGGCTTTTACGAACAGCTCACCCGCCAAGGTGACCGAGGCTCGCGTTTGGCGCTGGTAATGGGCCCACCCCTGTAGCAGATAGTCATATGCCTGAAGGTCCTGCGGCTTTTTGCGCATGGCTCGGGCCTGCTCGGTTTGGCTGATGTTCACGGCCAGCTTGCCAACGATTGCCTGAACGATATCCCCCTGGAGCTTGAAAATATCCTTGTAATCGCCCTGATAACGTTCGGCCCAGAGGTGCGTCTCGTTGGAAGATTCGATCAGCTGGGCATTGATACGCAAGTCTCCGCCCACCTTTTGAACACTGCCTTCGAGGACATAACGCACCTCCAGCTCCCGGCCGACTGTTTTCACATTCACGGTTTTTCCCTTGTAAGTGAATACCGTATTGCTGGCGATCACCAACAGGTTCCGAAACCGGGATAGATCCGTAATGATGTCGTTTGTGATCCCGTCGCTGAAGTATTCCTGCTCCGAATCGCCGCTCAGATTCTTAAACGGCAGCACGGCGATGGAAGCCCGGTCGGATAGCTTCAAAGGGTCTTTTTCGACGGCTGCCTTTTCTTCATGAAAAAATGCGGGCCGAAAATACATCCAGAAGGCTGCCGCCGCGACTGCAACCGCCAAAGCGGCAAATGTCAAGGCCGCCCGACTTCTGCTTCTCAACCACAGCTCATTTTCAGCAAGGACCTTGCCGGCGGCTTCCGGCTCCATCGATATTCGATAAACCCGTATCGGTTCGGAAATATTTTTCACATTTCTTTCACCCAGATCGTGATAGCCCAAAGGCAACTTGTTTCTAATGTGCTCATAGACCGTTCCCGATATCGAAATGCCGCCGGCCGCAGCAAGCCCCTCCACTCTTGCAGCGATATTGACACCATCCCCATAGATGCGGCCGCCTTCATCGATCACATCACCGAGATTAATCCCGATACGGAACTCCAGCCGGCGGCCATCCGGAATATCCGCATTTCTTCGTTTGATCCTCTCTTGGATCTTCAGAGCGCCGTTTACAGCATTCACGACACTTGTAAACTCGGCTAAGAGATTGTCGCCCGGCGAATCGATCACCTTCCCGCCATGTTGATGAATGATTTCATTTATCAGGAGACGATGGGCGGTCAACTCCCGCACAGTGGATTCTTCGTCATCGCGCATCAGCCGGCTATACCCGACGGCGTCCGCGCTGAGGATTGCGACAAGTTTGCGTTTAAACCCTTCTTCCGACATTCGGTCACCTTTACTTTCAGGCCTGACAACGAATTCTTGGAAGCGATTCGGATACCTGCTAACTATTAAATAGATAAATAACCACGGGTGGTTAGGAGTCAAGGACATTCATCGGTGTGGGGCCGAAAGGCATAGGTGGGGACGAGTGCTAAGGTCAACGGCCGTCGATAAAGGGCGGGTAAAAACAGATTCAAAGACCGATAACCTGTTTTCCGCCAGCCAATGCGGCACGGTCTCAAGCACGAGTCTATCGCCGGAAAATCTCCTTCACAAATCGTTTTTTCGGTCTGCCGGTAACGCCTGGCATCAGACTCAACTCAAATTCGCTAAGGCTTACGATCCCGCCATATTTCAAGTATGGTCAGATCGTCGTTTGCCGTTTTTCTTCCTCGCCACTTGTTAACGGCATCCAACAGACCTTTTCCTCGAGGCGGACTCGGCGCCTTTTTGAGGTAATTGATCAGCCGCTCATGTCCGAAAAGCTCCCCATTTTCGTTTTCCGCCTCGGTTGCGCCGTCGGTCAGAAACAATATCGATTCGCCTGGCGCCAACGTGATCTCCAGTTTCTTATAATCGATGCCGGGAGCGACTCCCAGCGATATACCTTTCAGATTCGATATGGCCGCCTGTGTGTTTTTGCCGATCAATACGGGAGCTAAATGGCCGCCGCGCACAAGCTGCATCCTGCCGGTTTCCGGCCAATATCGGCCAAGAATTATTGTAGCGAAAAAGCCTTCATTGGCCATCAGTTCGAACATTGCATCATTTACAGCTCCAAGCAGGTTTTCTAAATTTTCGTGCAGGAACGCTTCCATACGAATTCTCGACCACAACGCAACCATGATCAATGCTGCCGGCAGACCTTTGTCCGAAACATCGGCCACATATGCAACCCAACTGCCATCGGGCATGGGAATTAAATCGTATAAATCTCCGCCAACAAAAGCCGCTGGTATCGAAGCGGCCCAGCAATTCCAGTCGGCCTTTAATTCCGGAATTTTGGGCCAGAAAAGCATTTGGATTTTGGAAGCTGCTTCAAGCTGGATCTGAAGTCTCTGCTGACTGATCCTTGCTTCCAAAAGCTTGGAACGGACGATTGCGATGGAGGCTAAGTGTGCAAAACTCTCCAATATTTCTTGATCTTCGATATCGAAGTGGGGCTTGGCCTTGGCATTCAGCGCATTGATAACGCCCAACAGTTCCCCCTGATGAATCAAGGGGACGCTAATCATGTTTTTCGTATGAAACCCGGTTTTTTTATCCGCCTTTTGAAAGTGCCTCGGGTCGGCCGCAACGTCGTTTACCATCAGTGACTTGCGATTTTTGGCAGCCCATCCGGCAATTCCTTCGCCCAATTTGATCTCAACGGCTTTTTTGAGGATTTCTCCGCCGGACTCGCCGATCACCTCGTCGGCAACGGAGGCAAATTTTAAACGATCTCTCTGAGGGTCATACAGCAACAGGGAGGAGGCTTGGCTATTTGTTACATTTCGGATTAACTCCAGCAGCTTTGGAATCAATGAATCGAGCGATTCAATTTCGGCAAGATACTGGTTGGCGGCGATCATCTTTTTAAGTCGGCCTGCAATTTTGAATGGATCGCTGTTACCGCCATCTGCTTCCATAGACTGTCCTCATCTAAACGAACGAGGCGCCGGCGGAAAATCGCGGCGCCTCGTTCCTTTGCGATGTCAACCGACGTGCATCAGAGCTTGATGCCCAGTTCCTTGATCAGGTCGCCGTAGTCCTTGTGCGCCCTCTGCATGAAAGCGGCCCAGTCCTTCGAATTCAGGTAATCGATCGGCTGGCCGAGCTGGGTCATCGTTTCCTGAAAGTCTTTGTCCTCGCATACCTTTTTCAGGGTCGAGTCGAGGTATTCGACGATCTCCGGCGGCGTTCCATTCGGGACTGCGACGCCCTTCACGGAGCCCCAGGTGGAGACGTCGATCCCCTGCTCCTTGAGTGTCGGGACGTCCGGGAGGGCCTTGTCGCGTGTATCGAGGGCTACGCCGACGGGACGGAAGCGGCCCGCTTTGATGTGGGGAAGCACCTCGGAGGGGTGTCCGCCGCCGATGACGAGATGCCCCCCGGCCAGAGCGGTGACCGCATCCGCGCCGCCCTTGAAGGGCACAGTGGTAATCTCGACGCCTGTCCGCTTCGAGATGGACCGCATGACGAGGTCCACGGAACCGGCCGCGGTGGAGACGGCGGCGGTGATCTTGTTTCCCTTCTTGGACCAGTCAAGCACATCCTTCAATGTCTTGAACTCGGATTTTGTACTGACGCAGACCACGATCGAATGGATGGAAAGCCTTGCGACCGGGGTGATGTCCTTCAGTGGATCGAATGGCATTTTCTGCAGGTGAGGCATGACCAGATCGTGGCCGGAGCCCTGTCCGATATAAATGGTATAGCCGTCCGGTTTGGAACGGACGACATACTCCTCGCCCAGTACGCCGCCTGCGCCCGGCTTGTTGATGACCACCAGCGGCTGGGGGCTGTATTTCGTCCATACTTTCTCTACGGTGCGGGCCAAAAGGTCGCTGGACCCGCCGGCTGAAAAGGGAACGATGGCCTGGATCGGCTTGGTCGGGTATTTCTCCGCGCCGAAGCACAGGCCGCCGGCCATTAACAAAAGAAACGTCGCAAGGACCAGAGAAAGGGTTGCTTTACGCAGATGATTCATGACTTGCCTCCTTGGTTAATCGATTATGGATTCATGGCGGCGATAAAACGCGAAGCCGCCGGCCTTAGGAAACCATCTCGCCCCCGGACCTCTTTGATCCAGAGAGAGAAGTTTCGGTTCACCGTCTTTTCTTTTTTTTCCGCATATAAAAGATGCTCTGCCCCACGATCACGACCAGCATGATGGCGAGCAGGATTCCGGAGATCGGCCGCGACACGAAGATCGTCGGATCGCCGCCGGACATCAATAGCGACTGCCGCAGCGATTGCTCGATCATGGGGCCCAGCACGAAGGCCAGGGGCAGCGGGGCCGGATCGAAGTCGAGCTTTCGCATCCCGTAGCCCAGGACCGCGAAGAAGAGCATCGAGTAGATGTCGAAAATTTGGTTCTGTACACTGTAGACGCCGATCGTGGTGAACAGGACGATCACCGGGGCGAGGATCCCGTAAGGGACCCGCAGCATCTGCACCCACAGTCCGACCAGAGGGAGATTCAGGACCAAAAGCATCACATTGCCCACGTACATCGAGGCGATCACCCCCCAGAAGACTTCCGGGTGCTCCACGACCAGAAAGGGTCCCGGGGTGATCCCCTGGATCATCAGGGCCGCGAAGATCATGGCTATCGAGGCGTTCCCCGGGATCCCCAGGGTGAGCAGCGGGATGAATGACGAGCTCGAGGCGGCGTTATTGGCCGACTCGGGGCCCGCCACCCCCTCGATCGCGCCCTCCCCG
>QZKK01000090.1 GCA_003599475.1 Desulfobacteraceae bacterium
ACGATAGTCCACTTTGATGAATTCGGCCATGCAGCCGTCGATGTTTCGCCCCAGGGAGAATCTTTTCCTGCAATAAATCCCCTGGCCCTGACTGCACAATTCACATTCCTTGCACCCCCAGCCGCCGGCTGAAACAACCGGTTCCCCCTCCCTGAATCCACCGAGAGAGCGGCTGCCCAGCCGTTCGATGGTGCCGGAAAATTCATGCCCGAGGGTTACGGGCAGCCTGGCTGAGATGCGGCCATTCACCACGCCTGCATCGGTTCCGCAGATTCCGACTCGATGCACCCGAATCAATACTTCCTTTTCATTCAAAACCGGCACCGGAACCTCTTCGACCACGATGGTACCGGGTTCGTGAACACGTGCGGCTTTCATCAAAACACCTCTTGAATGAATGGGGTTCTACTGCTTTTCGCGGGAGATCACACCGCAAATACCTGGGGATTATTTAAGAATTCCGGTTTGTTTCCCTTGAGAACCGCAACGATATTCCGTACGCAGATCATTCCGGTTACGTTCAATGCTTCCGAGGTATACATCCCCATGTGGGGAGTCGCGATGACATTTTCCAATTCGAGCAGGGGATTCCCCTTGGCCGGTTCCTGGCTGAAAACGTCCAGAGCCGCCCCTCTGATTCTTTGCTCCTTCAATGCATCGAAGAGTGCTTTTTCGTCAACGACCCCTCCCCGGGCGATATTGACGAGAAACGCCTCCTTTTTCATCAAACCGAGCTCTCTTTCACCGATCATATTCCGAGTGGCTTCCATCAGCGGGACATGGATTGAAACGAAGTCGGATTGCGAGAGCACCTCGTCGAGGGGAAGATATTGAACGCCATGCCTGGCGGCGAATTCATGATCCTTTACCACGTCATAGATCAGAACCTTCAAATCAAACCCGGTTGCACGTTTGGCGACCTTTTTTCCAATCTGTCCGCTGCCGACAATCCCCAGGGTCTTTCCATTGAACTGTGTACCGACGATTCGCGGCCAACCGCCCGCCTTCACGCTGCGGTCGGCAAAGGGTATTTTCCGGGCCAATGAAAGAAAAAGACCGAAGGTGAGATCTGCCACCGCATCGCTGTTTGCACCCGGCGCACTGGTGACGACGATCTTTCGTTCGGTCGCGGCATTCATATCGATGTTGTCGACGCCGGCACCATGTTTGGCAATCACCTTCAACCGATTGCCGCCCGTGAGGACGCGCCGGGTGATTTTTTCGACCCCGACGATCATTGCATCGGATCCCCCGGCACAGGCGACGAGTTCATCTTCTGTCAGTTTTTTCCCCTGCGGGATCAGCTCCACTTCACACCCATTCTGTTCCAGATAATCGACCGGTTCCTTTACGTAGAATCCGAATGTGGGAGATGTCGATACGATCTTAAAGCGCATACAAGCCTCCTTCTGCATTCAATTTAGGCCACGAAACACACGAAAGACGTTGCTCTATTCTCCGGTATCCGCCGTAAGGCCGACGGACTGGATTCCGTAAACGGCACAGATTTCGTCGTTGCCGGACGTATCCCCGCTGATGCCGATCGAGCCCAGGATCTCCCCGGATTCCGACCGGATCAGTACTCCCCCCGGGTTGGCAACCATGCGGCCCCCGGACATGTCGGACAAGGCGCCGAAAAAAACCGGATTCTGGGCGGCGCGCCGCGCGAGCTCCCGGCCTCCAAAGCCCATGCCGAGAACGCCCCAAGCCTTTCCCACCGCAATTTCCGGCCGAAGAAGGCTCGAATCGTCCTCCCGTTTGAGCACCTTCAATTGTCCGCCGGCGTCGAGGACGGCGACCGTCAATGGAACAAAGCCCATTTCCTTTCTCTTTTCGATCGCCTTGTCCACGATCCGGGATGCTGTATCGAGTGTGAGAACCTGCATTTGCTGATTCCTCCTTTCTTTAAGGGTGATCAATTTCATAGACTTCAGGATTGAAGAGATTGGCCGGCTTCCTGCCGGCGATAAAATCCAGCAGGATATCGACTACGGCATTCGACATGATTTCGCGTTTCTCCGCGACCGCACTGCCGAAATGAGGCGTCAACAACACGTTTCTCATGGCCGTAAATTCTTCCGGCAGCCTCGGGTGGGGCTCCTCTTCGAACACATCCAGGGCAACCCCGGCGATCTTCTTCAGGCGCAGGGCCTCGATCAGTTCCTTCTGGTTTACAACCGGTCCCCGGGATGTATTGATCAGAAATGCGCCCGGTTTCATCAAGGAAAGCTCCCTTTTTCCGATCCGGTGATGGGTTTGGGGCGTGTATACGGGATGAAGGGTTACAAAATCCGACGCTCGGAGCAGCTCTTCGAAAGGCGTAAAGATGCAGCCTAGTTCTTCTTCCGATTGCGAACATCGGATGACGTCATGGTAGAGAACCTTCATGCTGAAGCCTATGGCCCGCCGCGCCATCGCCTTTCCCACCTTCCCGAGCCCCACAATCCCCAGGGTTTTCCGATTGACACCCGAACCCAGCATATAAGGGGATTGGGCTCCGGGAAAAAGCCCCGCCCGGGCAAGTTCGCTGCCCTCGACGACCCGGCGTGCAAGGCACATCAACAGTGCCCAGGCCATATCGGCCGTTTCTTCGATGATGCTGTCCGGTTCGAAACCGGTTTTCGGAACCTGCCGGCCGGCAACCGGGATCTTGCGCCGCGTCGCCGCCTGCAGATCTATGCGCGCCGCCGCGGTCGCCATGGTGACGATCAATTTCAGATGGGGGCCGGCATCGATCACCCCGGCATCCACCGTATCCCCCAAACGGCAAAACAGATAATCCACCGAACGAACGCCCCGGATCATCTCTTCTGCCGATATCGATTTCAGGGAGTCGGGATGGACAAAAACGTCCATGACCTCCTGCAGTCTCCGCAAGGCCGACTCTTCGATTGGCTGAGTGATAAAAATCTTGGGTTTGGCCATTGGATCCTCGAATTGGTTTGTCTGAATAAATGATATATTGATCAAGGAAAATCATTGCGGCACCGATTACTTTTTTTCTTGCTGCTCAAAATAAAGCTTCAAGGCTTTCAGATGCGAAGTCATATGTCGAATGATCAATTTTTCAGTCAGGACACCGTTTTTTATCTCGATTGCGCCGAGTATTTTCTCGTGTTCTTCGACTGCTTCAAGCGCCCTGTTGGATACGAAGGTAAATATGGCGCGAGCCCTCACAGACATGTTCCAAAGTGCAAAGATGGTTCCCTTCAGATATTCATTACCGGATGCCGAGTAGATGACTTCATGAAAATCTCTATTCAGATTTGACAAGAGCCCGTAATTTTCGCTTTGGCAGGCCCGCCTCATTTTAGCGATCAATGAATTCAATTTTTTCAAGTGGCTTTGGCCGATGTTTTTGACGGCCATCCGCGCCGCCATGCCTTCCAACACCGTCCGGATCTGATAAATCTTGCGGATGTCATCCTGGTCGAAATTCGTCACGACCGCTCCGACATACGGTTTACTCTGGATCAGGCCATCGGATTCGAGTTGTCTCATGGCCTCTCTGACCGGAATATCGCTTGCTCCGAATTGCCTGGCGACTTCCGATATGATGATCCGTTCATTGGGTTCATACTTGCCGTTGATGATATCATTTTTGATCTCTTCGTAGATGATATCACTCTTGGTCTGATAGATTGCTTTTTTCATATTTCCTCACTCATGCGGGCATCAGAACCCATCGAGTAGATCGACCCGTCGATTCGTGTTCTACTCGCGTGTACTCAGGGGTTCGGCAACGGCAGGCAGTTTTTCGTCAGATCTTCCAGCGAATCGCGCCGCCGAATCAACACGTCTCTGCCGTCTTCGCGAATCAGCACTTCCGCCGGGCGCAGCCGGCAGTTGTAGTTTGAGGTCATGGCGAAGCCGTATGCACCGGCGTCCAGCACACACAGGATATCACCCTCACACAGGGCCGGCAGCTCCCGCCCGGCCGCGAGGATATCGCCCGTCTCACAGATGTTTCCGACCACCGTGACCTCTTCTTTTCTTTCAGACGGTCTCTGGTCGCGGCGAAAGACTTCGATGTCATGATGAGAGCCATAGAGCACCGGCCGCATCAACGTGTTGAAGCCGAGATCGGTACCTGCATAACGCTTCCCCCAGCTTTCCTTCAAGGCGTATACGGTGCCAAGCAGTACGCCGCATTCCGCAGCCACATAGCGTCCAGGCTCGATATGAAATGCGATTTCCCTACCGTATTCACGGGCGAACTCTCCGAGAGCCCGCGACAGTCCGCGTCCCAATTTTTTCAAGTCGATACGCTCCTGCCCCTTGAGCTTGCGATAGGGAACCCCGAATCCACCCCCAAGGTCTATAAACTCCAGATCGTCGAACTGCCCGGCGATTTCGAGGAGGGCCTTTGCACCCGCCAGGTACGGGTCCGGCTCCATGAAAAGAGAGCCGATATGCTGATTGATGCCGACCAGCTTCAGCCGGAAATCCTGCAGGATTTCCTTTACGGCTGAAACCGCGTGAGGTTCGACCCCGAATTTGGTATTCTTACCGGCGGTCACGACGTTGCGGTGGTGGCCGGCCCCGACACCCGGGTTGAAACGCAGCGCTACCCGGCTGCCGGGTGCGATGCGGCCGATTGCCGCGAGTTGAGAGAGCGAGTCGGCGCTGACAAGGATGCCCCGGTCCAGAGCGAACCGAAGCTCCTCTTCAGCGACGTTGTTTGGGACAAAAAAGATCTCTTCGGGTTTGAACCCGGCCGCAAGCTGCACATGAATCTCGCCCGCCGACATCGCGTCCGCCCGCAAACCCTCTTCCCGGATGATTTGAAGCAGCGCAATATTCGAATTGGCTTTTGCCGAATAGCTGATTTGAAAACGGGGATAATCCACCAGGTTCTTCAGGTCCCGGCAGCGCTGCCGAAGAATCGATTCGTTATAGACATAGAGGGGGCTTCCATATTTTTCGATGATCGAATACGGGTCGGTATTTCCGAAAAATTTTGCCCGGGAAGTAATATCGCCAAAAATCGGGTCCATTAAATCTATCCTAAACGTCAACAGGTTCTCACCGAAGACAAAAAAAGCCAGATAAACCTCTACCGCTGTCTGAATTTAGCCCGCAACCCGTAACCCGAAACCCCTTCATCGCCATAGGATACGGGCATCGTTTCTCAACGGCAAACGATGATAACTGTATCGCGAAAACCCGATCATCATGGCTCCGAACGTAGTGTGGCCCTCCGGCAGTGCAAGAGCGTCGAGCAGGGGCGGCCATTGGTTTATGGCGGCATTGAAATATCCGGCCCAGCAAGCGCCTATGTTCAGAGAAAAGGCGGCCAACTCGAGGTATGCCAAGGCGATCGCACAGGCTGTGGGGGCCGTGTCCTCTTCTTTGGGCGCATGGGCGGCGATGACATGAGGGGCGTACCGGAAGATTCGGTCCTCCCCGGCATTCCAGGTTTCGACCACCCGGTCCAGATGCATCCGCTCCGCCAGGGGGGATTTTTCCCGAATCAAGTGTTCCATCCATTCGATCACCTGAGCGGCAAAGAAATCGATCTGCTCCCGGTTGTATATGACCAGCCATTGCACCGGCTGCACATTATGACCGGAAGGTGCGAACCGGGCGACTTCGATGCATCTTGCCAGGAGTTCCCTAGGCACCTGTCGCTTTTGATAAACCCGCACCGATCGACGGGCTCGGATCAGATGCTCGACCCGATCGAAGGTAGGCAGCAGATCTTCACGGAGAGGGGGACACTGTTCCGCCTTCATCGCGGAGTGGCTCATCGCGCCGTGAGGACAGATCGCAACACAGTGTCCGCAGCGAATGCAATACGCCTCCCCGTTTTCGATCATTCTGGGGATTTCATCCTCGTTTTTCATTTCGATGAGTCCCGCCGGACAAACAATCGCACAAATTCCGTCCCGCTGGCATCGTTTTTCATTTACACTCAATAGACTCATCGGGACCATTCCTCTCTCTCCGGGCGGCTCGCAGTTTCGCAGCTAATCGACTCTTTTCTTACTCCGTTGTTCTGTACTGATGCAAGAGCAAAAACGATTCGGCAAATCTGATTCTTTGACTGATGTCGATTGAACTTGTATCATCTTGAGAACGAATCATGGTCTATTCGGTTATTTTTCAAATCGGCGAACGGATTAAGCGAGAAGGAGAAACAGTGTCGGCACTTATATTATATAATGCAAACATCATTACCATGGATCCGGCTGTTCCGCGTGCCCGATCGGTATCCATTCAAGACGGCAAAATTTCAGCGCTTTCAAATGAAAGCATTGTGAATCTCAAGATTAGAAACGCAACGGTGATCGACTGCAGGGGAAAGACGATCCTGCCGGGTTTTATTGATGCTCATATGCACCTTTTGGGTTTTGCCGAAAGTCTTGTGACGGTAAATCTGGAGCCTCGGAATAATATCCGTTCGATCTCTGATATTCAAGCGAAAATCCTTAAAATAGCGCATCGATTAACCCCGGGAACATGGATCCGGGGCAGTGGGTATAACGAATTTTATCTCGAAGAAAACAGGCACCCTAACCGATGGGACCTCGATTCCATTACGACCGCGCATCCGATAAAGCTCTCGCATCGATCCGGGGGTGCCTACGTTCTGAATAGTTTGGGTTTGAAGCTCGTGGGTATTTCGAAGGAAACCGGAGATCCTCCAGGGGCTCTCATCGATCGGGATCTCCATACGCGGGAACCTACGGGTCTTCTCTTTGGAATGGGGGATTATCTTGGAAAATCCATTCCCCACCTTGATTCATACCAAATGGCGCTGGGGATAAAACGGGCTGGGATGAAACTGTGTGCTTCGGGAATCACATCGATTCATGATGCCTCCCCAGGAAATGACCTCGACCGCTGGGAATTGATACAAGGCTGGAAGAACGGCGGCCTATTGAAAACAAGAGTAAGGTTCATGCTTGGAAAAGAGGGGTTTGAACAGTATCGTAGTCATTCCATCCCGGCTCGAGACGATGAAAGTCAAATCACCGTCGGTGGTGTGAAGCTGATCGTGCACGAGATCACAGGACGAATCAGTCCAGACCAGACCGAGTTGGATGAAATGGTTCTAAATATTCATAGTTCGAATTTGCAGGCTGTCCTCCATGCCGTTGAAGCAAGAACCATCAAAGTGGCATGCCGTGCTGTAGCCCATGCGTTGCAGAAGTCCCCAAGACCCAATCCCAGACACCGCATCGAACACTGCTCCGTTTGTGCCCCTTCATTGGCCAAAGAAATCGCTTCTCTGGGCATCACAGTAGTTACGCAGCCATCCTTTATTTTTTTCAATGGTGATCGGTATCTTCGAACTGTTCCGAATTCGGATCTTCGGCATCTTTACCCCATTAGGACTCTTGTAGAGAATAGGGTGGTGGTGGCCGCAGGATCAGACTGCCCGATTGCACCGCCCAATCCGCTCATTGGAATCCGCTCTGCCGTTTCCCGAAAGACCGAAAAGGGTCTCTCTATTTTGCCCGAAGAAGGAATCCCTGCCATGGAAGCCGTAAAAATGTTTACTTTGCATGCAGCAAGGGCTGGATTCGAAGAAAAGATCAAGGGTTCAGTCACACCCGGTAAACTGGCTGACCTGGCGGTGCTCAATGGGGATCCGACGGAATCTCCAGCCGATGAGATAAAGGATATAGAGGTGGAGATGACCATTCTGAATGGCGAAGTCGTTTGGGATAAGACGGCCTAACCGATCACCCCCTTTTCGATATAGAAGGATAATTCGTCTTCGGTCAAACCGAGAAGATCCACATAGACGGAATGATTATCTTCACCGAACAGGGGCGCAGCCTCCCAATTGACTTTCGGGGTATCCTTGAATCGAATCGGAGTTGAATCAGAGATCGTCCTCCCCAGGACCGGGTGTTCCAATGGGGAAAAAAAATCCCTTGCCCTCAGATGAGGGTCCTTTGCCAGATCTTTTCCATTCTGGACTACACCTGCGGAGACGCCGGCTTCCTGAAGAAGCTCTACGATCTCTTCGCAAGTACGAAGAGCAGTCCATTGCTCGATTAACTCATCCAGTTCTTTCGAGTTTTTTTTCCTTTCCGACAAAGATGAAAACTTCTCTTCTCTGGTCCAAAGCGGCTCCCCCATGGCACGGCAAAGAGCTTCCCATTCCCCTTCATCAAATACTGCAATCACACACCATCTGTCTGTTCCTGAACATGGATAGCATCCATGGGGGGCTGCAAGAATATAATCGGAACAGTTTCCCTGGGGCAATATTTCTTTCCTGTTCACGAACACATCCATAAAAGCCGGTCCGATCAGGGTGCACATCGACTCATACTCGGAAACATCGATGTGTTGGCCTCTTCCTGTTCTGTCCCTGTACTCCAGGGCCGATAAAATGGCGAATGCAGCAAAAAGACCGGCGATTGTGTCGGCATATGCATACCCCACACCCGAAGGAGAATCTTTGCTGAAAGATGAAAGGTATGTAAAACCCGAAAGCGCCTGAATGGTTGGACCAAAACCAACAAAATCCTTCCACGGGCCGGTTTCCCCCATTGCCGAAAGACTCACCATGATGAGTCTCGAATTCATATCCTTGAGCGCCTTATAGTCCAGTCCCCAGTTTTCCATAACCCGAGGGGAAAAATTTTCGGCCACCACATCGCTTTTTTCCGCTAGTTTTCGTATAATCGTTTTCGCTTCAGGGTGAGTCATATCCAACGTGATGCTTCGTTTATTCCGATTCCAGGCACTGAAATACCCGGTAAGATTCGATTCGGCATCTCTGGATATTCTTTTGGACTGTATCTTTATGACTTCAGCTCCGAAGTCGGCAAGTATCCTCGTGGCATACGGGCCGGCCAGAACCCACGTAAAATCTAAAATCCTCAAGCCGCTGAGGATCCCCTGATTCATTGACATGTTAGATGACATGGATGGCAGAAAGCCTTTTCAGCTCTTCGTCTGAAAGGCCCAATTCCTTTTGAAAGATCGTAACGTTGTCTTCACCGACAAGGGGTGCTCGCCTCCACCGATCCATTGAGCCGTGTTCAAACTTGTAGGGAGTTCCAGGATAAGGAATGGAACCGGAAATTTCCGGATGATCCACTTCGATGAAAAATCCCCGTGAGCTGAGCTGGGGGCATTCCGTAACTTTCATCGGAGAACAGACGGGTGCCCAGGGAAAACGCATGCGCTGCCCCTGCTCGAAGAGCTCCTCGGCTGTATGATTGCTGGCCCAGCGTTGAATCACTTCGATCACATGGTAGAGATTTCTTTGGCGATATTTTTCATCCTTCCATCGATCATCCATCAAATCCTCCGCCATTTCCTCACTGGCCATCCATTCAACCAAAGTATCCCATTGTTGAAGCAGGCTTATGAGAATGTGACCGTCTTTACAACGAAAAATAAGAAAATTGTTGTTCCAGTGCATCCCCCCCAGCCTTTTCGCTATGATGCCTTCGTAAAAATATCGGACCCATACATGCTCCAGCGTGGAGACTACGGATTCCTGCATTGAAATATCTACATGCTCTCCCTTGCCGGTCCTGATCCGCTTCTTTAAAGCCAATAGAACGCCGATAGCTCCGAAAAGAGAAGCGGCATAACAGGATTGCTCCCCGAAAGGTTTCAGCGGAGGGGTCGATGCGAAGCCTGACACATACATTTGCCCGCCGAATGCCGAAGCAACGATGTCCGAAGACTTGAACCTGCTCCGGGGGCCGTTCTGTCCGAAGCCCGTCACTGAAATTAAAATTAGTTTCGGGTTGGTCCCATTCAATACCTCGAATCCTAAACCGAGTTCTCCGAGGTACCCGGGAGGAAAGCTCTCTACGACGACATCCGCTTTCTCTACCAGTCTGGAAAAGATCTCCCGGCCTTCAGGATGTTCCAAGTTCAGCGTAACGCCCAGTTTGTTGGAATTATGATTGAAAAAATACAGGCTTCGTTCCGGATGCGGATCATTTCCCAGGAATGGACCGATCCTTCGGGAAAGATCCCCCCCCGGTCTTTCGACTTTAATGACACAGGCTCCCAAATCCGCCAAGAGCTTTGAACAGAAACTCGCCTTTTCATCCGTAAGATCCAGGATTCGGATCCCCTCTAGAAGGGGATCGTGTTGATGTCTGACTTCCATCGACCTTTTAAAAACCTTGTTCCTCGAAGGTTGAACGTTGAACCTGATCACCCAAAAAACGGTCTGCTGATTTCAAGATCCAGACTTAATCCGACGAGGGTAAAGGCTTGGGCTCCTGAATTTCCATTTCCTTGTCACAACACATCGGATTTCCTGGACCGGATTTCGTGCAGAGTATCTCGGTCCCACATACCGGACACCGGTATCGCTTCCCAAGTTGACTCATTCTTCCTTGCCTCCAATATATTCGAAGATCGTTATCCCAGCCCGGCAACCAACGGATCTACTTTTTCAGCTCCATCGGCTGATCGCAGCAGTGTATTGTCCCGTTACCGCCTCTAGTTACGATAAACTCTGCGCCACATTTTTTACACACATACCTCTTTCCTACCTGGTTTGCCATGTTTCCTTATACCTCCGTAGATAAACTAGGTTACCCGAACTCTTCACGAAGTCTTTTTTAAGATATCCGGTGGAGTTGCGCCGGAGGCATTCCAGAAACCAGATTGACCTCGATTGCAGTCTCTTCCCGGACAGATCGCATTACCTATGTTCAGAAGATCCGTCGTGTTCATCCTTGCCCTTTTGAATATCCTCCACCCTGCCGGTCTTCAATCTCAGTTCCGAGGCAAGTCTTTTTTCCAATTCCAGGCCTTCCGCTAGCGGCAGGTCCAAGCCTCGAATCACAGCCTCTTTGGCATTTCTCACTGCGGCAGCATCATACGAGGCAATCTTTTTTGCCATTTCCTCTGCGGTTTCCAGGAGTTTTTCTATAGGCACAATACGATTGATCAATCCGCATTCAAGAGCCTCCTCACTATCTATCCAGCGGTTGGTCAGTAACATCTCCAAAGCCTTTCCCGGACCAATGACCCGAGGGAGCGTCTGGGTTCCTCCTGCAGCCGGTATGATCCCCATTCCGACCTCGGGTAAACCGAATCGTGCATCCCCTGAAGCGATTCTTATGTCGCAGCATAGAGCGATTTCGAGGCCCGATCCTAGTACATACCCATGGATTGCCGCAATCAGAGGCTGCGGAATGCTTAGAAAAAGGCTCCAAACATCGCGGGTGAAACGCACCTGTCTGGCAACAACGGGTGAAGGTGCAGCAAGGAATTCACTTAAGTCAGCCCCAGCACAAAAAGCCTTTTCCCCCGCCCCTTTCACGATTGCAACCCTTACTTCAGAATCCTCTTTGATGGCTGCCAAGACTTCATAGAGATCATCCCGCATCTGCGTATTATAGACGTTTAGAACCTCGGGGCGATTCAGCGTCACAAAGACGATAGAGTCTTTTTTTTCGAAGATGAGGGTTTTAAACCCGCCCAATGAAGCCTCCGAATTTCTAAGTTTTTTTCAACCTGACGCCTGTAATGAAAGCATTAATTTCCCTCGAAAAGAGGGGCTCTCTTTTCCAGGAAGGCTTTGATCCCCTCGGTACGATCATTCGTCGTATGAATCAATAGATAGAGGTCGGCCTCAAGACGCAGCCCTTGTTCCAAAGCCATATCCATCCCTCTATGGACGGCCTCTTTTGTATACCTCAATGCAACCGGACCTCTGAGCGATATTTCCGTAGCCATATCCATGGCTGAAGACTTAAGCTTGTCAGGTGGAACAACCCTGTTCACCAGACCGGTACGAAGGGCCTCCTGAGCCTCGATCAGCTCTCCTGTAAGAATCATCTCCAATGCCTTCCCTTTTCCGATCAAGCGAGACAGCCGTTGAGTCCCGCCGCTCGAGGGCATCTTCCCAAATTTTACTTGAGGCAACCCCAACCGAGAGGTCTCGGAAGCGATCCGGATATCACATGCCAACGCCATCTCCAATCCTTGCCCGATCGCATCCCCACTGATCGCCACAATCACAGGCCGATCGATCTCGGCAATGAGTTGCGGGACAGTTTTTTTCCCCCCCGCCCTTAGGTGGGCTTCTATCGAAAAGGCGTTTTTTCCTGCTCCGGAAATTAGAATCACCCTTGCTTCTTGGTCGCAAAGAACTTCTGCGCAGAATTCTTCGAGATCATAAGACAACCGGGTAATCTTCGAAGGATCGTCTATCGGACTGGCAAGCTCAATCAGAGCGACTCCGCCGATCTTATGGAAGGTCAACGTATCAGATGACATCGGCTGTGCCTGCGATCTGGGTCTCGATTTCTCGTTTTTTTCCAGCCCGGCTCGCTCCTGTTCCGGACCCGGGGCTGACCTCTTTCTTAAAACGAACTTTCGGAATTCCTGCGCATTCTTGCATCCACGATGCTGCATCCGCTGCATTTTTCTGACAAAATGAGAGGGTTGATTTCCAACTCCTGGATTTCGGAAAAATACACAAGGATTTTCGAAAATGCAACAATGGTCTTTTTCAGCGAATCCATATCTACCGGCGGTTTACCGCGAAATCCTTTGAGAAGCCGGCTTCCTTTGATCTCGTTTATCATCTCCAAGGCCTGATCTTCTGATACAGGAGCCACCCGAAGGCTGGTATCCCCGAAAACTTCTACATGGAGTCCACCCAAACCAAAAAGCACGACAGGACCAAACTCCATATCCCTTTTCGCTCCCAAGATCACTTCCACGCCGGAAGGGACCATCTTTTGAACAATAAAGGGGAACGCGGTTTCCGGCAAGACCCGGGAAAACCGATGGTACATCTCCTTGAAGGCGGCTTGAAACGCCTGGTCGTTTTTTATGCCAATTTTTACCCCGCCCGCTTCCGTCTTATGCAGTATTTCGGAAGATGCAATCTTAAGAGCAACAGGATATCCGATCCGACGGGCGGCGGATAAAGCATTTTGGAGATCGTGAACCACAGAAAAATCCGGCACCGGCAAGCCCCATTTTTTTAAAAATGAAAAGACCTCTCCTGAATTCATCGAGACAGGCGGATTGAAAGATGGATCTGGGTCCCTCAGCGGTACCATCGCTGAGCTCGCTCTTTTTCTCTTCCGATGGCGATATGAGGCAGACAGTGCTTTCATGGCGCCTTTCGACTCACTGAAAAGCGGAAACGAACTAGAGGCATTCACCTTCAACCATTCCTCACGACTTGCAACCAGACACAAGGCAACCGGCTTCTTGCAGGTTCTGGAGGCCCTCTCTACGGCGTCGATGAACCTTCGAGTCTTTTCCGCCTCTCGAAAATAGTAGCGGAGGAGAATCCCGTCGAATCGATCTTCCTTCAAGATCTCCTCCACAATCTTCGCATAGAAATCCAGATCCAAAAGGTCCCCAAGGTCCAGGGGATTCGTGAACCGGATGATTCCCGCACGAACCCGTTGACGCAGCCGATCCAAAAGTGTTTCGGAAAAATCCGGCAGAGAAAAACCGTCTGCAGCGGCGGCGTCGGCGGCTAGCACATTGCCTCCCCCGGATTGGCCCAGGATGGCGAGATTTTGTCCTGACATGGGCGGGAGCGTGAAGATCTTAAAATGGCTGATCAATTCATCCATGCTGGATACGCGATGAATTCCGGCCTGCGCCAAACCTGCGCTGCAAATTCGATCGTCCCCCGCCAGGGCTGAGGTATGAAATCGGGCAACCCCGCTTTTCCCTGGGATAATGTTTGCCTTCAACGCGATAACAGGTTTCTCCGAAGCTTCTGCAAGACGGATCAATCGGTTCCCATCGAAAATGCTTTCAAGATAAAGACCGATGACCGACGTCTTAGGGTCCTGGAGAAGATATTCCAGTACCTCATTTTCTGTCAGATTGAGCTTATTTCCGATGCTGATCAGTTTGTTGAATCCGATGTTTTCACTGGAAAGGAGCTTGAGCATCTCATTGACCAGGCCTCCGCTCTGGGAAATAAAGGAGATGGGGTCCTCTCGAATTCCTTCAGGATTCCCGGCAACAAAAGAGGTGTTTAGCCCGTTCTCCAGATTGAGGATCCCAATGCAATTGGGGCCAACGAATCTGATCCCGTACCTTTCCGACACCCTTTTAATCTCCTCTTCGATTTCTTTTCCTTCTTCTGAATATTCGCCGAACCCTCCGGATTCGATAATCGCCTGGCGGATTCCTTTCCGCCCGCAGGCATCCAAAATCCCGGGAATACTCTTTGCCGGTGTCAGAATCACAGCCAATTCCGGAACGACGGGAATGTCCTCCAGACTAGTGTAAATCGGCCTGTCTCCCAGATTGCCCCTTTTTCGTCCCAGCAAATAAATATTTTCCTTGAAAGAAAAATGTTCAAGGTTGCGTACGATCACCCGGCCCAGATTTGTAGGCTCTTCTGATACACCGGCAATCAGCAGGCTTTGGGGATAAAAAAAATTGTCCATCCGAAAAAATCCTTTCTTGACGAATACCGAATATGGACGCTTCTAAGCATGCTGCCCCGGTCCGATTCTCCTGGGGGGCTTCAAAAAAAGGGCCGTTAGAATTGCGAAAAATGTTCCCATAATCGACATAATCACCGTATTGTTGTAGGATCCACTCCTATCGAAGAGATACCCACCAAGATAGGTCCCAATCGCTGAACCTACTCCCACCATGATCAATGTCACCCCGAAGATGCTTCCTGTAGCTCTCAATCCAAAATAGTCGGCAGGAAAAGCGGCAACGACCCCGGCCCATAATCCGCTGCTGAAGCCAAAGAACAGGGCAAAGACATAGAACATCCATTCCTGCCGTGAATAATACAGCCAGATTAAACTGATCATCTGAATGATAAAACCGGCCAGCAGGATTCGCTTTCTTCCTATCCTGTCGGAAAAGAAGCCTCCGACAATTCTTCCAACCACGCTCACTCCTCCGAGCAAACCTGTGAGCAAAGAAGCTTTCACAAGAAGAAAGCCACTGTCCGTAAGCAGGGGGACAAAATGGATGATAATGGGCCATATCGAAATGGAAATAAAGAAAAAACTAAAGGTATAAACCCATAAAGATTTTGTCTTTAAAGCTTCTAAAAAGGAGAAATCCACAGAAAGTGGGTTCCCATTTTCAGTTCTTGTGGATTGCCGGGAAACTCCCTTCACCAAGAGGATGATCGGGATGAAAATCATCCAAGTCAGAACTCCGAGCGCAAGGTATGCCGACCTCCAGTTACAGGATGAAACAAGCCATCCGGTTAAAGGCGACATGAGAAGCGAACCGCACCCGACCCCGATGGACGCGATGCCGATTGCCAACCCCCGTTTAATCCGAAAGTATTGAGAGACGACAGCTAACATCGGAGCATAGATCGAAGCGATTCCAAAACCCAAAAAAAGAGCATAATAGACATATAACTCCCAAATGGCATGAATCCGGCTCATCAGGATCATTGAAATGCCGAGGCAGAAACCGCCGGAAGCCGCCACGATTCTCGGACCGAATTTATCGGAAACGGCTCCAACAAAAGGGCTGAAGATGTTATGCGTGACAGCGTAAAGACTGTATGCACCGGCGGCCGCCGCTCGACTCCAGCCAAAATCAGAAACAAGGGGCTTTAAGAATACACTGAAGGCATTGATCAATCCGAAAGCGGTTAAATTTGCAAGTGCGACCATGGCAACGACTACCCAGCCATAATAAGAAAGCTTAGATTCATCGTGCGCGGTCAAAACGGTGCCACCCACAATTCTAGCTTGATTCGTAAATCGTTTCACACCATAAATCCGGGGGGTGCGAATCAGGGGGGGCCATGACAGAGACGACCTTTATGGCTGGGTTGATGACCCGGGCAATCTTTGAGGCCGTCGAGGTTAAGGCGGATTTGCAGTGTAATTCCGGAAGACCATCCTCCAGTCTTCTCAACTGCATCGGGCATTTTCTCACTCTCCGGATGACCCTGTTGCCGCAGGCTGCATATTCCAGTCCCCCGGCATAAAGACCGAAAAGGCTGAATTTCAACACCTGAACAAGGGACTCTAAGTCGTCCTTCAGATTGAAAAGCTTTTTGAGTCGATGCGTTTGAACCTCCATTGCCCTTCCATAGCAAATCGCATCCAGCTCGACTGCCGCTTCATGACCGAATCTTTTCTCTACGTGGAACATCCAGTTATTCTGGAGGGTCCAGAAATTTTTGCTAGACATCTGGATAAAGTCAACCAGCTGTTCCTGCGAGAGCTTCCTGAACTCATCTTTTAACCATGGATCCATCGTTTCCTCCGCAGCGATTAAAGATGAATCTGGTCTTCCATACTGTCGAAGCAGACCCTGCTTCCCCCCTGAACCCCCCGATTTTTCTTGTCTCAGGCAAAATAACGCCCGCCGCTTACATCCAGAGTCACTCCGGTAATAAAACTGGCCTCCTCACTTAAAAGAAAGCAGATTCCGGAGGCAATCTCACGGGGCTCGCCATACCGCTTCATCAGTGCAGATTCGAATGAACGTTCCCGACGCTCCCGATAATCCTCGCTCAATACCCTTGCCTTTTGCGCTTCGGAAGTTAACGTCAGCCCTGGAGCCACCGCATTCACCCGGATGTTAGAAGATGACAGTTGTCTCGCCAAGTTGCGCGTCAACCCGATTACTCCCGCCTTTGCTGCTGCATAAGCCGGGCTGCTCAATTCACCTCCGTCCCGGGCCGCAGAGGAAGAAACGCTCACGATGGATCCAAATTGATGCCGTTTCATAACCGGAACGACCGCACGACAACACACGAAAGTGCCTGTTAAATTCACATGGATCACTCGATGCCAATCCTCATCGCTTACCGCTTCAATATCGCGAGGGATGGCAAAGGGCCCGCCGGCATTATTGACGAGAAAGTCGATCCTGCCGAAACGCTTGACCGCCTCTTCCACCATCTTCTCCACTTCCGATGGAACAGTCACGTCCACCCGGCAGGCCAGAGATTTTCGGTCCATCGCTTCAATCTCTCTGTTCGTCTGTTCCAGCTTCTCCCCTAAAAGATCACAGAGCACCAGATCGGCACCCCCCTTCGCTAACATCATAGCCGCTGCCTTCCCCAATCCATCCGCTGAACCTGTCACGCATGCTACTTTTCCTTCAAACATTTCACTCCTCCTTTGTATTTTACGATTCCGGTCAATTTCAGAATTCAAATGTGCCGGGGCAAACGATAGACCTACTGGGATTTCATCGGCCACAGGAGTTTCTGGAGCACCTTTAGCCCGACGTTCGCCAGGGTCTCATCCTGCTCTCCGGTGAAACGTCCGGCGACTCCTATCCCGCCGTACCATGCCTCTTTGAACTGTTTTTCAACCGCAGACTCTTTCCCCGGCTCGATGATGACGACTCCGCCTCCGGCAATGTTATAATCAGGCAGCAGCTCAGTGAAGATTCTTGGCCTTTCTTTCCAAAAGACTTCAAGGGTGGACGTATTCCTCCGCCACTGGGCTGAAGTATATGCCTTTTTGATGGCCATATCCATACACATTTTCCTTACTCCATCCTCTTTGGCTGCGCAAATTAGGTCCCCTCGGTCATCAACCACTGCGACGGCTACCGGCCTGCCCGAAACTCTCCTGGACTCTTCGAGGACAGCCTGCATCGCTTTCATGGCTTCATCGAGCCCGACGACAATCTTTTCAACCTTCATTCCGCATCCTTGCTCCTATTCAACTGAAGCATCTGCTGACCCAAGCCCTGCCCTCCACCTGTGGCCACAGGAACCCGGCTTTTCAATTTCATCCTGCATTCCTTCGGTAGAATCAAACTCGGCACCTCATCCGGGTGTCCAGGGACTGGGTGCCGCACAACTCGGGTCGGTGATTACCTCAACCAAGGCCGGTCTGTCGGTTTCCAGTGCTTTTTTCAAAGCTCCCGCAATCTCGCTTGCTTTTTCAACCCGAATTCCCATGCACCCCATCTCCCGGGCGATGTTTGCAAAATTTGTTTCCTGAAACTTGACCAGTCCATCATTTTCCGGTCGATCTCCGAACTGCCGTCTTAAACCGTGGGCATCCTGGTTCAGGGCGTGATTGTTGTTCACGACAGTTACTGTCTTGATTCCATACCGGCTTGCAGTCTCCAATTCGCTTATGTGATACCAAAGGGCACCATCTCCCGTAAAACATACTACCGGTCTGCCGGACGCCCCGCATTTGGCACCAAGCGATGCCGGAAACCCCCAGCCTAGAGAACCTGCCGCCCGTATATAGCTCTGCTCCGGATGGGTCATATGGACCATGGTTCCGGTCCAGATACCGGACCAGCCTGTGCACGCCACAAGAATGCCGTCTGACGGAAGACATTCGGTTAATTCTTTGCAAAGTCTCTCGACCCGAATTGGGGAACTGTCGGATTCCTGCAACGGTCTTATCTCTTCAAGCCAGGCATCGACGATGCTGCCTGCATGTTCAGACCAGTCCCTTTTCTTCGTCTTGGTATCCACGGCTTCGATAAGCCGGCGTACGGTCACTTTCGCATCTCCCATCAATCCGATGGTCACGGGATAACTTCTACCGATCTCCGAAGGCTCGATATCGACCTGAATTACAGGAGTCCCCGGTTTGGGAAGCGTCCAAATATTGGTCACCTGATCCCCCGTAGAGCTTCCGATAAAAATGACCAGGTCCGCTTGTGCGGCGACTTTGTTGGCACACCAGCACGAATAGGTGCCCACGACACCTACACTGAGTGGATGATTTTCCAGAATAGTGCCTTTCCCATTGAGGGAAGTCGCTACAGGGATGGACAGCCTCTCGGCAAGTTCCACGATGTCAGGGCCTGCCGAAGATGCGGTTGCTCCTCCTCCTGCCACGATCAGCGGCCGTTTGGACTTTTCCAGAATGCGAGCGGCCTGTTGAACCCATGCCTGCTCAGGTTCAGGCCGGAACGCAGGGTAACGGGTAAAGGGTTCCTCGACAACGATCTCCATTTCAGCCTCTGATGCTTCGATGACGCGTCCAACATTGTCCATGACATCCAGGTGTACCGGACCCGGTCTGCCCGTGGTCGCCTCGCGGAAAGCTTGACGAAGAAGAAATGGAAGCTGTTTAACATCATCCACATTGACATTGTATTTCGTGACAGGTTCAAAAAGCGGGCTGTGCAGGATCTCCTGGTACGCATTGCGATATTGGGCCATTGGGACTTGTCTTCCCGTAATTGAAATCACGGGAGATCGTCCGAGATAGGCGTCCTGGAGACCGGCTGCAAGATTCGCCGCTCCTACCGATTGGGACATGCATATGCCGGGTTTGCGGCCGGCTCTTGCGTAACCGTCCGCCATATATGCCGCGGATTTTTCGGAGTGTGCCAATACGTGGGTTACCCCTAAGGGCTTCAATTCAAAAAGCACACGCCTCAGGATTGCCTCCATAAAAAAAACATGGGTTACTCCGTAAGCCTTCAAGGTTTCAGCAATGAAGGTGCCTCCCGAAATCTTTCGGACAGGCCCAAGTCTGGTCAGATAGTCCGTTTTTTCGACCCTCTCCTGAGAAACCATAATACCTCCTGATCCGGCTATTTTAAGATCAGATTCGAAACCTTCCCCTCACTTGATAGGGGAGAGAATCGATCAGTTCTATCGTCCATCTGGCTGCTGATTCTCCATCGGGTTCCGGCAAAATCTCTCCGGAGACAAATCCATGGTAGTCAATCTCCTGCAGGACGTTTGCAATCGATCTGAAATCGATATGCCCCTGGCCCGGAGCCAATCGGTTGCTGTCTGAAAAATGAACATGGCCTACATAGCCCTTCGCCTTCCGGATACTCTCGGTCATCGATCTTTCTTCGATGTTCATATGAAAGGTGTCCACCAGCATTTTGACGGAAGACGAATCCACCTCATCGATCATTCTGATACCCGCTTCGATGGTCCTGATGATGGCAGGTGTAAAGCGGTTGATGGGCTCAAGCAGGAGTAGGACCCCTTCGGCTTCTGCAACTTTTGCGCACTCCCGGAGACAATCTCTCATCTGCTGGAACCCCTCTTCATAGGTATTCTCAAAGTTGCCCTGAACAGGCCCGATGATGAAATGGCTGTTGAGTTTGCCCGCAAACAGAGTAAACTCCCCGACTGCTTGCACCGCTTTTCTGCGGACCTCTTTGTCCTTTGAGCTGAAGAAGAGACCATGCTTCAGGAAATACCTTCCGGCACCGATTGCGGGGATATCCAGATCGTATCTTTTCGTAATCTCCTTGATTCTCTTCGTATCGATTGACTTGGCATCCATGATGGAAAGTTCACTCCCGTTGAATCCCAAGTCTGAAATGAACCTGGCGTTGGTTTCAAAATCACCGCCAAGGCCAAGAGGTCTGATATCCGGCTCAACAGCCAAGACAAAGGCGCTTTTCATCCCTCGATGCTCCTTCTATTGATTTTATCTTCTATTGGAAAGGAACTTCTTTTACTGCTTCCATTTTTTCGGGTGATAATCGTCCAATGCCCGACCTGCCATCGCTCCCTGGTAGATCGCCGTCATCATGTTCCTTGGCTTCAACGCATCCCCGATCACATGAATCTCCGGCACGATCCCTTCCAGCACATCCAAAAGTGAACGGTTTCCCCTCGAACCCGTTGCCAGTATCACCGTGTCCGCCTCGATAAAGCGCTCCTCCCCGCCGGGAAGCATCACCCTCACGCCGGCTGAATCGATCTCGAGGGTCCGAGTCTTGGTCAGAATCTCTACCCCTTCCTTTTCCAGCTTACCCCGAAGGATATGATAGATCATCCGCACCATCCCCCTTCCCAGCTTGCTCCGGACGACCATCACCACCTTCTTTCCCTGTCCTGACAAAAGCTCAGCGGTTTCCATTCCCACAACCCCCCCCCCGATGATCACCACCCGCTCTCCTGCCGGACGCCTCCCCCCAATCACATCCGTTGCAAACACGACACCGGAACCGTCGACACCCGTGATAGGCGGCCTTTCCATAAAGGACCCCGTCGCTAAAATCACCACGTCCGGGTTAAACTCCTTTACCCGATCCACCGTTGCATCTCTTTTCAGCTCTACCGACACCCCCAGAGCTTTCAGTCTCGCCTGATAATACCGAGGAATATTTCCAAACTCATACTTTGATGGGATCACCATGCACAAATTCACCTGCCCCCCCAAGCTCTCCTCTTTTTCCCACAGCGCCACCTGGTGGCCGCTTTCTGCAGCTGCACAGCCGGCCTCACACCCCGCCGGACCTCCACCGATCACCAAAACCTTTTTCGGATTGACAGAGCGAACAACGGGAAGCATCCGTTCCCGCATGGTCTCAGGATTGATGGCACAACGCCACTCCCTCATCCAGTCGTCCCACAGCATGTCGATGCACGTGCAGCATCCGATACAAGTTCGTATTTCATCCAGTCTTCCCTCTTTGGCCTTATTGGGAAACTCAGGATCGGACATAAAGGGCCTGGCCATCCAGATCAGATCGGTCTTGCCTTCGCTCAACAGCTTCTCCGCCAATTCCAGATCATTGATGCGACAGCTCGTGCCGATGGGAACGCGAGCAATCTTTCGGATTTCACCGGTCTCCTCGGCAAAGAAGGCTCTGGGGATGGTATACGGAGATACCGGAACAGCGAGATAAGACTCATGCTGACCCCCGCTGATATGGATCTCATCGGCACCGGCGTGTTCAAGAAAGGGCACCACGGCTTTCGTATGCTCCAGATCGATCTGCTCCGGAGCATGGACATAATCCCTGCAGTTGATTTTGATCAAAACGGGAAAATCCTCCCCGCACCTCTCCTTGATCCCTTCGATGATCTCACAGGCAAACCTGGCCCGGTTTTCAACGCTCCCCCCATAGCGGTCGGTCCTCCGATTCGAATAGGGGGAAAGAAACTGGCTGATCAGATACCCGTGCGCGCCGTGAAGGTCGATGCAGTCAAAGCCGGCTTCTTGAGCCCGCCGTGTGGACTCGACATACTCCTCCACCACTTCGCCAACTTCTTCGGTCGTCAGCTCATGAGGCACGATCCCGAACTGGTAGGAGATCGCGCTCGGCGCCACCGGTTTGTTGTCTGCAAAGGCTCCTTCCGCATGCACATGCATCTGCCGGCCGCAGTGAAGGAGCTGAACTCCGATCTTCACCTCCGGATTGGCTTGCCTCAACACCTTTACCATCCGAGCCCAGCCGGGGATTACCGCATCCTCAAAGAGCCAGGTTCCCCAGCGGGAGGTCGCGCCGCTTTTGCCTGGATAGGACCCTCCCACGATAACCAGACCGGCTCCTCCCTTTGCCCTTGCGGCGTAGAAGTCGATGGTTCGCTGAGAAGGACAACCTCTGCCGTCGCCGTTAGGGCCGAGTTCACCCATGCAGATTCGGTTGGGAAGCTCCATCTTGCCGATTTGAATCGGACTCAAAAGTTTCTTCAGTTGGGTCATCTTTTTAGCCTTTCGATTCCAGATATTTATTTCAGTCGAGGGGCCGGATTCTGATATCCTTTCATCAGCTCTTTGGGTACAATCTCCTTCAGCTCTTTGAAAGTCCATAATCCGGTCTCTTTATGGATGGGGTTATTTTCCAGCGGGGCGGAAAAAAGGGCAATGCGGTTCCCATCGATCCGAAAGATCTGCCCATTGATATCCGATGCCTCGTCCGTGCTCAGGTATACGATCAGGGGGGCAATGCTGTCCGGAACAGGGGGATTGAGCATCTGATCGTATTTTTGTTTCGAATAGACTCCTGCTTCGTATCTTTTTCTGAACCTGTTTTTTGCGCCCTCGCTGAGGGTCATCTGAGTCCCCGCAGTCGGGGCATAGGCATTGCAAGTGATCCCGTAGGGGCCCAATTCTCTTGCAAGCGCGTGGGTGAGGCCCATCACTCCGGCCTTTGCAGCGGCATATGCGCAAGTCTCCAGGCTTCCCAATGCAGAGGTAGAGGTTGCACTGATGATCCGTCCCCATCCCTGTTCTTTCATGAGCTTGCCGGCGCTGAAAACGCAATTGAAAGCACCCTTGAGAGAAACCCCGATTACCCTGTCCCAATTGTCTTCCGTCATATCCCAAATCCAGCTCGGCCCGACAACTCCGGCGTTGTTGATCAGCACATCTACACGGCCGAAGCCCTCCAGCGCAGCACCGATCATCTTTTGGGCTGTATCAAACCTGGAGATATCCCCAGGAAACGCTTCCGCTTGTCCGCCCGAGTCCACGATCTCTCTGGCCACCTGATCCGCCATTTCCGGGATCACATCGTTGACAACCACTCTTGCACCTTCTCTACTCATCGCAAGGGCGATCGCTCTCCCGATCCCCTGACCGGAACCGGTCACGACAGCCGCTTTATCCTTCAAAACACCGGTCATCCCCTTTTCCTCCTTCTCATCAGCGATGAAAGACTCAAGCTTCTATTTTTTGGATACTTCCACTAAACAGCTGTTGCTCGGGAAAGCCCCTCCGAGGGAAGCTTCATCTCTTGTCAGAACATTTGGATTTCCACCCCGGTCGACCCCGTTCCTATCGGGGGCATACCAGGCCCCCTCTGGAATATCGACAACACCGGGCATGATCCTTTCTGATATCCTCGCGGGAAGGATGGTCTCTCCACGATCATTATAGACCCTCACCATATCCCCTGTTTGAATGCCTCTCTTTTCAGAGTCGATACTGTTCATGGTGACGACCTGTGGGTCATCGAGCTCTCTCAGCCATGGGACCATTTCATAGACACTGTGAATCCGCCGCTTGATATGGGTTGTGATCAACTGAAGAGGATACTTCCTGATGGCTGGATCGGTCGGCCCCTCCCATGGCTCGATATATTTGGGAACCGCAGGCATCTTCGGACTATTCATGTCCGCCAGCCGTTGGGAATAGATCTCGATTTTTCCCGACGGGGTTGGAAACGGATGCTTCTCGATATTTTCCATCTGCTGTTTGAATGGAATGAAAGGACCATCGAGTGGAAGTTTGTAGATCCCTTCTTCTTTGAAAGCTTCGTAATCCGGAACATCGCTCCCCTTGACAATCTGTTTCAGATAATCTTCTTCCGTCCTGTCGCTGTAATCTTTTAAACCCAACCGCTTTGCCAGTTCCGTGCAGATTTCCAAATGGGACTTGCATTCTCCAACCGGTTCAATCACTTTTCTCAAAAATCCGAGAGAAGGAAGAGCATTGCCGACGCAAATGTCATTTCTCTCCAGACGTGTGGTGGTAGGTAGAACGATATCTGCAAATTTGGCAGTGGGGGTCAGAAATTGTTCATGAGTCACGATAAACTCGAGCTTCCTGAAAGCTTTGACGATTTTATTGATATTCAGAATCTGGTTCAGGTAATTGTAATTCATGAGGTAGAGGAATTTGAAATCCGCAGGATATCCGCCGGCCCTGCCCTTCAGGATCGCATCGGCAATATCGGTTCTGAGAAATCTGGTATTTTTGTCGCCTCCCGGGAAAAACTTACCATAGGTTGGAAGCGAGTATGGGCGCTGCAGGAATGTTTTCTCGGAGGGGTTCGGCACCGCCTCAAGACCTTTTCCCAGCTTGTAGGGATAGCCTCCATATTGCCCCCCCCAGGACCTGCCGGGAGAATTCCCCCCGATGACTCCGATGTTTCCGGTCATTGCCGCAAGGGCGATGGCCGCACGGTGGTAATGCTCGCCATAGGCCGTTCGACCCGGTGCAATCCCATCGATCAGGGCGGCGGGTTTGAAGGTCCCGTATTTTTTTGCCACCCCTTCTATGATGGCCGGCGCCACACCTGTAATCTCGCCCGCCCATGCCGGGGTTTTCGGAATCCCGTCCTCATCCCCCATGACATATCGCTTGAACTGCTCAAAGCCCGTAGTATATTTGTCGAGAAAGGAAAGCTCGTGAAGCTTTTCTTTGATGATCACATAGGCCATCGCCACCAGCATTGCCGTATCGGTACCGGGCCGGATGGGTATCCATTGAGCAGAAAGGGTGGCGATGGTGTTGGTCAGCCTCGGATCGATCCCGATGATTTCTATTCCCGCTTCTCTGGCTTTTATCAGATGCAACATCGTGGTCGTATTTTGGGTAGTATGGACGGGATTGAAGCCCCATAGGATAATCAGCTTGGATTGAAGGAGGTTATCCCGGCTGGCACAAGTATAAATATCGCCGTAGCAGGCAAGTGAGGCGAATATGCCGCCTTCATAGGAGTGAACACCCCAATGAGTGCTATAGCCTCCCATCATGCCCAGCAGACGATTCAACAAGGTCCCCCTCTGCAGGGCAGGCGTATCGCCCCCTGAAGAGCCCACGATAATAGAGGCGGGGCCATAGGTTTCTTTGACTCTTTTGAGCTCATGGGCGACAATATCAAGCGCCTCGTCCCAGGAAATCGGCTCGAATTTCCCCTCCCCCCGCTCTCCTTTTCTCTTCAATGGATGCTTCAAACGATCCGGATGATACAGCATTTGTCGCATCGCCCGTCCGATCGGACATGCACGAAACTGAGGCTCCGATCCTCCGTCCGTCTCGATTGCGGTCACCACACCGTCTTTGACGTGGGCTCGTAGCAGGCAGGTTCCGGAGCAATGGCTGCTGCAGGCGGTTTTGATCACTCTTTCCTGGCTACTCTTTTCTTCTATTTCCATTCGATCCTCCAACGGAATCATAATTTACGGTTCAGTTTTTCCCCTTGGGTTTTTAAGACGACGGAAGGGCAAGCTTCAGTAGAATAGACAAACCCTTCGGCATCCCGGATGTCTCCGTACTTGCTTCTCAGCTGATCGATCGGTCCGGCATCGAGTGCATAGGTCCGACAGGCTTCTACGCATATGGGTTTTTGGCCCTTTGCCCAGCGTTCTATACAGAAATTGCACTTTTCCATCTTTGCATTCTTTTCGTCTCGAAATTGTGGGGCCCCATAGGGGCATGCCTCTTTGCAGAACATGGAGCAGTTCTCTTTACCTAAACACTTCTCCTGGTCGATCAGGACAACCCCATCCTCTTTCCTCTTGAAGATTGCATCCGCCGGACACGCATCCATGCAAAGCGGCTTGTCGCAATGGAGGCAGGAGGTCGGAAGGAAGGCAGCAAAAGTGTCAGGATACTTTCCTCTCTCCAAAATGGCCACACGCATCCACGAAGCAGATCCTGCCGGAACGTCATTCCAATCCTTGCATGCAACAATACAGGTGAAACAGCCTGTACAACGCGTCTGATCAATATAGAAACCAATCTGCATAACGGACCTCCATACCCCTCTCATTGCTTCCATTTTTTCGGGTGATAATCGTCCAATGCCCGACCTGCCATCGCTCCCTGGTAGATCGCCGTCATCATGTTCCTTGGCTACCTTCTTTCCCTGTCCTGACAAAAAGCTCAGCGGTTTCCATTCCCACAACCCCTCCCCCAATGATCACCACCCGTTCTCCTGCCGGACGCTTCCCCCCCAATTACATCCGTTGCAAACACGACACCGGAACACCTTTCCTCCTCGTCAGAATTCCACCGGATTTCCGTGTTTAAATCGCTCCTTCGTCCCTCATGGCCACCACCTCGTCCCAACTATAGCCTGCGATTTCAGTCAGGACTTCTTCCGTGTGCTGTCCCAGCTCAGGAGCGACCCGCTGAAAGGGTTTTGCCGGCGTTTTGCTGAACTGCACCGGCAATCCAACCATCTTGACCTTGCCGGCCAGGGGGTGGTCGACATCATGGAGATACTCGTTTGCAAGGACCTGGGGATCGGAGGGAAGATCGCTCACCCGGTTGATGAAGGCATAAGAAAGTCTTGGAAATTTCTCCAGTACCGACGCCCACTCTTCGCTCGTAGATTGAAGAAAGGTTCGTTCCAATATGCCGATCAATTCCTTGTTGTTCTCCTCCCGGGCCTGATGATTCTTGAATTTTGGATCTTGGATCAGATGCTCAAGACCCACAGCCGTTGCAAAGTCCTTCCAGAATGGATCGGACCGCAGGTGTGCAAATACGATCCAGCGGCCATCCTTGCATTCATACCAATTCCAGAGGGGATTCTTGGTCTCCTCATGGCTCTCATTCGGCCAGGGATGGCCTACCAGACAGTAGGCAGAAATTGGAAGCTCCAGGAGCTTGATCATGGCGCCGAGCTGTGAGGTCTCAACCATTTGCCCGATCCCATACCGCTCTCGTGCATAAAGTGCGGTCATGATTCCAAAGGCCAGGATAAAGGCGCCTGCTTGATCCGAAATACCTCCTGAAACAGGCCTCGGCCCTTCCCCTGGAAAGGAGACCAGATGCATGATTCCGCCGCGAGCCTGTCCCAGGATATCCATGGAAGGGATGTCTGCCGCAGGTCCTTTGAAACCGAAGCCGTTTGCTCGAGCATAAATGATCTTAGGGTTGCGCAGGGAAATCGCCTCGTAATCAAGCCCCATTTTTCTCAGAGCCCCGTACTGGATATTGGTCAAAAACACATCCGATTTTTCCACCAGTCGAAGCAGCGCTTCCCGGCCTTTCTCTTTCTTCAGGTTCAAGGTGATCCCCTTCTTGTCGCTGTTATACATCTCCTGGTGAATGCTTCGTCCCCCCTTATGGCGCACCGAAACTCCTTTGATGCGCTCAAAGCCGCGGCAGGGATCGCCTCCTTCGGGGTTCTCGACTTTGATCACTTCTGCACCGAGGCTGGCGAGCATTCGGGCAGCCACGGGGCCCATCTGCCATGCACTCAGCTCTATTACCCGGATGCCCTCAAGCGCTATTTTCGATTCCATAGTTTCCTTCCGGATCTCTTAGAAAATTTCCAATCCTGTTGTCGAATAACGGTTTCGAATCAAAGAATCCCGGCCTCGAACCCGGGAATCTTTATTTGTATTGAATTCCAAGGGCACCCTGGGGATACTCACCGATGACCTCATCGCGAATCCTGATGTAATCGGCCAGTGCCGTCTTGGCGTTTTCGTAATTTGCGGTTCTCTTGGCCCAGGTCTCCCATACCGAGTCAGCTTTGGCTGCAAGCTTATCCCTTTCAGCCTTGGGAAATCGGATCACCTCGATGCTCTTTTCTTTGATCACCCTGTCGGCTTCCGCATGCCTTTCCGGAAAGCGCTGAAAATCCCACATGAAGGCCGGAAGGTCGTCCACGACGCTCTGGACCACCTTTTTCAAATGATCCGGCAATTCGTTCCAGGCATCCTTGTTGATAAAGTAAAATGTAGGTGCAGCGCCCATATTCATATCGACTGTCATATATTTCGAGATCTCATCGACCTTATACGAATGGAATGTCAGCCGCGCGTGGCACAAGGCTTCGACGATGCCCGTATCCAAAGCAGAGTACATTTCGGTCACGGGGACAAGCATCGGCACAGCCCCGAACTGCTTCAGGATTTCGCCGAGATCGGTCATGGCGCGAATACGTAACCCTTTGAAATCGTTGACGGTACGGACTGGTTTTTTGCCGATGATGTTATATCCCTCGTGCTCATACGCTCCGGCATAGATACAGTTGAACTTATTCATCTCATCGATAAAGGGCTTCGACTCTCTGGCCAAACGCGGATAGATCATCATCGTCTGATCCAGACGGGGGGCCCAGAGGAAAGGAAGATACGTGGCATTCCAGATCGGAGTTTCCCCCGGCGTATACCCTGGAACCTGACCGACCACATCTGCCAGTCTGCTCTTGACTGCCATCATCATCTCCTTGGGGCCGCAGAGTTCATCCACCCAGTACATCTTGATTTTGATCTGCCCTTCGGATCTTTTCTCGATCTGCTCGCACCACCATATCTGGCATGGTGCAAGCATTTTGTTTCCCGGTGCCGAATGGCTTGAAAATTTCCAATAAAACACCTTCTTTTCAGCAGCGGCGCCATTCGATAGTGAAGTTCCAAGCGATGAGAATGCAACAAGTGCGAAGATGATTCCAAACATTTTAAGATATCTTCTCCTCATTGTTACTCCTCCTTGTTTAATTCGGAAAGGATCTTATCCTTGCCGGTAAAACTATTCATTTCCGATTGAAACTCGACGATCGGCTCCCAGTTTCAGACCATTCGATATGAAGGCGTATATCTCACAGGCAATGTCATCCGGGGAAAGCCTCCCCTCCGGCCTGTACCATTGGAGGGTTGAGTTCAGCAGGCCCATGATCAGCAAGGATGCCACTTTGGCATCTGTACACTCTAAGCTTCCCTCTTGGATACCTTCTTCCAGTATCCTGCGGAAAATGCCTTCATATTCATCCCTCATCTTGATATAGATTTGGAACAATTTAGGTGGAAGATGCTTCCTTTCTTTGTAACCGATTCCTGTATGATTAAGGTTCAACAACAATAATTGAATATGCTTGATGATGAATAACCGGAGTTTCTCCTCAGGGGGCATATCGGAATTGGCAATAGGAAGAACCTGATCGATCATTGCCTGCATATTCATGGTCCCAAGCTCATGCAGGATCGCCGCCTTGTTCTTGAAGTAGTAGTAGATGCTTGCTTTATTCATCTTTGCGGCTTTTGCGATATCATCGATGCTGGTGGCGATATATCCTTTCTGCCAGAAAAAGTACCCCGCCGTGTCAAGTATTTTTCCACGGTTCAGTTCAACCCGGGCACTCTGAATTTTTTTGGTCTTCATCGATCTCCCTTCTTCGTTCTTTCTATGCGAAATATTTCCCACCGCTTACATCCAATGTTGTACCCGTAATGAAACTTGCCTCCTCACTCAAAAGAAAACAGATCGCTCCCGCAATTTCTCCCGGTTCGCCGCACCGCTTCAGTACTGTCGCTGCGACCGACTTTTCCCGACGCTCCCGGTAGGCCTCGCTCATCATCCGGGCTCTCTGGGTGTCCGAGGTCAGAGTCAGTCCGGGAGCCACGGCATTTACTCGAATATTAAAGGGGGCCAACTGCCGCGCCAGGTTTCGCGTGATCCCGACGACCCCTGCTTTTGCAGCGGCATAGGCAGGCCCCGTAACATCTCCTCCATCTCGGGCGGCAGAGGAAGCAACGCTCACGATACCTCCAAGCCGCTTCTCTTTCATCACCGGCACAACTGCCCGGCAACAGATAAAGGCCCCCTTCAAATTGACATTCACGACTCGGTCCCAATCTTCATCCGTCTCGGCTTCGATCTCCCGGGGGATCCCCAGGGGGCCTCCTGCATTGTTGACTAAAAAATCGATCGTGCCCAGCTTGGATATCGCATCGGCTACCATACCATCCACCTGAGACCGTTGGGTTATATCCACCTTGTAAGCCAAGCACTTGCGTCCCAAGGCCTGTATCTCTTGACGCGTTCTCTCAAGCTTCTCCTCAAGGATATCGCAGAGGATAAGATCGGCACCTCTTTGAGCCATCGTCATCGCCGTCGTTTTTCCCATCCCATCCGCTGATCCTGTCACCCAGGCCACTCTGTTTTCAAACATGTTCTCTCCTTTACATTAAACTGGGTAAATATGTCGCAATCTGAGGAAACAGATAGATGACCCCCAGGGCCATAAGGTCCCGCATCACAAAAGGCATCGTTCCCCGGATTACAGTCGTAATCGGAACCCCCCCCGTGATGCTTTGGGTTGCATACAGATTCACACCCACCGGAGGTGTTTCAACGGCCAGCTCACACAAGATCACTACCTGAATTCCGAACCAGATTGGATCGTATCCCAGCTTCATCACAAGCGGATAAAATGTGGGCAGTGTCATGACCATCATCCCAGTCGCCCCAACAAAACAGCCCAGAAAAAGATAGATCACGACAATGATCCCGTAGATAAATACCCTGGGTACTTCCAAGACAGCAACCCACTCTGTTATTCCACGGCTGAAGCCGCTCAAGGTCAAGAACCGGGAAAACAGCACTGCCGCTACGATGATGATCAGCACTGTCCCCGTCGTAGTGATCGTCGACCGAACCGATTTCCAGATCATTCCCCCGTTTACACGCCCCGCCATCAATGATAGCATGAACACCACAAACGCCCCGAAAGCTCCTGCTTCGGTGGGGGTACATAAACCCGCATAAATACCTCCGATAATCGCAAGTACGAGGATAAAGACTACCCAGAGAAACCGTATCGCATAGAGTTTTTCCCGAATGGTAAATACTGCAGAATCCTTTGGTACCTTTCTCGATTGAATCATGAGCATCACGACGTAGATTCCTGCAGTTAGCAACCCGGGCAGAATTCCCGCTATTAAAAGCTTGCCGATCGATTCGTCTACGAGAAGTCCATAAATACACATCGTCACGCTGGGTGGAATGAGCGCAGCGAGTGTCCCAGACCCGGCGATTACACCTGTCGACAGCGTGTGAGGATATCCCGCGTTCTTCATCACCGGGAAAGCCGACTTGCCGATGACCGCACACGCCGCAATCGTTGAACCCGAACAGGCGCCGAAAAGGGTCTGAGCTCCAACAACGCTTACTGCAAGGCCTGCCGGAAGCCTCCCCAACCACTTCCGCGCCACCTCGAAGACTTCGCCGAAAAGGCCGCTGTAAAAACCGATATTTCCCATCAGGATGAACATCGGAATGACGGAAAACTCGTATTTTGATATATAGTTATAAAACATCGGCGCCGATGTGGCCAATGTCGGATCAAGGCCTACTAAAAAAAGAAGACCCGTAAGCCCAACGAGAAGAAGCGACAACGCAATCGGAATGCCGATCGCTACCAAGACCACAAATGCAAGAATGCCAATCGATCCGACAAGCATATTCCCTCCTAATCTATAGCCCGAATCCCACCGGACTGTTGGCTCGCCTCTTCCGTTTTTTTGAATGCCCTAGCCTTCAAATAACTCTCCTTGAATTGTACAGCCATACGAATGACAAGGAGCAGCGTTCCCAAAGCCATACCCGTTGCAAAAGGCCAAACCGGCCAGAAAAGGGTCACTGTCGTCATGCCGCTCGAGTAGGCAAGCGTCGAGTACCAGAGCAACTCCCCGAAAACAAAAGTGGTCACGAGAATTCCCAAAGCCAGAGTGATGCAATCTAGAACGAGTCCTGCTTTCCGGTTTTTCAATTTTAGAACGAGGATGTCCACCGTGATGTGACTTCTTCCTGTCTGCACGGCGGCAAGGCTTAAGAAGGCCACAAGAACGACAAGGTTTTCCGTCACGTCTACGACGCCTTGCCAGGAACGGTTCAGGATCAATCGTCCCAGTATCTCAGAAGTGATAAACAGAGCGATCGCTACAGTCATTAATCCCGGGATGTCTAATGAAAATACCCTTTCGATTTTGTCGTAGAAAGAAGATTTTTCAATTCTCTTCTCCATTGGCTCCCCCCCTTCTTTCTTTCTCTTTTTGTACCTTACGGATCTTATAGTTTCCTCCCGACCATTGACCCTTCGTAGATTGCCTCTTTGATAATGCGGGGGCTTTCGCAGTCCCCGATGCAGTATAGTTCCAGGTCTTTCCCTTCGAAAGAATCGGCCAGAGCCCGTTCCGGCTTCGCCCCCAAGGCCAGGATCACCCGATCGGCACCAATCATCCTCTCTTCGTCACTTTTTTTATCCCGGGTCAAAACCCCTTCTTCCGAAATCCTCACGACCTCCTGATTGCTCCAAACGGACACCCTGAATGTTTCCAGATTTTCCAGGAGAATCATGCGGTGAATGGCCTGCATGTCCATTGCCGCCGCTCCGGGCCGGATTTTGATGATCGTCACCTGGTTTCCTCTCTCAGCGAGGTATTCTGCGGTTTCACAGCCGACCATGCTTCCGCCGATCACGACCACCCTCTCTCCTTCGATTTTCACCTTGCCGGCCAGCACGTCCCATGCATTTACCGTCTTTTTCTGATCATCTCCAGGAATCTCAGAAGCGAATGAGGTTGAGCCTGTCGCCATAATGACAGCATCGGGACTGGTTTTTTCTATCAGACTCGGGGTGACTTCGGTATTCAGTACGATCCTGACGTTGAGCTTCTCCAACTGATTGACTAAATAGTCTTTGATCCAGAGGATCTTCTCTTTGCCGGGCGCTGCGGAGGCGATGGGCAGATTGCCTCCGAGTTTTGGGGCCTTTTCATAGAGCGTTACTTCGTGCCCTCGCAGAGCCGAAATCCGGGCAGCTTCCATCCCGGCAGGTCCTCCCCCCACCACCATGACCTTTTTTCTGATTTCCGCCTGGTCCACCTTGGCAAACTCTCTCTCCCTTCCAACCGATGCATTCACCGTGCATCGACGAACTCCCTGTCTTCCTGCCGCAGAAGGGGTCATGCATTCGAAGCATGAGATGCAGGGTCGAATATCTTCTGTTCTGCCTTGCCTGCTCTTGTTTGGCCATTCAGGATCGGCTAAAAGCGGTCGTGCTAGCCCGATCAGGTCCGCTTTCTCCTCGTCGAGAACTTTTTCGCAAAAGGCCGGGGTCTTTAATCCCCCGCCTCCAATGACCGGAATGCTCACTTCCTTCTTTACAGCATCCCAGAGATACGCCTTCCATCCCTCAACCTGCCGCATGGTATCTCGCGATTTCGCAGCGCTCTCGTAGATCCCTGCTGAAACACTGATATAGGCCAGGCCGGTATCCGCAATCCTCTTCGCGATTTCGGGAGAATCCTTGATGGTAATACCCCCCTCCACGAATTCCTCGGCGCTGATCCGCATACCGATCGGATACCCGTCTCCTACGCTCTCTTTCACCCGCCTGATCAACTCCAGGGGAAATCTCAGCCGGTTTTCCAAACTTCCCCCGAATTCGTCCACTCTCTTGTTCATAAAGGGGGAGATGAACTGATTGATCAAATAACCGTGGGCTCCGTGAAGTTCCACCATGTCGTAGCCGACTTTCTTCGCCCGGATCGCAGCTTGAGCAAATTTTTCGATGACCTGATAGATTTCTCCCTTTTCCAGCGCCCGTGCGCTAGGATAAAATTCACCCATGTGTCGGGTCCGCAAGGGAGAGGAAGATACCGGCTGTTGTCCTTCCAGAGTGACTGGATATTTTTGCCTTCCTGGATGGTTGAGCTGAATGCATACCCTGGCTCCGGAAGCATGGATGGCCTCGACAAGCTCAAAGTGCCCTGCGAGAAACAGGTCCGAGTCCAATACAAGCTGGTTCAAAGCGATTCTTCCCTCGACGGAGACATTGCCGAGTTGAACCAATCCTACGCCCCCTTTTGCCCTTTCTACGAAGTGATCGATCGTTCGATATGTCACTTCTCCGCTGATACTGGCGTAAGAGGTTCCCATCGGAAGCATAACCAATCGATTCTTTAGTTTGATTTTAGCGATTCTTGCAGGACTGAAAAGCTTTGGAAAAAACTCATTTGTAACCATGTTTCCTCGCACCCTGTCTGGACATCACGGATGTGCCTCGGCAAATGCCCATTCGCCCGAAGTCCGGAAACCCGATGTTTCTCCCATCCCCCTTTTGCCAAACGGGGGATGGGAGACAATTTCAAAAATCTTTCGATGAAGATTTCAGTTAATCACACCGGGTCCCTTATTGATATTTTATTCCGGGAACCCCTTTTGGATACTTTGCAATGACTTCTTCGCGAATCTTTACAAAATCCTTGAGACCCGTCTTTGCAGCCTCGTAATTTCCAGATCTTTTGGCCCAGCTGTCCCATACGGCTTCCGCTTTATCGGCCAACTTGGCTCTTTCACCCTTAGGGAAGTGAATAACTTCGATGTTCTTTTCTTTGATCACCTTGTCCGCTGCGGCGATCCGCTCGGGTATGTGCTGAAAGTCCCACATGAAGGCAGCGGAGTCATCGATTACACTCTGCACCACCTTCTGCAGATCCTCCGGGAGCTCATTCCATGCATCCTTATTGATAAAATACAGGGTCGGCGCAGCTCCCATGTCCATATCGAGAATCATGTACTTCGAGATCTCATCCACTTTGTAAGCGTGGAAGGTTAAACGCGAATGGGCGGCCATGTCGACGATCCCCGTATCCAGGGCGGAATACATCTCGGTAACCGGCACCGTCATGGGAATTGCCCCAAAATGTTTGAGTACCTCGCCGAGATCCGGCATGACTCGAATACGAAGCCCTTTGAGATCATCTACGGACCGGACGGGTTTCTTGCCTATGAGATTATACCCCTCATTTTCATAAGCCCCGCCATAAACACAGTTGAACTTCTTCAATTCGTCCACGTAAGGTTTCGATTCTACAAACACCCGGTTGTACACGATAACCGATTGATCCAGGCGCGGCGGCGCAAGGAACGGTAAAAAAGTCGAATTGGCCATCGGGGTTTCACCCGGCGTATAGGCGGGCACATGACCGACCACATCCGCCAATCTGGTCTTGACCGCCATCATCATCTCCTTGGGGCCGCAGATCTCATCCACCCAATACATTTTCACCTTGATTCGGCCGTTCGACCTCTTCTCGATCTGCTCGCTCCACCATAATTGGCAAGGACCCAGAGATTTGTTGCCTGGATTCGTATGACTTGCAAATTTCCAGTTGAACACCTTCTGTTCAGCAGCCGCCGCTTCTGTTGTGAAAAAGCCCGCAGAGAGCATCCCGGCCAGCAAGATAACTGCACACGCGGTTATCATCCAATTACTCATCGATTTTTTCGCCATTTTTTTCTCCTTTCGTTATGCTGTTTGAACGACCCCCCAAAAGACCAGGACTATTCTGTCCCTGGTACTCCCCTGTCGGTACTTCACTGCACTTCAGTCTCATCATGCAGCCCTTATTGAATCGGGTTAGCATTCTCCAGTTCGTCGTGCCGACTTTAACAACGGTTTTTATCAAGCAGTGCATTTTGTCTGATCCAGGCTCGATAAGCTCTTTTACTCCCATGCCATCGAAACCGCTCATACCCACGTATGCATCCATACTTCTGCACTGCTCTAATTTCTTGCGGATGGATCGACACCTCGCCTTCGCGTTTCATCGGTGACGGGTCGAATTTTAGAAAAAGGATACTTCTCGTGGTCTATTTTATCGGGCTTGGGCCCATGCAAATCCAGAAACACACCCCTTGTATCCTTTGGATGCAAAGTCCCCACCATGAAGGGACCTCCTTCGATTGCCTTTAAGACCCTGATCCCTTTACTCCTGGCATCCTCGAGTGCTTGCTCGAAATCCGGGACATCGATGAACAAGCCCCCCAACCCTTCCCCTCTTTTCTGAATTGCATCGTAAACCGCTCCTCCAGGTATCCCTTCGATGAGTTCGACCCAGTCCATCCCCGGGACGTCACGCGCGACCGACCCGATCGTTCCCATTCGCGTGTA
>QZKK01000052.1 GCA_003599475.1 Desulfobacteraceae bacterium
GGGGGAGTAGCCGGACAGGAACCGATCGATATCCGGATTGCCCGGCTCGATCCGTCTTGCAGCCGTCATGGCGTCTTTCACGTAGTCGTGACCCGCATAAACGAGGGTATCGGCGGGGAGCGACAGCAGGTGCTTGACGGTGCGGTAAAAAGCCTTCAAATCTCCCGAAAAGCAGTTCCCGACGGTCCCGTTGAAGAGCGTATCGCCGGTTAAAAGGATCTTTTCCATCTTGAGATGAAACGTCACCGAATCCTCGGTGTGCCCCGGAGTGTGGTATACGGCAATCGGGGATCCCTCCAGCAGAACCGATCCCTTTTTCCGCAAATTTTCCGTATCCGGAAACTCGGCCCTGGAAGCGGAAAGCAGCTTCCGGTTTCCCCCCGTATGATCGGCATGCATATGGGTGTTTACAACCAGAGTCAGCGTGAGCCCCTGATGCCGGACAAATGAAAGAATTTCCTCGGCCGCTCCCCCGTCAACAGCCATGGCTTCTTTATCCCCATGGACAAGATAACCGAGATTATCGGTCGAATAGCGGAACTGTTTGACGTTCAAGGATCACCCCCCCTTCTTTCCCTCTTTTTTCCGCTGCTCCAGAAAAGCGGCGAAGTCGAGAACCAGTCTTTCCGGTTCGATCGGCGGATCCGGTTTTCTTCTAGGTTCTGAAACCGACTTCCCGACATCTTTGAGCTTCTGCTTGATTTCGCAGACATCTTCGGACAACGAGGCCATCTGTCTCTCGAGTTTTGCCAGGGTATCGAAGATGCGTCCATCGGATCCGTCGGCCTCGATCGGCAGCAGGGCAGGTTCGGCGGCCGGTTCGGTCTCCGACTTCCGGGCGCCCTCCCGGGCACCCTCTCGAGCGTCCCCTGCCGGAGGATCGTCTGCAGAATCGATCAGGGCATGCGCGACGGGGATCTTTTTCGGAAAAAGCTTCAGCGGTTCCCCCACGATCTGAAAAGGCAGTTTGAGATTGTCCATATATCTGGACCAGAAGACGGACACCGCCAGGTCGTCTGTTTTCTTTTCCAGAAGATGTCTGGCGATATTGACGATGCACTTCGAAGCTTCGCAATCGGGGTGGGTCACTACGAACGGTTTTCCCGCCTTTTCGGCTTCTTCGACCATCGAATCGCAAAAGACCGTTCCAAGCGGCGTCGCCGATATCGGAAGATATCGGGAAACAGCCTCCTTGAAACGGTAATATGCCCGGCGTGCGAGCTTCAGATCCCGGCTCAGATTGATCAGAACCATGACGGTGCCTTCGAATTGATTGATGCTGAGCAGCTTTGAAAGCAGATAGGCGTTTGTGAGCGCCTCGGTATCCGAGTTCATCACCAGAACGACTTCGGAAGTCGATTTGCACATCGCCGCGACGCTTCTTGAAAGCCCGGGAAAGGTGTCCAGGATGAAAAAATCATATTGGTTGAAGTAGAGAAAGGATCGGTGAAGGTGGCTACAAGCCTCCCGGTCGAGCGAACCGAGAGCTTCGATTCCGGGGTATCCCGGGAAATAATCGATTCCGAAAGCCCCTCTTACGATGACATCTTCCAGCCGGACGCGGTTTCCGATCAGGTCGGCCAGGTGATGCCGCGGATGAACATCGAGCAGCCCGTCGATTGCAGCCGCACCGGAATCGGTGTTGAAAAGACAGGTGCTTCGGCCGAGCCTGCCCAATTCGATTGCCAGATTGACGCTCAGCGCGGTTTTTCCGACTCCTTTCAAAGGACTGGTGAACACGATCACTCTTGCCATATCGATGCCTCGCGGTAATTGCGTGTCTTCAGCATTCTTTCCGATCCGGCGGGATAGGGGCTGCAATCAGCTCGGGACGATCCCCCCGGTTTTCGATACTGAATTTAACCTGCGCACATCCGTAAGCCCGGCGAATGTGTTCAAAAGATGCGACGATAAACTCATTGAATCGCGCGGCTGCCTCCGGCACGGCCGTATCCGCCCCGTTTCCGGAACGGGCTGCGGCCGCCCGGTAGATTTCAAACAGCTCCTGAATGCAGACGGCATTCGGCCCGTCCGAGGAAAGGGAAGCATCGGATGAATCGGCGGAAAGAATCCAGCTCATGGATTCGAATCGAACGGGCAGCCCGGGAGCAGACCCCTCTAAAGCCGGCGGTGTACCCGTCATTTCACTTTTCCCGGCGGAATCGTCCGTTCGGAGTTCCGGTGCAGGCAGATCCTCCATACGGTTCTCCCGGCTGCTTCCGGGAAAAAGTCGAAGGGTGACGTTTTCCCCGCAAACGGTCGGGCAGAAGGCGGCCCGGATGTCGTATTCGACGATCGGTTCGCTCTGGCTGCCTTCATTCCGAATGGTGAATACCCCGATTTGGGGCTGCCGGTTTTCGGATTCATTCAGGCCCGCCATTCCTTTGAGGGCGGTCCGGATCGGCTCGATGAGCCCCGGCAATTTTTCTTCCAGCCACGGAAGCTCGGCCATCCGGAGAACACCGCCGACCCGGAGACGAATCGATGCTCCGGAAAGATCCTGTTCGATGTGTACGCTTTCGGCGCGGGTGTTCAAGGCGTACTTGATCAGATAATGAATCGTTTGAACGGCCTCCGATTCGATTCTCCGCTTCCGCTCATCCTTTGCGGGTTCGGAATCGTACCCCCGGCGGCTCCGGATTCCGGCCGGAACCTGAATGTTTTCGATCGATTGGATATCCGTCTTCGAGTCCGGTTTCGAGTTCGATTCAAAACCTGACCCGAGATCCGGTTTTCGCTCTAGCGGCGATCGATACAGAGAGAAAAAGAGTGCCTGGAAAACATCCGGCCGAATCAGCACACATTCCATACGCAAAAACGAATAGACGGACTGGAGCTCGTAAAAACCGGCCGCTTTCTCCGGCATGAAAACAGCGAGAGTCAATCGGGTGCCTTCAAGAGTCAGGGGAAGGATCAGGTTCTCCCGGGCGAAATTTTTCCCGACAATCCGGGCAAGCTCTTGCTTCTGCGGCTCTTCGAAACGAAACCCGTCCAATTTTCGATAGAGGAGATTGGACTGCGCGCCGAGCGCCGTATAGAACTGATCGATGTCGATCCGGCCCTTCTCGATGAGAATCTTTTCCAGCGGTTCTGCTCTGAGCTGCTGTTCATAAAGGGCGTCCTCGAGATGATTTGAATCGATGGCGCCTTCTTCGATGAGCGCAGCACCCAGTTCCAACTGTTTCCGATATCCTCTGAAGATCCGAGCCGGATCGATGGAAGGAACGATTTCGAAGTCGCTCAGAAGACGGCCGATGTTCCGAGCGGATTTTATCCGGGACTCGAGCGGAGCCGCCGGGATCTCCTGTTTGCTTTCGGTTCGTCGAGCCGGTGCCGCGGGTCGGCTCTGAGTCGGATCGGCCTCGAAAAGCGCACCTGGAGGATCGCCCGGCGGAAGCGGGTGGACCCCCGGAGATTCGAATTCGAATGTCGGATCGGTCGAGTCCATCGGCGCCAGGTCCTCCCGGATAAGAGACCGACCCCGGGGTTGAACCTCCATTTCGGTTTCGTTTGGGTTCATGGAATTTCCTGACGGCATTCATCATCCCCGAACGCAATCTACAGCGCAACCCTTTCACACCCCGACGGAGGAAATTCGATCTTTCCGGCACAGCAGGTCGGCAGTTTTTAGAAAAGGCCGAGGGAACATGCCGCGGCAACGCGATCCGAAGGAACTGAACGGCATCTGAGTTGCCGGTCAAAATACCAATTCGTGGAGACAACTGTCAAGCATCCTCGCAAAAATAATTTCCACCGCACCTTAATGCCCCCCACTATGCACCACCTTGTTTTTCAAGACGCGTTTAGCGTTTAACAGTTTTTTATCATTGAAAAATATATTTAATTGAATTCGTTTTTTTTCTTGACAACAGACTAAAAATATAATTTTATGCTCCTGCGGTGGATTAAAGTGGTTTTAGAGTGGTTATTGATGGAGAGATATGTTTCGAGGAAGCTCATTCCATACCATCGACGCCAAAGGACGAATCATCGTCCCAGCCCGGTTCCGGGAGGTGATCAACAGGAACGGGTCCGATGGGGTCATGATCTCCGGAATGGACGGATGCCTGTATGCCTATCCGCACAATGAATGGAGCAAAATCGAAAACAAAATCCTGTCTCTTGCCGAAAAGGGCGAGAGCATGCGCCGATTTAGAAGGCTTTTCATCGGCGGGGCGTTCGATTGTGTCATCGATAAACATGACCGCATCCTGATTCCGCCCTCTTTGAGAAACTACTCCGAGCTCGATAAGGAGATCGTCCTGGTGGGGGTTCTCGATCATTTTGAAATTTGGTCGCGGATCCGCTGGGATCTGGAAAACCAGAATATGGTCAAAGATCTGAAGAAGGAGGGAGTCAGAAACGAGATCGCCCAGTTAGGACTCTAACCCGATGCCGTACCTACATACTCCGGTCATGGTAAACGAAGTCATCCAGGGTCTCCAGTGCAGGCCCGGGAAAGTTTACGTGGACGGAACGCTGGGCGGCGCCGGGCATTCCAGAGCGATTCTGGAGAAAATTCAACCGGGCGGCGTACTCATCGGCTGCGATCAGGATGCCGATGCCGTGGCCCATGCAAGGCAGGCCCTGAAGCCGTTTGAACCGGAGGTTCATCTGTTTCATGGCAACTTCATTGGAATCCCGGACTACCTTACGAAACTCGGACTCCATGCGGTCGACGGCATCCTGTTGGACCTCGGGCTTTCGCTGCATCACCTCAAGGAGAGCGGTCGCGGCTTCAGTTTTCTGCAGGAAGAACCGCTCGACATGCGGATGGACATCGAAGGGTCGGTGACCGCCGAACAGATCATCCGGGGCGAAACCGAGGAAGCCCTCGAAAAAATCTTCAGAACCTACGGAGAAGAGCGCCGGGCGAGATCGATTGCCCGAAAAATTGTATGGGAACGGAAAAAGGAAGAAATCCGGACCAGCAAGAGATTGGCAGAGATCGTCTCCGACGCGGTCCCCAGGACGAAGCGGAAAGGGAAAAGGATACATCCGGCCACCCAGGTGTTCATGGCCCTGCGGATCGCGGTGAATCGCGAACTGGAGCGGCTCGAGCTGTTCATGGAACGGGTTCCGGACCTGTTGAATCCGGACGGCCGCCTGTGCGTCTTATCGTACCACTCGCTCGAAGACCGAATCGTAAAACAACGGATCAGGCGGATGGAAAAAGGATGTCGATGCCCGTCCGATTTTCCCCGGTGTGTATGCGATTCGAAAGCGGTATTGCGCAACCTGACCCGAAAGGTGATCCGTCCCACGGAACAGGAGGTGCGGAACAATCCCATGGCAAGAAGTGCTCGGTTGCGGGTGGCAGAAAGATTGAAGGCAGAAATCGTACAGGAGTAATGGGACGGTGGAATTGAAATTCGCAGAGACAGGAAGGGCACAGAGGACCGATTCATCGAAACCATGACGTTCCTGAAATCGGAATCGGAACGGCGGGAAATCATCAAGCGTATGGAACCTTTTGGGGAATCGGCCTGTGCACGCACGTTCCAAACCGCATGAGCGGCGGGCGCATTTCCGAAATCCAATCGCAGCCTCCCGGTTGGATGTAGGAACAAGCCTCTGTGCCCTTTCGGTCTCTGCGGCCCGTCTGAGACTTCTACCGGAGGGGTAGTCCCAATGAGACCGATGGGAGCCGGACAAATCCAGAGGCGCCGAATGATTGGCCTCTGGATTTTTATCATGGGGTTTTTCATCACCGAGCTCCTGGTCTACACCTGGTGCAGGCTTCAATGTACTCAGATCGGATATGCGATCTCTTCCGAGACCAAAAGGCACGATGAACTCATCGCGGTTCAGAAAAATCTAAAGATCGAGCTGGCGCGGCTGAAGTCGCCTCAGCGGATTGCAAAGATTGCCAGGGAGCGACTCGGCCTGATCCCGCCGTCTCCCGAACAGGTCATCAGCATACAATGAAGTCGCCCGAAAAATTCATACGGATAAGAATCCTTCTGGTCGGCTGCTTCCTGAGCCTCTTTTTCACCGTCATCATTGTCAAGGCGGTTTACCTGCAGGTATTCCGGGGGCACTGGCTCGCCCAAAAGGCGGCCAGCCAGTATGAATTGTCGATCGTTACGTACGGGAAACGCGGAACGATCTATGACGCCAAGGGGAATGCGATGGCGGTCAGCGTCGATGTCCCCTCGATTGCGGCTTTCCCGTCTCAGATCAAAAATCCCCGCACCGCGGCTCCCGGGCTGGCAAAAGCGCTCGGAGAGAAACAGGCCGACATCCATGAGAAACTGACCTCGAAGCGAACCTTTACCTGGGTCAAACGACACGTATCCCCCAAAGAGGCCAAAGGGGTCAAAGCGCTTGGAATCGAAGGCCTCGGCTTTATTCCTGAAAGCAGCCGCTTCTATCCCCAGAAGACGTTTGCCGCGCAGGTGCTGGGGTTTACGGGAGTCGACGAGAAGGGGCTGGAGGGGGTCGAATTCTTCTATGACTCCCATCTCAAAGGCGCCGCCATCGAGCAGACCATCTTACGGGATGCTCTGGGCCGGGGATTCGAAGTCGACAAAAAAATCGTATCCGCCTTCAGCGGAAGAAATCTGGTGCTGACCATCGACGGTACGATTCAATATATCTCGGAAAAAGTGCTGGCCGAAACCGTCGCCCGGTATTCGGCCAAATCGGCAATCGCGGTCGTCATGGATCCGAAGACCGGCGCGATCCTGGCCATCGCCCATCACCCCTCATTCAATCCCAATTCCTATGGCCGCTTCCGGAAAGATCACTGGAGAAACAGGGCGGCAACCGACCCGTTCGAACCGGGTTCCACCATGAAGATATTCAGCGCAGCGGCGGCACTGGAATCCGGCATCATCTCGCCCAATTCCATCTTCTTCTGCGAAAACGGCAAATACCGGATCGGAAAAAACGTCGTTCACGATGTACACGCCTACGGCTGGCTCTCCCTGCAGCAGATCGTCAAGTTTTCGAGCAACATCGGTGCGGTCAAAATCGGTGAAATGATCGGCGCCGAGTTTCATCACAAGATGCTCCAGGCCTTCGGATTCGGAGAAAAGACCGGCATCGACTGTCCGGGAGAGACCGCAGGCACACTGCCTCCCTATAAGAAATGGTCGAAGATCGATGCCGGCGCCATCTCCTTCGGCCAGGGGGTCTCGGTATCGGCCATTCAGCTTACGGCGGCAACCTCCGCCATTGCAAATGACGGTATCCTCATGCAGCCTTTTGTGGTACAATCCGTCACTGATCAAAACGGGCATCCTGTCAAGAAGATGCAGCCGCGAAAAGTCAGACGCGTGATGTCGAGGGAATCGGCGCGTACCCTGAATCGAATCATGCAGACCGTAACCTCTCCGGGCGGCACCGGCGAAAGCGCCGCTTTGGAGGGGTATTCGGTATGCGGGAAAACGGGCACCGCCCAGAAAACGGATGGATCCGGCACGTATGTTAAAGGTCGATACATCGCCTCCTTTGTGGGTTTCACCCCGGCAGACAATCCTGCCGTCACCATCGTCGTCGTCGTAAACGAACCATCGAAGCAGTACTACGGCGGCATCGTCGCAGGCCCGGCATTTAAAAAAATCGCGCAGGAAACGCTCAGTTACCTCAATATTCCACCCCGGCGGGAGGAAAAGGGATTGACGGTTTCCAGAGAGGATCCGGTCAGCGGGTGAAGTTATCCGAACTTATCAAAGAGATTCCGGTCCGGCGGATAACCGGAGGCGAGCTTCCCGAGGTCTCTTCGATCCACTATCGTGCCCAGGAAGTCAAGCCCGGAGGCGTATTCGTCGCAATCCCCGGAACGGTTTCGGACGGCCACGCTTTCATCGATACGGCTGTTTCGCGGGGGGCTGCGGCCGTCATCTCACAGCATCCGGTTCGAAGCAGGGTTCCGGTGGCTGTGGTCGATGATTCACGAAAGGCGCTGTCTGCGGCCGCTGCGGCATTCTACGGCCATCCGAGCCGGAAGCTTTGTGTCGTCGGCATTACAGGAACAAACGGCAAAACGACCACCACCTATCTGATCGAGAGCATCCTCAAGGCCGCAGGGCATTCGGTCGGGGTCATCGGCACCGTCAATTACCGGTTCCTCGGCAAGACCTTCCCCAACCCGGTTACGACGCCGGAATCATCGGATCTGCAGAAAATCCTTTCGGATATGGCAGCAGGCGGCGTCACCCACGTGGTGCTGGAAGTCTCTTCGCACGCCATCGAGCTTCATCGGGTCGACGATTGCCGGATGGACGTCGGAGTGTTTACGAACTTGACCCAGGACCATCTCGATTTCCACGGCAGCATGGATCGATATTGGGAATCGAAGCGGCGCCTGTTTACCGTTTATCTGCCGCAGAAGAAAGAGGCGTCGGCGGTTGTAAATACAGACGACGCACGCGGCAAAATACTGGCTTCCGAATTGAAAATCCCCGTATTCCGCTACGGAAAGAATATCGATAACGAGATCCGGGAAACCGGCGGCCGTCAGAACTTAAACGGGGTTTCGGCAACCGTCGAAACCCCGTCGGGAAGCTTTGCGGCCCGCTCCCCCCTGGTCGGCGCCCACAACATCCAGAACATTCTTGCAGCGACCGGCGCCGGAGTTGCCCTGGGGGTCGAGCTTCCGGCGATTCGCCGGGGAATCGAAAATGTCGCCGCCGTTCCCGGCCGCCTCGAACGGATGGCCGATTCTCTCGGCCGATTCGTCTTCGTCGATTACGCACATACGCCGGATGCACTGGAAAATGTGCTGACAGCCCTTCGTGCCGTTTCCCGGGGAAGCGTCATCTGCATCTTCGGATGCGGCGGGGACCGGGACAAGGCAAAGCGTCCGAAAATGGGTGAGATCGTCGGAAGACTCGCCGATCTGGCGATCATCACCTCCGACAACCCCCGGACCGAAGCCCCGCTCGATATCATCGAACAGACCCGAATCGGGGTTGTCCGCTCGTCACCGATCGCCTTCGATCCTGCGCAGCTCAAGGCCGGTTTCCAGGGCAAAGGACATCTGATCGAACCGGACAGGGAGAAGGCGATCCGGCTCGGGATCTTCGCTTCGAGTCCGGGAGATTCGGTTCTCATTGCCGGCAAGGGCCACGAGACCTATCAGGTCATCGGAAAACAGGCGTTTCCGTTCGACGACCGGATCCAGGCGGCAAAGGCGCTGGAAGAACTGAGAAATGTCCAATGTCGAACGCCCTATGTCCAAGGTTTAAGGAAGGGAGATTAGAATGTCCGATGTCTATGCGAACATACCTTCCACTTGGACATTGATCATTGGAAATTGGTCATTTGAAATTCACTACGGGAGCAGACTCGGATGAAGGGACATACGACCTGGAAGACATCGGACCTCCTTCAGGCAACCGGCGGGCGGCTCGTGTGCGGCCATAGGCATGCGGCGTTTTCACAGGTCTCGACCGATTCCCGCTCCATCCTGCCGGGGGAGCTGTTCGTCGCAATTTGCGGAAGCAGCCACGATGGACACACCTACATCAAAGAGGTCATCGGAAAAGGGATCCGTGGTCTGATCGTCGATTCGGATAAGGTATCCGGGCTGCCGGAAGCGCTCTTGACCGATACGGAGACCACCTGTGTCGCGGTTTCCGGCACCACCCGCGCACTGGGGGATATGGCGCGGTATTACCGGCAGCGCTTCCCCGTGATGCTTGCGGCCGTCACCGGATCGACCGGAAAGACAACCACCCGAGAGATGACGGCATCGGTAGTCGCACAGCGATTCAAAACCCTTTCGAGCAAGAAGAACTTCAACAACGAAATCGGGCTTCCCCTGACCCTGTTTCGCCTGACCCCCCAAATCCAATGGGCCGTCGTCGAACTCGGAATGAATCATCCGGGGGAAATTTCGCGGCTTGCCGAAATCTGCATTCCCGATATCGGATTGATCACAAACGTGGGACCGGTCCATCTGGAAGGGGTCGGATCGATCGAAGGGGTGATGCGCGCAAAGGGGGAGCTTCTGGGGAAGATCCAGGCTTCCGGAACGGCGGTGCTCAATGCCGACGATCCGTACGGGCGGCAATTGGCACGGGCCGCGGACCGGAAGGTGTTTTTTTTCGGGGAATCCCCCGATGCGGACGTCCGGGCGGAGTCGATCCGGCCGGAGGGGCGATCGGTTTCCTTCTCGCTCCTGCTTCCGGCGGAAACGGTTTCCGTCCGCCTTCGTGTCCCCGGACGATTCATGGTTTCAAATGCGCTGGCCGCAGCAGCGGTCGGATTTCTCGCCGGATTAAACGGATCCGAAATCAAAGCCGGCTTGGAGGCGTTTGAACCCGTTGAAGGGCGGATGTGCATCCGGGAAACCGAAAACGGAATCCGGATCATCGACGATACCTACAACGCCAATCCGGAGGCGATGAAAGCCGCCATCCGGGTCCTCTGCTCGTTGAAAGAGGAAAACCGGGGGGTCCTGGTCATGGGGGACATGCTGGAGCTCGGGGATCGGTCGGAATCGCTGCATGAAAGCATCGGGTCGGAGGCGGCCGCAGCGGGAGTGGATCGCCTCTGCATCACCGGAAGCTTCTCGGATGCGGTCCGGGCGGGAGCTTCCGCAGCCGGAATGCCCTCGGAAAACATCTTTATCGGAACCCCCGATCAAATCATGGAGCAATTGACCGCCCGTACTCTCGCCAAGGGGGACTGGGTTCTGGTCAAGGGATCCCGCGCCATGGGCATGGAGGCGATCGTCAAAGCGCTCATGGTCTGGGGAAAACAGTCAAGGATGGGACGGGCTTAGATGATCTATCACTTTCTCTATCCGCTGCACAACACCATATCGGTTTTCAACGTCTTCCGATACATCACCTTTCGGACCATCTATGCCAGTCTGACCGCACTCCTGATCTGTTTTCTGCTCGGGCCCTGGGTGATCCGTAAACTGACCGAGCTGCAGATCGGACAGTTCATTCGAGAGGACGGGCCGAAGTCCCACCTGCAGAAAGCCGGCACCCCCACCATGGGCGGGGTTCTCATCCTGTTTTCCGTATCGGTCTCAACCCTGTTGTGGACAAACCTGACCAACACCTATGTATGGATCGTTCTTCTTGTCGTCGCCGGAAACGGAGGGATCGGTTTCATGGACGACTACCTGAAGCGGATCCGAAAAAAAAGCAAAGGGCTGTCGGTCCGGGAGAAACTTTTCATGCAGGCGGCGCTGGGATCGATCGTCGGGCTTTTGATCTATGTTCAGCCCGGATTCGACACCCGCATCACCATTCCCTTTTTCAAACAGGTTTCACCGGACCTGGGGTGGGTCTACATTCTTTTTGCGGCCTTTGTCATCGTCGGCACCTCCAATGCGGTCAATCTTACCGATGGGCTGGACGGCCTGGCCATCGGGCCGGCGGTCGTTGTCGCCGCCACCTACATGGTTTTTGCCTATCTGGCCGGACACATGGTGATCGCCAACTATCTGCAGATCAACTATGTGCCCGGTTCCGGAGAAGTGGCGGTCTTCTGTGGAGCCCTTGCAGGCGCCGGCTGCGGATTTCTCTGGTTCAACGCCTATCCGGCCCAGATTTTCATGGGAGATGTCGGCTCCCTTTCGATCGGTGGCGCTTTGGGCACCGTTGCAGTGATCACCAAGCAGGAGGTTCTGCTGGTCCTGGTGGGAGGGCTTTTCGTCGTGGAGGCCCTTTCGGTCATCTTCCAGGTCGGATTCTTCAAGATGACGCACGGCCGGAGAATATTCAGAATGGCTCCCCTGCACCACCACTTCGAACTGAAGGGATGGCCGGAGCCCAAGGTGATCGTACGATTCTGGATCATCGCCATCATCCTGGCGCTGCTTTCGATGAGTACATTGAAACTTCGATGATGAGCTTTTTCGCCACAAAGACACGAAGGCACGAAGAAGAAGGATGAAATCAAATTCTTCATTGAATGAATAACCTTAGTGTCTTTGTGTCTTAGTGGCTGAACAAAACGATGATGATGGAGCTGAAGGGAAAACATATCCTGGTCGTAGGACTCGGAAAATCGGGCAAATCGGTCGCCCGGTTTCTGAAAAACCACGGCGCCGTCCCCACGGTCACCGACTCGGCCCCCGCAAAAAAACTGGAGGAGGCCGCACGGCACCTGGCGGAAATCGGAGTGCGAACGGAACTCGGGGGACATCGGGTGGAGTCGTTCGAAAAAGCGGATCTGATCGTTTTGAGTCCCGGCGTCCCCCACACGATCGAGCCGGTAGAAAGGGCAAAACGACTCGGTGTTCCGATGATCGGAGAAGTCGAGCTCGCCTCCCGCTTTATCCGGGACCCGATGATCGCGATTACCGGCTCAAACGGAAAGACGACCACCACCACCCTGATCGGGGAGATGCTGAAGGCTTCCGGGAAATCGGTATTTGTCGGAGGAAATATCGGCAACCCGCTGATCGACTACGCAGACGGGGCGGACCGGGTGCAATGGATCGTGGCCGAGATCAGCAGCTTTCAACTGGACACGATCGAAACCTTTCGCCCCGATATCGCTCTTCTGCTGAATATCACAGAGGATCACCTGGACCGTTACCCGGACTTTGCGGCTTATGCCCGCTCCAAGGCAAGGATCTTTTCAAATCAGGGCCCCGATGACCTCGCCGTACTGAACGGCTCCGATCCGATGGCTCTTAAGATCTCATCGGATATCCGGAGCCGGAAACGTTTTTTTGATTTCCGGGAAAGCCGGGATGCAGGCGCGGTCATCACAAGAGACGGAATCCTCTTCCGGCTGGACGGGAGGACGGAGACATTGAACCGCGGCATCCTTCAGACCTGCCTTCGCGGCGTGCACAATGCGGAAAATATCGCCGCCGCAGGACTCGCAACGCTTGCTGCCGGAGGCACCCTGGAGGGGGTCCGGTCTGCGGTGCGGTCGTTCAAGGGGCTCTCCCATCGTCTGGAGCATGTCGCGGAACAAAATGGGATCCGCTACGTCAACGACTCGAAGGCCACAAACGTAGATGCGGTGGAAAAGGCGCTGACCGCCTTTAGCGAGCCGGTCATCCTGCTCATGGGCGGCAGGGACAAGGGGGGAAATTTCAATAAACTGACCCCCCGGCTCAAACAGCAGGTAAAGCTTTTGGTCCTGTTCGGCGAAGCCGCACCCGTGATCCGGGAGGCAATCGGTGCGGGGGTGCCCGCAGAGACGACAGCCACGCTGGAGCAAGCGGTACAGAGGGCCTCAAGCGCCGCATCGCCCGGAGAGGTCGTCCTGCTTTCCCCGGGGTGCGCCAGCTTCGATCAATTTCAAAACTACGCCCAAAGGGGGGAAGCATTCCGTTTGAGCGTAAAGAATCTTCTGCAGGGCAGGAAATGACGAAAGAGAGCCGAAGAGCCGTAACGCTCCCCTACGATCTGAAGCTTCTCTTCCCCGTTCTCTTTCTGGTGGGAATCGGAGTGGTGATGGTGTACAGCGCCAGTTCGGCATTGGCCTTGAAGCGGTTCGGCACCGAATACTATTTCCTGAGAAAGCAGGCCCTTTTTGCACTGGTCGGTCTGCTGGCGCTGGTTCTTTCCCGTCATTTTCCCTACCGGTTCTATCGTCCGATGGTCTACCCTCTTCTCGGCCTCGCACTGGCATTCCTGATCGCCGTTCAGGCGACTGCGCTGGGAATGTCGGCCGGGGGTTCATCCCGATGGCTCCGTTTGGGGGGAGTGTCTTTTCAGCCCTCCGAATTTGCCAGGATCGCAATGATCCTCTACCTGGCCTATTCCATGAACAAGAAGGGGGAGAAATTAAAGGACCTCTACATCGGTTTTCTGCCCCATGTGCTGGTGCTGGGAACCCTGACAGCCCTGATCGCGCTGCAGCCCGATTTCGGTTCGGTGGTCATCCTGGGGAGCATCACCTGGGTCATGCTGTTTGTCGGAGGCGCCCGAATCCGTCACCTGCTCCCCTCCCTGCTGGCCCTGATGCCGTTTCTCTATTTCTTCATGATCAATGCCGAGTACCGGTTGAAGCGGATCTTGAGCTTCTTGAATCCCTGGCAGTATTCCTCGGATGAAGGGTATCAGATCGTGCATTCCATGATGGCGTTCGGAACCGGCGGCATCTGGGGGGCGGGAATCGGAAAAGGCTATCAGAAGCTGTTCTATCTGCCGGAGCCCCACACCGATTTCATCTTTTCGGTCATCGGTGAGGAATTGGGTCTTTTGGGGGTGCTGATCATCCTGGGGCTGTACGTGCTGATTCTGTGGCGGGGCATTCGGATTGCCAGGCATGCGGCCGAATCCTTCGGATGTTTTCTCGCATTCGGATTGACGCTGGCGATCGGCCTTCAGGTATGTGTCAACATGGGGGTCACGCTCGGTCTTTTGCCGACAAAAGGGCTTGCCTTGCCTTTCTTGAGCTACGGGGGCACCTCTTTGTCGTTGAACATGGCATCGATCGGCATATTGATGAACATCGGCTGCAGCGGATCCAAGTAGTCGCTGTCCGATTGCAGAGGGGAAAACGGAGAACATGCGCATCGTCATCGCAGGCGGCGGTACAGGCGGCCACCTCTTTCCGGGGATCGCCATCGCGCAGGAATTCATGAGGAAAGACCCGGACAACCGCGTCCTCTTCGTCGGTACGGGGAAGCCTTTTGAAGTCGAGGTTCTGGATAGAGCCGGATTCCCTCACCACCGGATCGCTTCGGAAGGGATCAAGGGGAGAAAACTGTGGCAGAAGGCAGCCGCCGTCTGGAAGGTTCCCGGAGCCATCCTGGCATCGATCGGGATTCTCTGGAAATTCAAACCGGACCTTGTCATCGGAGTCGGCGGCTACTCTGCGGGGCCGGTGGCGACAGGCGCCTGGTTGATGCGGAAAAAGATCGCCCTTCAGGAGCAGAATCTGCTGCCGGGAATTACAAACCGGATGCTGGCGGCGATGGCCGACCGGATTTTCGTCTCTTTCGAGGAATCAACCGCCCATTTCGATGCCGGAAAAGTCCGGGTGTCGGGAAACCCGGTCCGGGAGGAGGTCCGCCGCCTGAGCGAGGAACCGCCCCGGGCGGATCGCGACAAACCGTTTACGGTGCTGATCGCAGGAGGAAGCCAGGGAGCGCACGGCATCAATACGGCCGTAATCGATGCTCTTGAATACATCCGTGAAAAAGATCGGATCCGGTTCATCCATCAGACCGGCAAAAAGGATGAACAGGACGTTCAACAATCGTACCTGCGGCATGGGATCCCCTGTACGGCCGCCGCCTTTTTCATGGATATGCCCTCTCGGATGGAAGCAGCCGATCTGGTGATTTGCAGGGCCGGAGCGACGACCGTCGCAGAGATTGCCGCAATGGGAAAGGCGGCCATTTTTGTCCCGTTTCCGCATGCAGCCGACAATCACCAGGTGCTCAACGCCAGGGCGCTCGAAGCCGCCGGTGCCGCCGAAATGATCCTTGAAAAAGATCTAAGCGGCCGATCTCTGGCCGATCGGATCGAATATTACCGGACGCATCGAAGCGAGCTTTCGCAGATGGCGGAGGCCGCCGGAGCGCACGGCAGGCCGCAGGCTGCAGCGGAGATCGTTGAGGAGTGCTACCGGCTGGTGGCGGAAGAGAAAGAAGGAAAGAGGGATAGAAGGAAAGAGGGATAGAAGAGCGGGAGTTGAGGAGTCCCGGAGCTTTTGAGGAGAAGCCCGATGCCTCTTTCCTTCTTTCCCTCTGTACCCGACATGGAACGATTTTCAAGAACGGGAATACGCTGATGTATTTCAAGAAATACCATATCCATTTCGTCGGCATCGGCGGAATCGGCATGAGCGGGATTGCGGAGCTCTTGCTCACTCTCGGATACAAGGTATCCGGATCGGACACCCGGCTGTCGGATCTCACGGAACGGCTGCAGCGGCTGGGGGGGATCGTCTTCGAGGGACACTCGGCCGAAAACATCGAAGGGGCGGATGTGATCGTGACCTCTTCGGCAGTCGGACCGGACAATGCGGAGGTGGCCGCCGCCCAGCGGGCTTCGATCCCCGTCATCCCGAGAGCCGAGATGCTGTCGGAGCTGATGCGGCTCAAATACAGCGTTGCGGTCGCAGGCGCCCACGGCAAAACCACAACCACGTCCATGGTCGCTGCAGTGCTCGGCCGGGGGGGCTTCGATCCGACCGTCGTAATCGGCGGAAAGCTCAAGAGCATCGGCTCCAATGCCCTGCTCGGCCAGGGGGATTTCATCGTCGCGGAAGCGGATGAAAGCGACGGCTCTTTTTTAAAGATGTCCCCGACCATCGCCGTCGTGACCAACATCGATCGTGAACATCTCGATTTCTACCGCGACCTTGACGACATCAAGGCAGCCTTCTTGCGCTTTATCGACCGGGTTCCTTTTTACGGTCTGTCGGTGCTCTGCCTCGATAACGAACCGATCCAGGATCTCATCCCCAAGATCAAGAAACGTTTCACCACCTACGGGATGACCGGCCAGGCCGACCTCCAGGCTCGAAATGTCGCCTCCGAAGGTCTTACGAGCCGGTTTTGCCTCTATCACCACGGAACGGAGCTGGGGGAGGTCTGCCTGAACCGGCCCGGCATCCACAATGTCTATAATGCAATGGCCGGTGCTGCTGTCGGGCTCGAATTGAACATCCCCTTTTCGGCCATCAAATCCGCTTTGGAAACCATCGAGGGCGTGCAGAGGCGCCTGGAGGTGAAAGGATCGGTCAACGGGATCACCATCGTCGACGATTACGGTCATCATCCGACCGAAATCAAGACCACCCTTCAGGCGGTAAGGGGGAGCTGGCCCGATCACCGGATCGTGGTTCTTTTCCAACCCCACCGATACACCCGAACCCGGGCGCTGTTTGATGAGTTTACGAGGGGATTCTACGAGAGCGACCTGCTGATGGTGCTCCCGATTTACCCTGCAGGCGAACCGGCACTGCCCGGAGTGGACAGCCCGGGCCTCTGCAAAGGGATCGAGGCGCACGGCCACAAAGAGGTTCGATATGCGGAGACGCTCGAAGCGGCGGCTTCGGAACTGAAAGACCTGTTGAAGCCCGGGGATTTACTGCTGACCCTGGGTGCCGGAGATGTCTGGAAAGCGGGTGCGATGCTGTTGGAGAGACTTAAGGACATTGGACATTCTGAATTGGAAATTGCGGCAGATCGAGGTTCGGGGGATGGCCATCGCGGGTGAAGCAAAAGAATGGCTGATCGGCCGTTTCAAGGGGACGGTCTCTTTCGACGAGCCGATGACCCGGCATACCTCTTTTCGAGTCGGAGGGCCGGCAGATGCCTATATCGAGCCGGAGACAGTCGAAGAGCTTGCAGCAATCGTCGAATGGGCGGGGGAAAAGGGCATCCCCTACCTTGTCATCGGGGCAGGAACCAATCTGCTGGTCAGGGATAAGGGCTTCCGTGGAATGGTGCTGAATCTATCCAGGTGCCTCAACCGCATCGAGCCGAAGGATCGAAGCAGGGATTCGGTTCGGGTGGATGCCATGGCAGGGGTAAAGCTTCAGAGACTCTGCCGGTATGCCATTGCAAAGGGTCTTGAAGGCTTGAGCTTTGCCCTGGGAATTCCGGGAACCGTCGGAGGTGCGGTCATGATGAATGCCGGCACATCGAAAGGATCGATGCAGGACGTGCTGGATGCGGTTGAATGCCTGTGGCCGGACGGTCGGATCGAGGCCATAGAACGGAAAAATCTGGTTTATTCCTATCGCACACTCTCCTTTAAACGCGCGGCAGCCTGCGGAAATCCGGTGATACTCGGGGGGTGTTTTCGCCTGCGATCCGCGGATCCGGAGGCGCTGAAGCAAGAAGCAAAAACGATCCTGGACGCCCGGAAAAAAAGAGAGCCCCGATTCCCCAATGCCGGCTGTTTCTTTAAAAATCCGAATTCCGAAACACCCGCGGGCCGGCTCATCGAACAGGCCGGATTCAAAGGGGAACGCATCGGAGATGCAGAGGTATCTCAACGGCACGCCAACTACATCATCAACCGCGGGGATGCATCCGCAGCAGAAATTCTGGAGCTGGCAAACCGGATCCGGCATACCGTTCTGGCTCGGTTCGGAATCGATCTCAAAACGGAGGTGAGAATCGTCGGTGAGGCATAGGCGGGAAAAGATCTCCTCCACCGTGGCCAACAAGATCCGCACAGGCGGGATCGTCGGAGTCTATACCCTTTCCGCCGTCGCCGCTCTGATTGCTTTGAGTGCGGGATTTATCTTCGGCTACGATGTTTTGACCCAGATGGATGGCTTTGCCGCCGAAATCCGGGTCGAAGGGATCGGCCGGCTTTCTGAAAAGGAAATATTGGAACAGGCGGAAATCTCTCCGGGAGTGAATCTGTTTTCACTCAATCCATTTCTGATCCGGAAAAGACTCCTCGCGCATCCCTGGGTGGCCTCGGCTGAAGTCGATTTTCAAATGCACGCCAAGGTGACCCTCCGGATCGTCGAGCAGGTTCCTCTGGCGGTGGTCGATCTGGGCAGGCAGTTCATTCTCAATGCGGAAGGATTCATTTTCAAGGAAAAATCGGACCGGGATCGGATGGATTTGCCGGTAATCGAAGGTTTGGAGTACTCCGATATTCCCCTGCCGGGGGACCGGGAGGAGGTGCCGTTTGGGGCCGTGAAGAAATTCCTTGCACTCGGCGGCGGACCCGACAGCCTTTTGAACCACGGGACGATTCAGAAAATCCGCGTGGACCGGGATTTGGGATTGAGCATCGAAGCGTTTGGAAACGGAACCGTAATCAAGCTTGGATACCATGATTATCCTGAAAAGATTCGAAGTCTGGGCAGAATCTTAGCCTACTGCAGGCAGGCGGATACATTCAACAAGTTGCGATGGATCGACTTGAACGATTTGAACCGGATCGTGGTCAATCCCCTCCGGGATGCGGCCGAAAACGGAGACAAGAAGGAGGCATAATTGCACAAGCAGGAAGATATCATCGTCGGCCTGGATATCGGAACCACTAAGATTTGCACGGTTGTCGGAGAGCTGTCCGGAAAAGATATCAACATCATCGGAATCGGAACCCATCCTTCCATCGGGCTTCGCAAGGGGGTTGTCGTCAACATCGAATCGACCGTGGAATCCATCAAAAAAGCCGTGGAAGAAGCCGAACTGATGGCCGGTTGCGAAATTTCATCGGTTTATGCCGGCATCGCCGGCGGGCACATCATGGGATTCAACAGCCGGGGGATCGTGGCGATCAAAGGATCGGAAGTCACCCAGCCGGATGTGGACCGGGTGATCGATGCCGCCAGGGCCGTGGCGATTCCCATGGATCGGGAAGTGATCCATGTGCTCCCTCAGGAATTCATCGTGGATGAAGCCGTCGGCATCCAGAACCCGATCGGCATGTCCGCCGTGCGCCTGGAGGCAAAAATCCATATCGTGACAGGGGCTGTGACCTCGGCCCACAACATCGTAAAGTGCGCCAACCGTGCGGGTCTTGACGTATGCGACATCGTGCTGGAGTCGCTTGCCTCCGGAGAGGCCGTATTGACGGATGAAGAAAAGGAGCTGGGAACCGCACTGCTCGATCTGGGCGGAGGCACGACCGACCTGGCCGTTTTTTCAGGAAACAACATCAAGCACACCTTCGTTCTGGCTCTTGGCGGTAACAATCTGACCAACGATATCGCGGTCGGCCTCCGGGCGCCCATCGCCGAGGCTGAAAAAATTAAAAAGAAATATGGGAGCTGCATCTCCAGAAACATCAACAGCGAGGAGACCATCGAGGTTCCCGGGATGGGAGGACGAAAACCCCGGATGCTGCCGCGTCAAATTTTGGGAGAAATACTGGAACCCCGCATGGAGGAGATCTTTACGCTGATCAAACGGGAGATCTATCGCGCGGGCATGGAAAACGTCATTTCTTCGGGATCGGTTTTGACGGGCGGTTCCTCCCTGCTGGACGGCGTCACGGAGATTGCCGAAACCATTTTCGATCTCCCGACCCGGCTCGGAAAACCTCGCGGAATCACGGGCCTTGTCGATGTGGTCAACAACCCCATGTACGCCACAGGGGTGGGATTGGTCATCTATGGAGCCAAAAACCATGACGCAAAAAAGTTCAGAATCCGCGATGCCAACATCTTCAATCGGGTGATGAACCGGATGAAAAACTGGTTCAGGGAGGTGGTCTGAATAAAAGGGTTCAGCGTTCAGTAATGCCGTCCCGCTTGCGGGATTTGATCGGAAAGTGAAAAATTTCAGTTCAGAGAAAATATTCAGTTCAAGATCGGTTTGATAGGGATGTTCGGGAGGAAATACCAACCAATATAGGAGGTGGATGGATGCTTTTCACTTACGTGGACACGGACAAATCGGCAAGAATCAAAGTGATCGGAGTCGGGGGGGCCGGGGGGAATGCCATCAATAACATGATCGATTCGGGTCTCCAGGGTGTCAAGTTCATCGCGGCCAACACCGATTCCCAGGCTTTGGAAATCTCCAAGGCTCCCCTGAAGATTCAGATCGGCGAGAAGCTGACCGAGGGTCTCGGTGCGGGTGCGAATCCCCAACTGGGAAGAGATGCGGCATTGGAAAGCACCGATGCCATCCGAAGCGCCCTCGAAGGGAGCCACATGGTGTTCATTACGGGCGGATTCGGGGGAGGCACCGGAACCGGAGCCGCACCGGTTGTCGCTGAAATATGCAAGGATATGGGAGCCCTCACCGTTGCAGTCGTTACGAAACCCTTCTCCTTCGAGGGCAAAAAACGCTCCCGCATGGCTGAAGAGGGAATCGAGCAGTTGAAGGAGTTTGCCGACACGGTCATCACCATTCCCAACGACCGGTTGAGGGGCCTTGCGACAAAGAATGCCACCATGATCGAGATGTTCAGGCGGGCGGACGAAATTCTTCTCCACTCCGTAAAAGGGATCACCGACCTGATCATGATGCCGGGTCTGGTCAATCTGGATTTCGCCGACGTCCGGACCACCATGTCCAAAGCCGGGCTGGCGATCATGGGCATCGGCATCGCCTGTGGTGAGAACCGCGCGGTGGAGGCAGCCGAACGGGCCATTTCGCATCCGCTGCTGGAAGATATCTCCATTGCCGGCGCCAAGGGGGTTCTGATGAATATCACCTGCACCAGCGATCTGACCATGGAAGAGATGACCGAAGCTTCCGAACGGATCTACAAGGAAGTCGGTGACGATGCCGAAATCATCTGGGGTGCGGTCGTCGACGACAGCCTGGGAGATGAAATGCGGGTCACGGTCATCGCAACCGGCATCGGCACGAGTGCCGAAAACTCTCTTATCGAAAGAACCAAGCCCGGTTCCCTGAGGGGCCGCATACGGGACGTAACACCGAAGGATCTGCAAAATGCCGTCGATTACGACGCGCCCACCTTTATCCGCCAGCAGGAGGCCGCAAACGCAGGAGGAGGCGCCAGCTATCGCGGATACAAGGGCATCGTCATCGACAACGACCTGGACATCCCCACCTTCCTGAGACGAAAGGCCGATTGAGTGTTGACGATTCCCGGTTAAAGGTCGAAAATGAAACGAAACGACCTTCAACCGGAACTCTCTATGGTACGAAACCGCAATCGAACGAAAAATGAAAAGACGGCTTCAGAAGTCGGTACCGTTTGGAAACGCTGGGAGGGCAACATCCGGGTGGCCCTGGCATATCCCAATTCTTATCACGTGGGGATGTCAAACCTCGGGTTTCATGCAGTCTATCAGCGGCTCAACGATATCGATGGCGTTTTGTGCGAAAGGGTATTTACTCCCGATGAAACCGATCGAAGCGAAACCGGAGTCGTCTCTCTGGAGTCTCAGCGGCCGCTTGCGGATTTCGACGTACTGGCATTTTCCGTGTCCTTCGAAAACGATTACCCCAATATCCTTACAATTCTCGAATCTGCAGGACTCCCTCTGCGATCCATGGAAAGATCGAAGTCCGACCCTCTTGTCATCGCGGGGGGAGTCGCCTGCATGCTCAATCCGGAACCGATCGCCGCATTCGTCGACTGTTTTTTGATCGGGGAAGCAGAACCTCTGCTCCATCCTTTCTTCAGGGAGTTCGATCCGGAAACCGATCGCTGGGCATGGCTGAAGCAGGCCGCTCGGCGGCTCGACGGACTCTACGTTCCCCGCTTCTATAAGCCGTCCTATCGAACCGACGGCACCCTCTCCTCTTTTCGTCCGGTGGAAGACGTGCCGGAAAAGATCCAAAAGGTCATTCAGCCGGATTTAACCCCCAGCCCGGCATGCAGTGGAATCCTTACGTACGATACGACCTTTTCTCAGACTTATCTGATCGAATCCGGTCGCGGATGCCCGCACGGGTGCCGCTTTTGTGCGGCCGGATTCATCTTCAGGCCGCCGCGGTTTCTGCCGGCTTTTCAGATCGAAAACCGCATTCGATCGGGTGCTGCGTTGACTTCCAAAATCGGTCTCGTCGGAGCTGCGGTGTCCGACCATCCGGAAATCGGAACGATTTGCGAAGCCATTTCAGGCAGCGGGATCCGGCTCGGTTTCAGTTCTTTGAGGGCCGACGGCATCGGACCGGAGCTGCTCTCGGCGCTCAAAGCCAGCGGAATCAAAACAGCCACCATCGCGCCGGATTCCGGCAGCGAAAGAATGCGAAGAGTCATCAACAAAGGAATCACCGAGACTCAAATTCTCGATGCGGCCCAGCAGTTGGTCGAAAACGGAATCCCGAATCTCAGACTCTACTTCATGGTGGGACTCCCTACGGAAACCCCGGAAGATATCGATGCCATCCCGTCTCTGTGCAAACGAATCAAGCACCGGTTTCTCAAATCCAGCAGGGGGCAGAAGCGGATCGGAGAGATCACCGTCAGCCTGAGCTCCTTCGTGCCCAAACCGAGCACTCCGTTTCAATGGGCGGCCATGGACGAAACAGAAGCGCTGAAGGGGAAGGTAAAAAGAATCAAAACCGGGCTCAAGGGAGTTGCAAACGTTCGGGTCAATGCCGACATCCCCCGATGGGCCTTTATTCAGGGAATATTTTCCCGCGGAGATCGAAAAGCCTCCCGGCTGCTTATGCTGGCGCACCGGAACAAGGGGAACTGGCCGCAGACGCTGAAGGCGTCTCCGATCAACCCGGATTTCTATGTTTTCAGGGAGCGGACGTTCGATGAACTGCTTCCATGGGATTTCATCGACCACGGAATCACGAAGAAATTCCTTATCCGGGAATACCGGCGCGCACTGGCTGCGGAACCATCCGATGTGTGCCGCGTAGGCTCCTGCCGCGTGTGCGGGGTGTGCGATAAGAGCAGAAGTTGAGAAGATGAGAAATTGAAAAGATGAGTCCAGAATGCAGAACCCGAAACTAAACTTCTAAGCTTCCAAACTTCTCAACTTCTGCTTCCTTCCCCCGAGGACGGCGGCGATCCTTTTGGAGAGATCGTTCATCGTATACGGTTTCTGGATGAAACCGTCGCATCCTCTCCTGATGATCTCTTCCGCCTCCCCGTTAATGCAGTAACCGCTGGAAAGCAGCACTTTCAAGTCTCTCCGGACCTTTTTGACCAGATCGAAGGTTTTCCCGCCACTGAGTCCCGGCATGATCATATCCAGTATCATCAGGTCGATCCGTTCTGCGCCCTGCCGGAGAAGATCCAGTGCGTCGCCTCCGTTTCTGGCAACCAGCACCTCGTATCCCATTTTTTGCAGCATCTCGCGGGTGACTTGAAGTATATTTTCTTCGTCATCGACCAGCAGCACCGTTTCGTTTCCTTTTCGTATTTCCTGAATCGGTCGATGCGTCTCCTCGACGGATGCTTCGGTGATGGGCAAGTAGATCGTGAAGGTGCTCCCCGCACCCTTGCTGCTGACGACTCGGATGGCCCCTCCGTGGTTCTTCAGGATACCGTATGCGGACGCCAGACCGAGCCCCGTACCCCGCCCTCTTTCTTTTGTGGTAAAAAACGGTTCGAAGATACGTTCCTGTATTTCTTCATCCATTCCGATGCCGGTATCGGTAACGGAAAGCATGACGTAGTTTCCCGCCTTGAGTCCGATCCGTGCGATCTCCTCGTCCGGCAGGGCCGCATTTTCCGTTTGCAGGTATATCTTCCCTCCATCCGGCATGGCCTGCCATGCATTGACGTAGAGATTGAGCAGCACCTGCTCGATCTGCCCCTCGTCGGCAAGAGCGGTCCACAGATCTTCCCGGAGCCCGTAATGAATCGTTATCTCTTTTTTCGTCCTGCCGAACATCTCTGCAGTTCTTCTCACCATTCCGTTCAGATCGACCGGTCGAACATGATACTTCCCTCTTCTGGCGAAACCGAGCAGCCTTGCCGTCAACTCGGCTCCAAGCTGGACGTTTCTTTCCACGTTCAGCAGCTTGTCATAGAATTCATTCTTCGAATCGAGGCTGGAAAGCATCAAAGAGGCATACCCCTGAATACACATCAGGATGTTGTTGAAATCGTGCGCGATTCCTCCGGCAAGGGTTCCGATCGCTTCCATTTTCTGGGCTTCCCGGAGTTGGCTTTCGAGCTGGCAGCGATAGCTCACATCCCTGGCAACGCCGTAGATACTGATTCTGCCGCTTTCTGTCCTCCGGAAAATCTCACCTTCCCTCTCCGAGACGGCCATGTGTTTGATCAAGCAGTGCCGGTATGCGGCGGAGTCTTTTTGACACAGGAGTCGGATCTCGATGCCGGCGGCTGCACGCTCGCCGGATCTTCGCTCCTCGAAGAGCCATCGGCTCTTCAGCCTGTCGTCGGGATGGACGATCCGATGAAAAGGGGAGCCGATCAACTCTTCAGGAGCAAATCCGAGTATGCGTTCCACCGCTTCGTTGACGAACATGAATACGCCTGCAGGATCGAGTGTGTAGATGATGTCCGGAGAGTTCTGGACGATATAGCGATATCTCTTTTCCGAAAGCGACAACTGATCCAGCATGGCCCTGTTTTCTTTTTTCAGCCGTTTTTTTTCGAGAACATTCCGGACGGTTTTCAACAGGTCTTCGTGTTCGAAAGGTTTTCTCAGATAGTCGTAGGCGCCTTTCCTCATCGCTCGGACAGCGGAGTCGATCGAAGCCTGTCCGGTCATCATCACGACAGGTGCGTCGGGATCGTGTTCAAAAACCCGCTCCAACAACTGAAACCCGTCCATCTCCGGCAGGCAGATATCCAGCAGATACAAATCGAAAGTCTTCTGCGGCAGGGCATTGAGGATCTCGATCCCGTTTTCAAAAATCGAAACACGGTATCCTTCTCTTTCCAGCAAAAAACCAAGGCTGTTTCTCATTCCCGCGACATCGTCGACGATTGCGATTTTAACGGTCTCCATTTCCGTCCTTCCCCCCGGCATGAATGTCCCGCAGGGCGGGATTCAGGGATTCAGCACTCAGAGTTTCAGGAAACAGCCGGCGTCTTGTCTCTGTTTTTCAGTGCTTTTTGACTACGGGCAATGCGATGACAAAAACAGTTCCTGTATGTGCATGGCTTTCACAGGCAATCGAACCCCCGAATTCTTTGACGATGTTGTGGACGATGGATAACCCCAATCCATGGTGGTCATCCCCTTTGGAGCTGATAAACGGTTCGAAAAGCCGGGATCTGATCTCATCCGGAATCCCGGGACCGTCGTCCTTCAGGGTGATTTCGATGAATCCGGATACGGCTTCGACACCTTTTTCGAGTTCCGACTGCATTCCTTCCATAAACCGGGTGCGGATGTAGAGGTTTCCCCCCTGCGGCATGGCTTCTGCACTGTTCTTGATCAGATTCAAGAAAACCTGCTTCAGCCCGTTTTCGTCGGCTACGGCCGGGGGGAGGTCTTTTTGCAGCGAGAGATGATCTTTGATTCCTGCAGGCGAAAGGATCGACTTGCGAAGGAGATTGAAATGAGCGGCAATCAACCGATTGACGTCGACCGCCTGGCTTTGGGACGATTCGGGCTGCGAAAAGCGGTACAACTGCCGGACGATCTGAAACGTCCGATCGATCTCTTTCGCAATGATGTCGAGATCTTCGAGAGCAGGGTGCCCTTCAGGAAGTTTCAGACCGAGAATCTTCAGATAGTTTTTAATCACACCGAGGGGGTTGTTGACTTCGTGTACGACCTTACGGGCCAGCAGAGATGCGGACTCGATCCGCTCTGCCTGGATCTTTTTCTCCTGTCTCTTTTTGAAATCGTTGATGAACAGGCAGACGGCCGCGTGGTCGGCAAACATCCGAAGCAGCCTGTTGCGGGAAGAAAGCCGCAGGCCCTGCTCGCCTGACACCCCCAGGACGATCACCCCCACCCATTGTCTATAGGCAATGAGGGGAACACAGCATAAATCTTCCGTACCCAGAAGCGCGATCAGCTGCTTGTCTGCAATCGAAAGGTTGGACCGGTTGCAGGAATCCAGGATGGATCCCTCGATGAGAGCGGCCGCCGGAAGGCAGCCTTTTGCAGCCGTCGAAATGGAAAGATCTCTGAGGCGAAGGGGACTTGACCGGGGCTCGGAAACGGTGCCCGCGAGTATCTTTTTCTCGGGGTCGTACAGGAAGAAAAAGATGCGCATCACATCGAACAGAATGCGAAGCCCCCGTTCGAGAACCAGGAGGATGGCTTCCCGGGTGTCTGACTTCAACAAATTTTCAAGCGTTCCGTAAAGCAGCGAGAAATTTTTGATTTCCGTAAGCAGTTCGTCTTCCGAGCCGGAACGTTTTCCGGAAACCTCCTCGGACGGCATTTCTACCTGAATATTCATGGCTTCTGCAACCTCTAAAACCTCTTTTCGAGCGCCGGACAGGATGGCGTCGACCTGCGGTTCGGAAAAGCCGAAAACAGTCTTTGCAGCATCAGGTCCTGTCGACCCGCTCGTTCCTGCATCTCCATAGCTGAGCAGGTTTGCCACATAGACGATTTTGACCACCGGAAACGCCTCCAGGACCGCATCGAGGGGCTCGTGATGGTAGGCGACGGCATCGGACATAAACGAATCGAGATGCCACCGGCGGATCATCCATGCCCCGACCTCTGCATGAACCGCATCGATTCCCTCCCCGTCCTTTCCTCCATCGATTCCGGAGCGCTGCAACAAACGGCCGCCTTCCTCCGGATAGCAGCGCCACAAGATCAGTTTCCCGATGTCGTGCAGGATACCGGACAGATACGCCTCCTCGGGGTTCGAATATCCGGCCTGTTTCGCAATGCGCCTGGCAAGGGTGGCGCAAAGAAGCGAGTGCCACCAGAACTTCTGCATGCCGCCTGAGTCCGCTTGCGCAGTCCTTGAAAAGGTTTGCAGCACGGATGCGCTGATCGCCAGGTTTTTGAGGGTATCCGCACCGAGATAGAGGATCGCCTTATCGAGACTCGTGATGGGATCTAAAAGGCCTGAGAATGAGGAATTTACAAGCCGTAAAATCTTCGAGGCCAGTGAAGGGTCTTTGGAGGCGAATCGAGACAGCTCATCGAGCGGGGTATCTTCATTGCTGCAGGCTTCCATCAGCTTGAGCAATACTTGCGGGAGGCTCGGAAGGTTTTTGGTTCGCTCGATCTTCTCGAATATTGAGTCTTTGATCTTCACAGTCCTTCGAGTCAACTTCGAATTTAATCCAGCGGGGCGATCGTAAGTGGAAAAGAGTCATCTGTCAAGTAAATTATTGAATAACCGGCAAAAGGGAGGGCTCAGAACACCTCGTTGCCTGCCCCATAGCAAAGAAGCCGTGAGCATGTGAGAACCATAAAAAAGACTTGAAAGCGCCTTCACATTATGGTAGCTGGAACTTTGGCCTTTTTTCGGCCGAGGAGTGGCAATTTCACTGGAATGATGGAAGGTTGGAATGCTTATGAGACCGTTCGATGAACGAAAGCTCGCCTACATTATCGCCGGCATCCTGCTGGCTGTCGGTGCAGTATGCTACGCGGCTTTTCCTGTCGAAGCTCCGAAAGAACCCGTGCGGCTCATGTTCCAGACCGTCTCCGGGAACGTGCTGTTTACCCATAAGGATCATGCGTCCGCAGCGCGGATCGGAATCGAGTGTAAAGAATGCCATCATCACCCCGGGGAAGGCGAAACCGAACTGCTCCCCTGCAAAGCCTGCCACCGATTACCCGGAGAGGGGGATGAGGTTCCGGCCGTCTGTCTGGACTGCCACGATCAGGCGGAAGTCGAGGGTGCCGAAATCCCCAAGAGTTCGGATGCGTTTCATAAGCAATGCATCGGGTGTCATCAGGATTTCGGCGGCGGTCCGCAAGAGTGTTCATCCTGTCATGTCCTTTAGACCACATGAACCCCGTTGGATGCTCTTGGCATTGAATCAAAAAAGAGGTTTTACTCATGGTGAATCGATTTTTACGCAATAAACCGGCGCATCTCTTCGACACGACGCCGCTCAGCCGCATCCTTATGGAGCCGCATGTCCTGCCTCCCCCCCAGCGGGTAATCCTTCTTCTCAAGGGACCTGCCCGGAGGGGAAAGTCAGCCGGAATCCAGGTGGGAGACGGCGTCCGAACCGGACAGAAGCTTACCGTCTCCGAAGAGGGGCGCCCCTATGTGATATCGTCCGTCACCGGCAAAGTGTCGGCGATCTATCCGTATACCGGTGATTTCGGCAATGTCTATACCGCTGTCGCCATCGAACGTGCGGTAGAAGAAGCCGTTTCGGATGAATTCGAAGCCGTTCGGGAAACCCCCTCTCTGGAAGCGGCCGCCGCGTACTTGAACGGCGCACCGGGCGGCCTGGACCTCGACGTTTTTTCAAACCCGGAAAAGCCGATACACACCCTCATCATCAATGCCGTGGACAACGATCTATTGGTGGCAACCAACCAGTACATCATCACCTCCAAAGCCTCTGCGGTCAAGGCGGGTGCCGGCATTTTGAAAAAGATTACGGGAATCGGCCGGATCGTGATTGCCGTCCCCAGAAACATCGTCCAAAACTATGGGTCTTTCGGTACGGAAGTCGCCGCCGTCGATGCGCAGTATCCGGCAACCCTGCCGTACAATATCGTTCGGGAGGTCATCGGCCGCGAAACGCCCGCAGGAAAACGCTTCGAAGATATCGGCGTCGCTTTCTTAAATGTCGAGTCCGTTGCGGCAATCGGAAGCGCATTTGAAACCGGCCGTCTTCCGGTTTCTAAAGTGTTGACCCTGATCCGGAAGAACGAAACAAGGGTCGTCGTCGAGGCCAGGCTCGGAACATCCGTCGGAGACGTGCTCCGGGGCTGCGGCGAAACCGCCGAAGATAGGGACCGGATCGTCATCGGCGGTCCCATGCGGGGCTCCTGCATCTATTCGGAAGGCCACCCCGTCCTGCCGGATACCGACGCCATCCTCGTTCAGGACGGCAGGGAAATCGTCCCGGCTTCGGACTACCCCTGCACCAACTGCGGAGAATGTGTTCGAATCTGCCCGGCGCGGATTCAGGTAAACATGCTCATCCGATTTCTGGAAGCCGGCAAATATGAAGAGGCGGCGGATCTTTACGATCTTTATTCCTGCATCGAATGCGGACTCTGCAGCTACGTTTGCGTTTCAAGGGTGCCGATTTTTCAATATATCCGGCTGGCAAAATACGAGCTCGAGCGTACCCGAAAAGCGGAGGCTTCCAGATGATCGACCAGAAGAAATTTATCGTATCCCACGCGCCGTTCTGGCATATCGGGGCCAGCATCACGGAAAGGAGCTATCAGACCATGATCGCCGCGCTTCCGGCGGTTTTTGCGGGAATCTATTACTTCGGCGTGCCCGCACTCGGGGTGGTCTCCTGGTCGATTGCCTTTTCTATTTTGTGGGAACTTGCCTTCAACTACGCCGCCAAGCGACCGATCACGGTGGGCGACGGCAATGCCGCCCTGATGGGTCTCCTTCTCGGAATGCTCCTTCCTGCTTCCGCCCCCTGGTGGCTTGTGATCATCGGAACGGCGGTCGCGATCATCATCGGTAAGCAGATCTACGGGGGAATCGGTGCAAACCCCTTCCATCCCGTCCTGGTCTCGATGGCCATGCTGATGCTTTCCTGGAGAACTTTTCTGAACTTCGACTACGCGCTGATTCACTTCGACTTCGATTACGTCAGCCGCTTCCCCCTGTCTGCCGTAAAGAGCTTCGGAGCGGCCGCAGCCGAACCATACGGGATAATGGATTTGATGCTGGGCCGCCAGATCGGCGGCATCGGAACAACCTTCGGTCTGGGTCTGATCGCCGGTGGCCTTTATCTGATCTACCGGAGAATCGTTCGATGGGAGATCCCTTTTTCCTTCATCGCCGGGGTGCTGCTCACGGCCCTTTTATTTCAGATGGCCGCCCCCCAACGGTTTGCCGGCCCCTTGTTTCATCTGTTTACGGGGTACACCTTAATCGGAGCCTTCTTCCTGGCCACCGAGGACTCATCGTCTCCCAACAACACCATCCCCATGTTCCTGTATGGCGCCTGCGGCGGCTTTCTGACCGTGCTGATCCGCAATATCGGTGCTTTTCCGGATGGGGTCGTCTTTGCCATACTGATCATAAACCTTCTGAACCCGCTTCTGGATAAAATCTGTCCCAAGGCGCTTGGAAAGGTGGCCTGATATGCGAGAGATGATGAAAATGGTGGTCGTTTTAACCCTGATCAGTGCCTTTTCCGGGGGCCTGCTGGCTGCCGTCAAAAACAGCACGGAAGAGAGAATCGAAATTCAGAAGCTGGAGTATGTGAAGGGGCCGGTGATTCGTAAGATTTTCGAGGGGGCGACAAACGATCCGATCAAGGATCGATTCAAGATCGAGAAAGAAGGCAAAGGCTACAGCCTCTTTGCCGGCGTATTCGACGGGAAAGCGGAAGCAGTCGCCTTGGAAGCCTTCGGAAAAGGATTCGGCGGCAATATCGGCGTCATCGTGGGAGTCGACATCAAGAGCGACAAGATCATCGGGGTCGGGGTCACGAATCACAACGAAACCCCAGGGCTGGGCGCCCGCGCCTCGAGCGATGCGGCCTTTGCCGGTCAGTTCAAGGGGCGTCCGCTGACGGAAACCTTCAAGGTCCGGGCGGACGGCGGTCAGGTGGATGCGCTCTCCGGTGCAACGTTTACCTCCCGAGGGGTTGCAGATGCGATTACGACCGCCGGGAAATTGTACAAAGAGATGAAGCCACAGATCGAACAAAAGCTGAAGAGCGTTTCCAAGTAGGAGACAACATGCCAAAGACGATCGTCCAGGAGTTTACAAAGGGGTTTTGGAAGGAGATACCGCCGTTTCGCCTCGTGCTCGGTCTTTGCCCGACCCTGGCTGTCACCAAAACGCTTGAGAACGGATTCGGCATGGGGGTGGCGGTCACCTTCGTGCTGGTCTGCTCCAACATCCTGATCTCCGCCCTGCGCAAAGTCATCCCGTCCAAGGTTCGAATCGCCTGTTATATCCTGGTCATCGCCACATTCACGATCGTGGTGGAGCTCGTGTCCCAGGCTTATGCTTACGGGTTGTATGAAAAACTCGGGATCTTCATCCCGTTGATCGTCGTCAACTGCATCCTCCTTGGACGGGCGGAGGCATTTGCAGGCAAAAACGGCATCTTCCGCTCGATTTTGGACGGCCTCGGAATCGGCCTCGGATACATGCTGGCGCTGTCTGCGCTGGGTTCGTTGCGGGAGATCTTCGGCGCAAACGCCCTTACGCTCTGGGGAGACATCGGAGTGAAGCAGGTCTTCGGCGCTTCGTTTCAGCCGTTCCGGTTCATGATCGAAGCACCGGGCGCATTCGTCTGCCTGGGGCTGATGCTCTGTATCATGAATATACTCGGGAAAAAGTAGGAGTCGACCATGGGCGATTACATAGTGATGGCCATCAGCTTCATTCTTGTAAACAACATTCTTCTGTCCCAATACCTGGGCAACTGCCCCTTTCTCGGAACCTCAAAGAAGATGGAGACCGCCGTCGGAATGGCGATGGCCGTGGTGTTCGTTCTTGTGCTGGCGGGGGCAATGACCTGGATCACCCAGGTCTATTTCCTCGACCCGCTCGGCCTGGGATACCTGCAGACCATTGCATTCATCGTAGTGATCGCCTCCCTGGTCCAGTTCGTTGAGATGTTCCTCAAAAAGAGCATCCCGGCGCTCTACTCCGGCTTGGGCATTTTCCTTCCACTGATTACGACAAACTGCGCGGTTCTGGGCGTCTGCTTCATCAATATCCGGGAAGAATATACGTTCATGCAGACCGTCGTCAGTTCATTCGCCTACGCCGCCGGATTCGGGCTTGCATTGATTCTTTTTGCCGGTGTTCGCGAGCGGATTCTTCTCGCCAGAGTACCCAGACCCCTGCAGGACACCTCGATCGGACTGGTCACCGCCGGGATGCTTTCGCTCGCTTTTTTCGCTTTCAAGGGGATGATCTAACCCATTTTGGATTTGAAATTTGAAATTTGAAATTTGAAATTTTTTTGCATTATCGGCAGGATGTCTTATGTTATCGGCCGTCGCCGTTGAAGAAATGATTTCTTCCGATGACCTTGATGAGCTGCCGAATGCAATCCTACCGAAAATCGGGCGTTCCGGTTCGATATATCGAACGTAATCGAGCGTTCGAGGGAGGACGATTTGACCGAAGCCGTTTTATTCATGCTGGGATTGGGAGTGATCTGCGGGGCGATGCTGGGAGCTGCTTCCAAGATTTTTTACGTGTATGAGGACCCTCGGATCGCAGAGGTCGAGGGACGCCTGGCCGGCGCCAACTGCGGCGGATGCGGGTATGCCGGATGTTCCGCTGCGGCGGCCGCAGTGGTCGGCGGAAAAGCCAAACCGAGCGTCTGCCTCGTTGGCGGGGCGGAATGCGCCATGGCGGTCGCCGAAGTGATGGGGCTTGACCCGGGCAGTGTAGAGCCGATGAAGTCTTTGAACTCCTGCTCCGGCGGTGACCGCGCCGAAGACAAGTTTTACTATCTGGGAATCACGAGCTGCCGGGCGCTCGATGCGCTGTATGCGGGGAAGCGGGTGTGCAGCATCGGTTGCCTCGGACTGGGTGACTGCATCAAAGCCTGCATGTTCGGTGCCATCCGGATGGGCGAAGACGGTTTTCCCGTCATAGACGAGGGGAAATGCGTCGGCTGCGGGGCCTGCGTGGCTGCATGCCCGAAAAACATCCTGAGCGTCAGAACGATGTCCGAGCGGCTGCTCGAACTCAACCGGGAAGATGGGGCGCTTGCCCCCTGCCGCCAGACCTGCCCGGCCGAAATCGACATTCCAAAGTATATCTCACAGATCCGCGCGGGAGAATACGAGGGTGCGGTCAATACCATCCGCGAGCGCAACCCGCTTCTTCTGGTATGCGGCAGGGTCTGCCCTCATCCCTGTGAAGACTACTGCCGCCGCGGCATCGCAGACGAAGCGGTTTCGATCAACCAGCTCAAGCGCTTCGTTGCCGATCTGGAGCTCCATTCCGGCCGCCGGTATCCCGTTTCCTGTGCGCCTTCCACCGGTAAGAAGGTTGCCGTCATCGGCGGAGGTCCTGCCGGGTTAAGTTGCGCCTACTTCCTGCGGCGCCTCGGCCACGGAGTCACCATTTACGAAGCGATGCCCAGGCTGGGAGGGATGCTGCGCTACGGCATCCCCGAATACCGCCTCCCTAAAAAAGTGCTGGATTGGGAAATCGAGGGAATTCTGAATCTTGGAATCGACGTTCGCACCGGCGTGAGATTCGGAAATGAGATCGATCTCGAAAAGCTGGCATCCGAAGGGTACGAAGCCGTATTCCTCGGTGTCGGCGCCTGGAAGGATTACCGGCTGGGTGTCGAGGGAGAAGATCTTACCGGATGCTATACCGGAATCGACTTCCTGACGCGTGTGGCCCTCGGGGAGAAGATCCGCATCGGAAAACGCTGTGCGGTCATCGGCGGCGGCAACACCGCCATCGACTGCGTGCGCACCCTGATCCGCCTGGGTGCGGAGGAGGTTTCGATCGTATACCGAAGGACCCGGGCCGAAATGCCCGCCAATGCGGTTGAAATCGATGCGGCCGAGCACGAAGGCGTAAAATTCCACTTCCTGGCTGCTCCGGTCCGCATCATCGGCGACGAGCAAAACCAGATGACGCAATTGGAGTACCTGAAGATGGAACTGGGCCAGCCGGATGCCAGCGGCAGAAGGCGACCGGTTCCAATCGAAGGATCGGAAACCCGCATGGACCTGGACATGATCATCTGCGCGGTCGGGCAGGGACCCGATCTATCGTTTAAAGAGGAGAAAAAGGAGCTCGAAAAACTCCAGACCACCCGATGGAACACCATCGCGTCGAGCCATCCCATCCTGCTCCAAACCAGCATCCCGAACGTTTTCACCGCGGGAGACGCAGCGACCGGGGCATCGCTGGTAGTGGAGGCAATCGGCGGAGGGCGCAGGGCGGCACGCTCCATTCATCAGTACCTCACCCGGGAAAAAACCGTCACCCCTCCGGAAAACGCGCTCTTCAAGAAACATATCGAAGAATCGCTGTTTGAAGATGTGGAGGGGGTCATCAAGAAACCGCGAGTCAAGATGCCCGAACTGCCGGTTGCCGAGCGGATCCGGAGTTTCGAAGAGACCGATCTAGTCATCAGCGAAGAAGAAGCGCTTGCCGAATCCAGTCGATGCCTTTCCTGTTGCAGGCTCTGCTACAACAGAGACAAGGATCAGAATGCGGCTTGACCTTAAAAATCCGAAATCCGAAGCACGAAATCCGAAACAAGTTCGAAATTCGAATGCCCAAAATCAAAACGCGAGGACAAATGCGGAGGAATCGCTCGATAGAGGATTTGGAATTTTGGATTTTGGTTATTTGAATTTGTTTCGGATTTCGGATTTGGTGCTTCGAATTTCCGGTTTAGGCAGGCTTTCCTGCCGAAGCCGGTCGATCAGCTCCTTCATGTCTTCCGGAACCGGCGATTCGAACGCCATCCGCTCCCCCCTGACCGGGTGGATGAAAGCCAGACGCCAGGCATGAAGCATCTGGCGGCGCGCTGCCGGCGACCCGCCTTTCCGATGCCTCCCGTAGACCGGGTCTCCGACGATGGGGTGGTGAATGGCCGCACAATGAACGCGGATCTGGTGCGTCCTTCCGGTCCTTGGATCCAGTTCCAGCAATGCCGCCCCGTCGAACCGCTCCCGGACCCTCCAGGCCGTTTCGGCGCTCCGGGGCCGCCTGCTCGCGGTCGACATCTGCTTGCGATGAATCGGGTGCCGTCCTACGGGCAGCGATACGATTCCTGAGTCCGACGCCAATTCCCCCCGAACGAGGGCAAGGTATGTTTTCTCGATGCGCCTGTTCTTGAACTGTTCGGAAAGATGGCGGTGAACCGGTTCGGTTTTGGCCACGACCATCGTACCGGAGGTATCCTTGTCCAGCCGATGCACGATTCCCGGTCGAAGCCGGTCTCCGACCCCTTCGAAAACCGGGCAGTGGAAAAGCAGTGCGTTGACCAGCGTCCCTGAACCGTGCCCCGGTGCAGGGTGCACGACCAGCCCGGCGGGCTTGTTGACAACGACCAGATGCGCGTCTTCGTAGAGGATGTCGATCGGGAGCGGTTGGGGTTCGAATCCGATCGGATCTCTCGCGGGGATGCTGCCTTCGATTTTTTCACCGGCCCGGATGCGGTATCCGGGCTTTTTCACCAAACCGTCGACCCGGATATCTCCCCCCCGGATAAGGCGTGCAGCCGCCGCGCGGGAAGTGTCGGGGATGCTTGCTGCGAGATAGGTATCGAGGCGATGCCCGGCCTCGCCCGTATCGACACAAAGGATAAACGTACCGGCTCGGGGCATGGGATGAAGGAAATCGGCGTTCTGGCGTTCTATTGATTGAACAGCTGTTCGATTTCTAAGATGATCGTCTTTTCGTCTGTGTTTTTAGCCGTCGAAAGCTCCTTTACCAGAAGCAGTTGGGCGGTATCGTACAGCTTGCGTTCTCCGAAGGAAAGGTCTTTCGTAAGTTTCAGAAGCGAAAGGTCTCTGAAGACCTCGGCGACATCGTACAAAGAGCCGGTCTTTATTTTGTCCATGTACTCCCTGTATCGGCGGTTCCAGGTCTGATTTTCCCCCGGCCCGTCCTGCTTTTGGCGCATGATGTCGTAAACTTTCGGAATGTCCCCTTCGTCGATCACGTCCCGGAGCCCGACAGAGTCTACGTTCATCGTGGGAATCATGATGACCATGCTGTTGTCGAGAATTTTG
>QZKK01000264.1 GCA_003599475.1 Desulfobacteraceae bacterium
AAATGGCTGAATGCTCTTTGTCGACGAGGTTTAAAACCACCGACAAAACGGAAGCTCATGGCAGCCAGGTTCGTGCCAAACTAACAGAGCCATTCAAACCTCCGCAACTCAGTCCCTATTCGATTCATATTGACGATGAGACGGCTTCAACCGTCCTCGAAGCGTTTCCTTCTGGGAAGATCACTGGCGCCCTCGTGCCGGGGATGTTTCCGGAATTTGTGACAGTCCATTTCGATAACGCAAAGCGTAAGGCTCTGTTTGCGACCCGAGCCATCGTTCGCGGGCGCCTTTTTCCGCTGCGGTCAGCGCCGCGGTGGCTCCGCCCCCGCCGCCGCCGATTACCAGGATGTCGGTTTCGAAATCGATCTTATTGAGATCGACCGACTCCGGTTCGAGCCGGCTGGGGGATGTGATCAATTCGGCCAGCTCGTTTGGCACGGGATCCCCCTTGCTGGGACCGAACGGGATCCCGGTTTTTCCGCTTTCCCGAAAATCCGGATGATAGTTTTTCAGGATTTCGGATTTCTCGGAAAGCTCCAGCCTTCTAAACTCTTTTTCCAGGCGCTGCTGCCGGGTCGCCTGCACTTTTCGAAGCGAAGCCTGCATTTCAACCGGATAAGGCATCGAGTGGTTCTCCAATTCGTTTCGCTGAAAGTTTTCGTTTTGTCATCCCGGCTCCGTCTTGGACTACGCCGGGCAGGCCCCCGATATATCATCAGAGTCTCAGAGAATACAACATCTCCCCGAGATGACGTCGGAGGATCAGAGAAAAAACTTCTCCGGCACCAGAACATACCCTTCCATCAGCCGCCGGGCGGTTCTTCCGTAGGATGCCTCCTTAAGGACAAGGCCCCCTCCCTCCCTTGCAACCGTCGCCTGGACGTCGAAGATCCCGCCGGGATGCCCGATCTTAAGTTCCCGCCTGCTCCCGGCGGCAGCATCGATGAGCTGGTAGACGGTAGTCCCTTCGATGGCGGCGGCTCCGGCAATCGCCATCGGGCAGCTCACCGCCATCGTCTTGTGCAGTGTCCCCATGGACATGACCCGGACGGTCAGATCGATCGCGCCGGCCTCGATGCGAGTCCCCTTCAGGGAGTCATAAGATTGCGGCCCGGAAATGAACCCGATCTTCGGTACCGCCTGGCTTGCCCGCGTCGCTTCTTCCGGGGTGGCGGCAAAACCGGTCAATACGGCTGCACGGCTTCGAATGGCTTCGAGATCGGCCCGGATTTTTTCGCTTTTTTCGATCTCTTCGATTTCCGTCCCCCGGAGCCCCAGATCCGCTGCAGGAACAAGCACCCAGGGATTTCCCACATCGATCACCGTCATCCGGATCTTCCCCATCCCCGGTACATCCAATCTGTCGACCACGTTTCCCGTCGGAAACAGTTTTCCCGTGACCGATCCACCGGGATTCACCTGCCGGATCGTAATCCTGCCGCCGGTTCCGGGGATCCCATCGACGAGGTAGTCTCCTTCCTCATCATAGAATCCGCCCTTTACCGGAACCTCTGCGATGATCTGCTTTCCGCTGTTTTTTTGAAAAATCCGCACTGTGGTGACCGGCTCGGTCGCTTTCACCATCCCCTCGTCCACCGCAAAGGCGGCGACTGCAGCGGCAATGTTTCCGCAGGTCCCCTTGTAGTCCACGATGGGCCGGTCGATGGAGACCTGACCGAACAGGTAGACGATATCGTTTTGGGAATCACCCGCAGGAGCTACCACGGCCGCCTTGCTGGTTACGGAAATGGCTCCCCCCATGCCGTCGATTTGCCGCTTGCCGGGGTCGGGGCTCCCGTATGCAGCAAGAATCACCCGATCCCGCACAATGGGATCCTTCGGCAGATGGTTTTCATGAAAAATGACCCCTTTGCTGGTGCCGCCCCTCATGTAGACGGCGGGAATCCTCCGCTGCATTTTTTCTCCTTACGACCTTTCGTCATTTCCAATCTTTACAAAATTGGGACAAAATCGCTTCTCAGCTTCCCGTCGACCTGTCTAAGGAAAAAGTTTCCCCTGTAAGAATCTTTGGAGACAGGGTGGTCGGATCGAAAATGGGCGCCTCGGCTCTCCCTGCGCGCGATGCTCCCGAGTGCGATGAGACGCGCGGTAAGCGCCATGTTTTTTAACTCGTAAAAGGATACCAGCTCGTGAACCGATGCGATCCCGGCATGGGCCGACGATCGCTCGATTGCTGAAATCTCTTCGATCGCTTTCTCACCGGAGCGTTGGTCCCGGATGATCGAAAGATACTTCCAGGTCGTTTCCCGGAGCTTCCCTTTCATTTCTGGAAGCGAAACGTCCCCATCCCGATAGGGCTCGATTTCTCCGATGTCGACTTGCGGCGCTTTTCTCCTGCCGCCCCCAATCGCTGCGGCACGGCGCCCTGCGATTGTGCCGAAAACGAAGGCTTCGGACAAGGCATTCCCACCCAATCGATTGGCGCCATGGAGTCCGCCCGCTGCTTCGCCGCATGCCAGAAGACCCGGCACCGACGTTTGGCACGCCGGATCGATCGCCACGCCGCCCATGAAAAAATGGGTCGCCGGGGAAATCGGGAGCAGATCCCTGGACGGATCCAGATTCACTTTGGAAAGCAGACGGAGCAGCTCCGGGTATTTCCGGGTCAAAACATCCCTTGAAAGATGCCGGCAATCCATGAAGATATCTCCGTTCCGTCCCCTCCCCTCGATCACTTCGTTGAACATCGCCCGGGTCATGATATCCCGTGTGGCCATATCCCCTGCCGGATCATACCGTTCCATGAAGCGCTCTCCAAGGCTGTTTCTCAAAAAAGCGCCCTCGCCCAACAGCGGGCTCGAAACGGTCACCTTGATCGGAGAAAACATCATGGTCGGATAGAACTGGACGAACTCCATGTCCCTCAGCGTCGCCCCCGCTTCACAGGCAAGCGCATACGCATCTCCGGTCATATCGAAGGTATTGTTGGATCTCGAGTAAATCCTTCCTCCGCCGCCTGCAGCCAGGATGATCGTCGGCGCGCTGAAAACCAGCGTCTTTTCCTCCTTTTTGCCGATCGCCACCGCGCCGCATATCGCGCCGTCTGCAGTCAGAAGACGGATCACCGGGGCAAAATCGATGATTCGAATCCCGCTTTTTTCTGCGCTTCTCAACAGCGGCTCGCTCAGGGAAAGTCCCCGGGAAAGGTAAGGGTATCTGCCGAAATCGGTCGTCAGAGACCTCGGCATCGAATGCCCCGGCACCCGCTTCTTCATGAAGCGTCCGTCCAGCTTCCGGAACATGACGCCGTATCGGGTCAGAGTCTCGACGATATCGGTGGAACCTTTCAGAAAAATTTTCATCATCGGGCGGTCGTTGACATCTTTTCCCGACTTCAATGTGTCCCTTCCATAGATTTCCGGGGAATCCTCCGATTCCGGATCCCTCGTCAACATGGCCATGCCGGTTCCGGAGACGATCGTATTCCCGCTTCTGCCCACTTTGCTTTTCGAAAGGATGGTCACATCTCGCCCGAGGCTTCTCGCCTCGAGCGCCGCGGTCAACCCCGCCGCCCCGCCGCCGACGACCAGAATGTCTGTCGCGATCTTTTCTACTGGAAGCATGCGCACCTGCAATGAGCTCAAAGCTCAAAGCCACTCTCCCCTTGCATCCACGATCGGCCCGGTAACGGCCCGGGTATGCCCGCCGAAGGTGGGGATCACGGCCGAGTTTGTGATTCCCTCCCGCTCTATCCGATCGCCGGTAATGCCAGGGCACTAGCCGGATTGGTGCGGGTCATGGTGACGATTTCATCGGCCGTAATTCCGTGAGCGAGCATGAATTCGATATAGATCCGCATCCCTTCGACAGGGGGCGGGTTGGTGATCTGGCCGAAGTCGGTCGACATGATGCAGTGCTCCGGACCGATTCGCCGGATTGCCTCTGCAATCTCTTTTGGATGCATCCGATCGCTGTGAGGCATGCACGAGACGAAGCAATGCTCGAAGTAGAGACCCGGGCGGATCATCTTCATTTGATCTTCGACCGATATGGTCGGGCCGACCCATCGGGACAGCGGATGGGTGATCAGGATCCGTTCGATCTCTTTTTTTTCGGCGGCCTCCAGCAGGAGGAAGATCTCTTGCGTAGAAAGATGCCCGGTCGCCAGAGTCATCCCGTTGTGCTTGATGATTTCAAGGATTTCGTTCACCACCGGCAGAATCCGTCCCTTTTCATCCAGCATGGTGATTCCCTTGTCGGGGATGTTTTTTTTCAGCATGTCGTTCTTCGATGAAAATGTCGGCATCCAGATGATTTTAGATCCGAGTTTTCCGGCCGCCTCCACCGCATGGGGGTTTAATCCCCCAACTTCGAAATCCAGCGAAACCCCGCCATAGAGCTCGACCTCCGGAACCATCTTCTGAACCGTGACCGCGACCGGAGTGGTATTGTAGTCATGGCTTTTGAAGACCACTCCACGCATTCCGGCTTCTTTCGCCTGAACCGCAGCCTCTATGCCGTCCACCCGGCGGCGTCGATTCGGGTCCGGAGCGATGTGAATGTGAATGTCAAGCGCACCTTTCATCAACTCCTGAGCGTCCATTTTGAGCCTCCCACGTTGAAAATCGAAAGTTCATGTTAAACCGCAGAACACACGAAACACGAAAAATGCGAATCGGTCACAATTTCATCTTCACCGAGAACTGTTTGGGATAAACGACGCTACCGGTTCCCTTTAGGGATCATATCCGCGGCATTGCGCAGGACCAGCACCCTTGCGCTGCGTCCCTGTCTTTCCAAGGCCATGGAAAGCGCCGTATCCAGATCCGGCGCCTTCCTGGTAAACATCTGCCCGAGCGTCTTTTCATCCAGATAGTCCGAAACCACAATGACCTCGGCTTTGAGCAGGCACCGCGCATAAAGCCAGGCCTTCGAGGTACCGACATCATACCCCTCCACCCTGAAGCGTTCCATCACATCCTCCGGGCAGGCGGCCGACGCCATCCATTCGAAAAAAAGCTTTGAGCCGACACCGTCCGGGCATTCAACCGGCAGGATGACGGATCCGCCTCTCTTTACGACCCGTTCGGCGGCTGCCATGGATTTCTGGCTCTGGTAGAGGTTGAAGTCGCGAGGATGCCCTCCGGGGACTGTGACCACGATATCCACCTCCTTCGGGGTTTCGATTTCAAAGATCTCCCTGCTGGCTCGAACACCCGTCATCCATGCCTCTTCAAGATCGCCGGCCACGGCACGGGTGATCTCCCTCTTCTGATTCTGAACGAGATTGAGAATGAAATCGGGTTTTGCCTTTTTCGCCGCTTCCATCGCCTGGAGATGGAAAGTATTTCCCTCCAACCATCCCATGGCGGGTTCGAGAGGCCGGAATTCGGGGCCGTGATGAAGCTTTAAAGTCTCGAGACTCGTCAGCCCGGGAAGGATGCTCTTTCTTCCCCCGGAAAATCCGGCGCCCTGGTGGGGATGGATGGATCCCGTCAGGATCTTGATATCCGCCTCACAAAAAAGGCGATTCAGGATGACGGGGATCCCTCGGGATGTCGTCCCGAGATCGACCATATTTGTAAGATCCAGGCAATCGTGGTTGACGACGCGGTACCGATCGGCGATTCCCTCACCCAGTAATTTTTCAAGCTCCTCGGGCCGAACCGCCCGATGGGTCCCGGTGGCGATCAAGATCAGAATGTCGTCATCCGATATGCCGCATGCTTCCAGTTCGTTCATCAGCGGCGGAAGCAGCTTGTGTGTGGCCGTGGGTCTTGTGGGATCGTTTACGACGACAACCGTTTTTCTCCCCTTCTTTTTCGCCACGATTTCTCTTATCGTCGGGGTGCCGATGGGGTGATTGAGAGCGCGGAGGATCTCTCCGGCTTCATCTTCGATGCCCGGGTGATAGTTCGGAAACAGGGTTCCGGCATAATTTTCCCGGGGTATTCGAAGCGTCAGCTCACTTTTGCCGTATGGAATCGTTTCAACGTGCATTCCGTTCATTGCTCCTGCATTTCCTTTTTGCCCTTCCCATCGCTATCGATGAGCTCGATGTTCTCCGATTATTCAGGCCAAAAGCCTGTAAGCCTTACAGTTCCGAACCTCTGGACCTTGAACCTTTGAACCCCTGAACGCTTATCGTTTCCTCTATCACAACGATCGATTTCGAGACAAGGATTTTGTTTTAAAGTCTATATAAGTATACAAATTATGGATTCCGGCCCGCTGTTTCTGCCCGGCCGGTGGGCCCACAACGCGATACCCATTTTACCGTTTCAGGTGCGGATCGGCTTCCATATCGACTTTTTTCATATTGGATTGGGCCAGCTTCTTCCCGCGAAACCGGATGCGGCCGCCGTCCGTACAGGCGAAATCCACATTTCGGAAGCGAATCCTTTTCTTGACATCGCTAAACAGAAGAGCCGGAGAACCCAAAGAACCCGCATTTGACAACCCTTGGGTTCTTTTCTATCATAGCCGGAAAAAAACCCCGGAAGAATCAGCAGAAAAGGATGCATTCATGAAAAAGGATCACTGGGAAAGGGGCAAGATCGAATATCTTTTTTTCAATGGAGAAATCGTGCCGTATGCGAACGCCGTGATCCACATCACCTCGCCGGCCTACCGATATGGGGCGATGGTGTTTGAAGGGATCCGCGCCTACTGGAACGAATCCCGTCGACAGCTCTATCTCTTCCGGATTCCCGAGCATTGCCGCAGGCTCAATCAATCGCTGAAGATGAGCCGCATGGATCTGGAAATCAAAGAAGAGGAGATGGAAGGCAACCTGATTGCACTCCTTCGGAAAAACGGTATCCAGCAGACCGTCCATTTCATCTACAGTGCATATATCGGAGGAGACGGGCCGATGTCTTCCAAGGGGCCCATCGGGAGCGCAATCGAACTGCGCAGGTTCAGCCACATGGTCGACGTGGAAAACGGCATCCGCTGTGCCGTCAGCAACTGGCGGCGAAATTCGGACGAGTCATCCCCCATGCGAATCAAGGCCGCCGCCAACTATCACAACAGCCGGTTTGCCCTGCTTCAGGCGAAACAGGACGGCTACGACAATGCCATTTTGCTGAATCAACGGGGGAAGGTCTCGGAGGGACCGGGGGCCTGCGTGTTTATGGTCCGGGACGGTCGGTTCGTCACCCCCGGCATCGACAGCGATATCCTGGAAAGCATCACCCGCGATACACTCAAGATTCTGATTCAGGAACGATTCGGCTTTCCCGTAACCGAGAGATCCGTCGACCGAACGGAACTCTACATCGCCGATGAGCTTTTCTTCTGCGGCTCCGGGTACGAAATCGCGCCGATTGTCAATGTGGACGGGCTTCCTGTCGGCAGCGGAAAGCCCGGGGAGCTCACCCGGCAGTTGATGAAGGCATACGGGGATGTCGTTACCGGAGAGACCGCCGATCACGGCGAATGGAGGATTCCGGTATACGACCTGTAGCAGGGAATCCATGTGTTCCCTCCCCCCGATGCGGAGGTCAGGGTGGACACGTTATAGAGTTCGAATCGGGCTTCCATCCAGCCAGGCGGCGACATCCTCCACCGCCTGTTTGAAATAGAGATTGAAATTTCCTTCGGTCACATACCCCATGTGCGGTGTGACAACCGTATTGGGGAGCGTCAGGAAGGGGTGACCGGCCGGAAGCGGTTCAATATCGAAGACATCGAGTCCGGCACCTGCAATCCTGTTTTTCCTCAGGGCATCGACGAGCGCATGCTCGTCGACGATGGGACCCCGGGAGGTGTTCACCAGAAAGGAGGCCCGCTTCATGCGGGAAATCTCCCGCGCCCCGACGATGCCGCGCGTCCGTTCACTCAGTACGAGATGGATGGTCAGGATATCGGATCTTTCAAACAGCTCATCTTTTTCCACGCGCAGCACTCCAACCTCCGCTGCCCGATCTGCAGTCAGGTTTTGGCTCCAGGCAAAAACCTCCATTCCGAATGCCTGACCGACCGCGGCCACCCGGGCACCCAGATTTCCGAGCCCCAGGACCCCCAAGCGCTTGCCGAAAAGCTCCCCATTGATCCCCCCGCCCCACCGGCCGGATCGGGTCGCGCGATCCGAATGCGGGATGCGTTTCACCAGAGACAGGATCAAGGCCCAGGCATGTTCGGCCGCAGGATGCTTGCCCGACTGCGTGCCGCACACGATGATCCCTTTTTCCTTACAGGCGGCAAGATCGATTGCGCGGTTGCGCCCTCCGGTGGTGACCAGCAGTTTGAGATTGGGAAGCTTCTCGATGAGGCTTCGGGAAAACGGGGTTCGCTCCCGCATGATGACCAGAATGTCATAAGACTTCAGCCGTTCTGCAACAGCGGATTCATGGGCGAGATGGTCACTGTAGAAATCGACGCGAATTTCGGAAGAGAGACGCTCCCAATCCCCCAGTTGTGAGGCAAGCTCCTCGTAGTCGTCCAAAACTGCAAGTTTTTTCATGTTTCCCTCTCTACATTCAGGAGAATTTCAACAGCCACGGCATTTGTGAGTTGTACGAAGCAGCCCTTTGCTTCCATTACTCCCGAGCGTCTATCTGCTCCAATCGATTTCATACCACCTGAGCCCTCTATTGACAAGGAAATCCATCTTTACGTATATATGTATATACAAGTTGACCTCCGGATAAAATACGAATGAATCCTCTTATGGAGAGAAAATGAGATGGCGGGCGACCTCCTTCCGCGCTACTACCAGATCAAGCAGGCTGTAAAAAAATGGATCATCGATGACGAGATCGGAATCGGCCAGAAAATACCGACTGAAAACGAGCTTTCCTCGATGTTCAATGTCAGCCGGCTGACCGTCCGCCAGGCGCTCTCCCAGCTCATCCAGGAAGGATTTCTCATCAGTAAACGGGGCGACGGCACCTACGTGACGGACAACTCGAAGCTGATCAACAGCTACAATCTGGAATTCAGCGGATTTATGGACGATCTGTTCTATCAGGTCTCCCGGTCGAAGACCAGAAGCGTCGAGATCAAAAACATCCGTCTTATGAAGTCGATCCGGGAAAAACTCGAGCTGCCGGAGAAGGAAAAGGAGATCGTCCAGATTAAGCGTGTCCGGTTCATCGACAACAACTCCTTTGCTCATACCGTCAACTACCTGCCGACGGATATCGGGCAGCATTTTACACGGAAGGATTTGCTCGAAAAGCCCTTGCTGCAGATACTGGAACAGGACTTGGGGATTTTCTTCACCGAAGCGTTTCAAACCATCGAGGCTTCCTTTGCCGATCAATACCTGGCAAAAAAACTGAAGGTTTCCCCCGGCTCTCCCATTCTTTCCGTCGAACGGATCATGTACACGCGGGGGCGAAAACCCGTGGAGCTTGTGCAGTCCTCGTATCGCGGGGATCTCTATAAATATATCGTACGCCTGAAGACAGTAAAGAAAAAGACCGGCAGTATCTGGGTGCACGAGGGAGAATGAAAAGACGGAGGGAAGGATAACAAAATCCCGTCAGGAGAACCCATGAACCTCTACGATCTGCTTCAACGGCGCAAACGAGAAGAAAAGCCGATCCGAGTCGGTGTCATCGGAGCCGGAAAGTTCGCCACCATGTTCTTTTCTCAGGCGCTGCTGACGCCGGGGATAAAGATCGTCGGTATCGCCGATCTTTATCCCGAAAAGGCCAGGAAAGCGTGCATCCGCGCCGGCTGGCCGGAATCGAAACTCAGCTTTCAATCCGGCGCAGGCCGTATCAACGAGGATGCCCGAGCCGGCAAAACGGTGATTACGGACGATGCCCTGGCGCTGATCGAAGCGGAGACGGAAATCATTCTGGAAGTCACGGGAATTCCGGAAGCAGGCGCCATGCATGCAGTCCGGGCCATGGAAAACGGCAAGGACGTCGTCATGGTCAATGTGGAAGCCGACGCTCTCCTGGGGCCCTGGCTGCGGAAAAAAGCCGATGCGTTGGGCCGCATCGTCTCGATGGCTTACGGGGACCAGCCGGCGATCATCTGCGAGCAGATCGACTGGGCAAGGGCGATTGGACTGGAAGTGGTCTGTGCCGGAAAAGGGACCCGCTATCAGCCGGCATATCACGATTCCACTCCGGACACGGTCTGGAAATTCTATGGATTTTCGGATGAACAGGTGAAGTCCGGAGACTACAATGCCAAGATGTTCAATTCCTTTTTGGACGGAACCAAATCCGCCATCGAAATGTGTGCGGTGGCAAACGGTTCCGGTCTGACTCCGCAAAAGGAGGGTCTGCAGTTTCCGCCGGTCGGCGCAGACCGGCTGCAGGACTTCTTGAAACCGAGAAATGCGGGCGGCATATTGGGCGAGAGCGGAACCGTCGAGGTGGTCGCATCGGAAAACCGAGACGGTACCCCGGTTGAAAACGATCTGCGGTGGGGAACTTACGTCGTCTTCAGAGCGCCAACCGAATACGTCCGGCGATGCTTCATCGAGTACGGCCTGAAAGCCGATGAAAGCGGGTATTACTCGGCTCTCTACCGTCCATACCATCTCATCGGGCTGGAACTCGGGATCAGTGTCGCCTCGGTTGCCTTGCGCCGGGAACCGACCGGCTCTTCCCGCATATTCGCGGGCGATGTGGCTGCCGTAGCCAAGAAAGATCTCAAATCGGGGGACATCCTGGACGGAGAAGGCGGGCATACCGTGTTCGGGCGGCTGGCAAGAGCCGAAGAGAGCATTTTGTCCGGATTCCTGCCGATGGGGTTGACCGATCGCGCAAAAGTCACCGCCCCTGTTTCCAAAGGCTCCGTATTGACCTACAAGGATGTCGAACTCGACGAGAGCGCCTTTGCCTTTCGCCTGAGAAAATCGATGGAGCGGGAGATGCGACCGCTGCGGCGGTTCAACGGATGACGCCCGTGGTCCGCCCGACTTGGGTCTTTTCACCCTGCATTTCTCCGGGTTTTTCCGGGATCGCCTTTTCTTCGATCTCTGCCTTCTTTCTTTCCTCTTCGGATTCAACTCCACTTCCATGTACGTAAACCAGTTCCCCCCCGAGCCATCCGGATACGAAAAGCCCGGCTGAACCGATCGCAGAAAGTGCAACCGGCAGCTTCGATTCCGGCGATTTCGTCCGGCGCCAGAGATTGTAGCCGTACAGACCGACGATACTGAGGTTCATCGCCATGTGAGCCGTACCGATCTTCTTGGCACGACCCTTTAGCGAAAGGTAGTCGACGAACCCCGGGACCGCCGCCGCCAGGGCGCCGGCAATACCCCCCATCATCGAACGGTTGGCCACCTCTTTCCAGGCATCTTTGCCGTTTCCGGAATGATGCATGAGATCGGCGAACAGAGAGAAATTGAGAAGACCGATCGGGAACGCGACGAGCATGGGATGAATCGGATGTTTTGCGACACTCGCAGGGCTTGACATAGGAATCTCCTCTGAAGCAGTTTTTCTTTGAGAATATCAAACCCGGGGAGATCGCGAAAATGGGGCGAAAATCGTATTTACGTAAGCCGGATGCTTTATGGAAGGTGTGGGGTCACCCGCGAAAACTCATGAAAAAGGATTTTTCTCTCCCGGCGGCAGCGGAACCTTAAACACATTCAGGATCATGGAAATCATCGTATAGTATCCGGCAAGCATCACGAGTTCCACGACAACCGTCTCTCCAAGCCTCTCGATCGCCTCTTTATAAACCGGATCGGATACCTGGCGGTTTTCGAGCAGCTCCACGATGAGCCGGTATACCGCAGGCTGTTCGGAATCCGAGAAAACGGGGATCTCTCCTTTCCGGATGCTTTCCATGACGGAATCGGACAGTCCTTCCCTCCTCCCGATTTTTTCATGCGAATACCACTCATATTCGGCTTTCCAGTCGGCGGCGACAACGAGGATGGCCAATTCCCGAAGCCTTGGAGGGATTGCACTGTGAAATCGGATCCCTTCCCCCAGGCGTTGTGCGGCATCTCCGAGAATGGGGCTGTACAGAAGCGCGTTGAAAGGTCCTGCCAGGCCGCCTTCGGGAGTGAGAAATTTTTCGAGGGGTCGTTCCTTGCCCCTTTCGCCCCGGGTAATGCCGTCAAAGAGACGCTTCTGCGCCTCTGAAAAATCTTCTCTTCGAATGTAGGGAATACGGCTCATTTTTGATCCTTCCAAGATCTTTAGAGTTTTCATCGGATGGCGCTGTTGTCCAGAAAATCCTGATCCATGCCGAGGCCGGATCTGATTCCGGGCCGGTTTTCACTTGATGGCAATCACCGGGCATGGCGCTTCCAGGATGACGAACTGAGCGGTCGATCCGAAGATCAGTTTTCCCACCTTGGATCTTTTCTGGATCCCGATGATGATTTCATCCACCGCATGCTCCGATGCAAACCGGACGATATCCTCCCCCGGGCTCATTCCGCGCACCAGAAGATGCGATTCGCACTGGACTCCCTCCTCTTTGAAAAAGGACTCCGCAAGGTCGCTCAACTCGCGCTCGGCATGATCGAATTCCCGCTTGGGGACGTCAAGACCTCCCTCCATGGATCGAACCAGGTATACCTTGCCATCAAATGCTTTCCCGTGTTCCTTCGCCAGTGTCAGAGCGCCTTTGGAAACTCCGGATCCATCGTAACATGCCATGATGTTCATATCTCCTCCTTGCGGCTTGAAGTGGAAATCCAAAATTTTCGCTCAAAATAGCATTGATCCCTGAAGCCGGTCAACATTGCATCGGGCGGAATGATGGAATGAAATATCGTATTGACAGAAAAAGCCCTTGAACTGTATGAACCGAAAACGAGAACGCAAAGTCGTTTCAACCGGAAAGCAGCGGCAATGAAACCGAAAAGAGAAATCCTGCAGCTCTCAACACCCCTTCCGGCTTCCGAATTCGATCGACTCGAGGTCGGGCAGCCGATCGAAATCACCGGAACGATCCTTTGCGGCAGAGACGCCGTCCTGCCCCGAATCGTGGATCGGATCGAAAATGGGGTTTGGGATGAGCTCGGCATCGATCTGAACGGAGCGGTGATTTTCCACACCGCCGTCAGCCCGGCCGGCATCGGCCCGACAACCACCAATAAGGTCGAAATCGAGAGCAGTCTTCCGGCCCTCTCGAAGGCCGGGGTCAGGATCCATATCGGCAAGGGGTCCATCGGTCCGGATACAACCGAAGCGCTGAACAGATACGGCTCGGTCTTTGCCGTAACCCCTCCGGTCACCGCCCTTTTTTCGGATAAAATCCTTTCCCGGCGAATCGCCGCTTTTCCGGAAGAAGGTATCGAGGCTCTTTACGAGCTGAGGGTGAGGAGTTTCCCCGCCATCATTGCCAGCGCGCATGGAAAGACGATTTTCTCAGATTAAACCACGAAATACACGAAATACACGAAAGAATGTCAGAGAACGCGCGATCGTTTTCGTGTCTTTCGCGTTTTTCGTGGTTAAAAATGGAGATTCCGGCCGAAACCTGACACCTGACACCTGAAACCAAAAACTCGGAAAACGGGAATTCCTATACGGTCAAGTGAATCGATTGAGAGTTCCCGTCCACTGGAGACGAATCCTTCATGATCACGGCAAGCACGATCGAAACTGCGGTAAGAGACTGCCTGATAAAGGCCGGAACCACCTTCGGAAAAGACCGGTTCAAGGCGTATCGGACCGCCATTGGCCGGGAAGAAAATGAAAATACCCGATGGGTTCTCGAAAAACTCTATGAAAATGCCCAAGTCGCCGAGAAGAAGGGCTTCCCTCTTTGCGACGATACCGGCATTCCGCATGTCATTGCAGACATCGGAAACGATGCGGCGCTTCCCCCCGGGTGGCTCTCAGCCGTTCACCACGGAATCGCCGAAGGCCTCCGATGCATGCCCGGAAGGCCGATGGCCGTGCGCGGCAGCGATATCGAACGAATCGAACAATCCGGGGGCTTGTACAAGGACCCCGCAAAGCTTTCTCCCGCTCCGGTCATTGTAAACCCCGCAGCCGGAAGCGCCCTTCGGATCACGGTTTTGATGCTCGGAGGCGGGCCTGAAATCCGTGCAAAAACCTACCGCATCTTCCACAGGAGAAGTGCGGAAAACCTGTTGAGAGAGGCTGCCGGTTGGATGGCATCAGAGGTAAAAAACATCGGCTGCACCCCCTGCACCCTGGCAATGGGAATCGGAAGGACCCATATGGAAGCTTCCGCACTGATGCTGGAGGCGATGAAGAAAGGTTCCCTCAGCCGTCAGAATCAATGGGAACGGAAGGTTTCCGAATGGATCAACGCTGAAAATGTGGGAGCGCTCGGACTCGGGGGCAATGCGACGGTACTGGGCGCCTTCATCAAAGTAGGTCCGGCCCGTGCGAGCGGTGTCCGCATCGTAAGCGTGCGCCCCTGCTGCTGTATGGAGCCGAGAAAGGCTACGGTTGTTTTGAAGTAAAGATCCGGATACCCGGAGCTCCGCCTGCTTCGATGATCCTCTCGATCCCCGGAATATCTTCGGGCACGTCCACCTCCGGGGAATCGTAAGGCGTGATCAGGACGCGGATGCGATAGCCGTGTTCGAGCACTCGAAGCTGCTCCAGTTTTTCAATCTCCTCCAGCGTACCCGATGTCATGCCGCGGTAGATTTCGAGAAAACGCCTCGTGTAGGCGTACACGCCGAGATGTTTGTACAGATCGCAGGAAACATCCATGTCCCGGCAGAACGGAATGGGGGAGCGGGAAAAGTACAGCGCATCCCCCTTGTTGTCAAAAACAACCTTTACGTCCCTTGGGTCGGTGATCTCGTTCTCATCGATGATCCGGAATGCAAGCGTGGTCATCTCCACCCCCGGTTCATCCGAAAACGGTCGAATCACCTCCTCTATCGACTGAGGGTCGAGCAGCGGTTGATCCCCCTGGACGTTGACCACGACATCGGAAAGCGCAAGGCCCATCTTCTCAGCGGCTTCGGCCACCCGGTCGGTGCCTGAACGACTGCTGCCCGAGGTCAGAACAGCCCTCCCGCCGAAAGCCTCCACCGCCCGTATAATCCTTTCATCGTCGGTGGCCACAACGACATCCTGTATGCGATCGGAGCGCATCGCCCGTTCGAAGGTATGGCGGATCATCGGTATTCCGCAAATCGGCGCCAGCGCTTTGCCTTCGAAGCGGCTCGAATGATACCGGGCCGGTATGATCACAGCGATTCTCATTTCCGTTACTCCTTGGAGCCTCCCCTGCAGGGTATTGACCGGATGGATATTTTCAGTTTACCTTGAAGGTTCGAGGCATTTTTCTAAACCCGTACAAGGAAAATCGAGCCATGAACCTTGATATGCTCCATCAACTGCTTCAATCGGTTGCGGCAGGCCGGCTTACCGTTGAGCGTGCGGCTGAAAACCTGGCCAACATGTCCTGTGAGGACATCGACTATGCCCATATAGACCATCACCGCTCCCTGCGCAAGGGCTTTCCGGAAGTGATCTTCGGACAGGGAAAGACCGTCGACCAGATCGGCGGCATCATGGAAAAGATGCTGCTGCAGGAAAATGTGGTCCTGGTTACCCGCATCGATTCGGAGAAAGCCGAGGCTGTTCTGCGGCGCTTTCCGGATGCGGTTTTTCATTCGGACGCCCGGATGATCGTCTGGAAAAAGCAGAAAATCTCGATCCGGCAGAAGGGCACCATTCTGGTCCTGTCCGCCGGCACCTCGGATATACCGGTCGCAAGAGAGGCGATCATTACCGCAGAAGCCATGGGAAACAGCGTCGAATCCGTCTTCGATGTCGGTGTTGCCGGCATCCATAGACTCTTCAGACACAAATCGCTTATCGAAAACGCATCGGTCCTTGTGGTCGTGGCCGGAATGGAAGGTGCTCTCCCCAGCGTAGTGGCCGGCATGGTCAGCCGGCCGGTGATCGCAGTCCCGACCAGTATCGGCTACGGGGTGAGCTTCGGCGGCCTCACCGCGCTGTTTTCCATGCTGAATAGCTGCAGCTCGAATGTCGCAGTGGTCAACATCGACAACGGATTCGGCGCAGGCTATATGGCATCCATAATCAACAGAGGGTAGAATCGGTAGACTCCGAAGATGGAGCTCACCGGATGGAGGTCGTAGGATGGAAAAGGAAGAAGTCATTCGAAAGCAGTTGCTGGAATTGCTCAGAGGAGGAAACGCGCACATGACTTTCGACGAAGCCGTTGCAGAATTTCCGATGCACCTCATCAACAGCAAGGCGCCGGGCATGCCTTACGCTCCCTGGCATATTCTCGAACACATGCGGATTGTCCAGTGGGACATCGTGGAGTTTATTCAAAACGCGGACCATGCCTCACCGGAATGGCCGCAGGGGTATTTCCCGTCACCGAAGGAAACGGCAGACGAAGCCGGGTGGCAAAAAACCATAAACCGATTTCTGGCGGATCTTGAAGTTCTGAAAGATCTGGCGACGGATCGGAGCCTGGATCTCTTTGCTCCCATTCCCCATGCGAAGGACTATACGATTTACAGGGAGATCCTGCTGGCGGCCGATCATAATGCCTATCATATCGGTGAATTCGCTTTCATGCGGCAGGTCATGAATGCCTGGCCGCCGGATCGTGTGCTCTACGATGCGGAATGATTGCGGCATGCCTTCGTGCCTGAATGGCGAAACGGCTGCTATCGTTTCAGCAGCTTGCTTCCGTAAAGACCGGTCGGCTTGATCAGGAGAATCAGCAGCATGATGGCAAAGGGGGCCATCTGCGCCAGCGGGGCGTAGACGAGGGATCCCAGCGAGATCACCTGTCCCACGATGAAGGCCGATATCAGGGTCCCTTTGATGCTCCCCAGGCCTCCGATGATAACGACCATGAAGACGAATGCCAGGACCTCGAGCCCCATTTGAGGATCCACCATGATCAGGGACGAGTGCAGCCCCCCCGCCAGGCCGGATAAGGTGCCGGCGATGATGAAAGTAGCGGTGAAAAGCTTGTACACATTGATTCCGAGGCCTTCCACATGCTCCACGTCCTCGATGCCGGCCCGGATGGCCTTGCCGGTGATGGTCCGGTTCAAAAAGAGCCAGATGCCGGCATACACCAGCAGGGAGATGCAGACGACGATCAGGCGGTAGGAGGGGATTGCCGTGCCGAGAATATTGATTTTTGCCTCTATCGGAATGGGAACCGGACGGGGAACCACCCCCCAGATGTATTTGATGGCACCCACACCGGCAAACAGAATCCCGAAGGATGCGATCATGGTGAAGGTGATATCCCGTTCGTAAATGCGCAAAAAGACGCATCGCTCCACCGCGAAACTGACAAGCCCGGCAACGATCATCCCGCCGAGCACGCCGACCCAGGTGTTTCCCGTAACGACATGAAGCGTATAGGTGATGTAGGCGCCTACGGAATAATAGAGCAACTGGTCGAGGCTGATGATGCGCATCAGGCCGAAACAGAGCGAAAGGCCGATGGCCATCAGGAAAAAGATGCTGCCGATGCTCAGGCCGAAAATGACACTTGAAATCAGTAGTTGCGTATCCATCACCTTCCTTCATCTCCGCTTTCATCCGTGAGGCGCGAACTGCAGGCAGCCGATCGAAAAACCCGTATGCCCCAGAACCTCGACGCGCAACCCCTAACCGGCAATCCCGCCCCGGCGGGACGACCCGTAACCCGCAAACCGGAAACCCTACTGCGCCAGGGCTTTCTTCCGGGAAAAAGCCGTTTTCAGAAAGGGCTCAAGCGTCCCCCAGATGCCTTTTTCTCCGGCAAGCATAATAACGACCAGCAGCACCCCGATAAAAAGCTCCCAGTTGGCGATGAAGCCGCTGAGCAGATCTTTCATTCCGGTATATGCGATGGCTCCGACGATGGGTCCATAGAGAGTTCCGACTCCTCCCAGAATGGTCACAACGACCGGGTCGGCGGCCCGCGCGGGGTGAGTGATTGCAGGACTTACAAATCCTAAATAGACTGCATACAGCGAGCCGGCCAACGCAGTCGTCGTGTTGGCGATGATGAAGGCCACCAGCCGGATCCTGAAGTTGCTGTATCCGATAAATGTCAGCTTGTCTTCGTTGATCTTGGTACCCATGCAGCAGGCGCCGTAAATGGTATCGTCCAGATACTTGTAAAATGCCCAGATGGCCATGGCCACCAGGAAGCTGAAGATGAAAAAATCGCTCGGTCTGCCCAGATCGAGCACGGGCGTAGAGGTCATGCTGGTCAGAAACCACAGGCCGTTGTCACCGTGGGTGAAGCGCGCCAGCACTTTTTCCATCATATAGAACACAATCACCGCCAGCGCCAGATTGACCAGGGCGAAATAGTCGCTGCGCAACCGGACGAAGAAGGCGCCGACGATCGCGGACACCACAGCCCCGACCGCTATTCCGATGAGGATGCCGACGTATGGGTTGTTGCCGAAATAATACAGATAGAAGGCGCTCGCATATGCTCCGACCGCCAAATAGGCAGGCTGCCCGAATGAAATAAACCCGACCCGGCCCAGAAGGAAGTTGCAGCCCATGGTGTAAATGGAAAAAATAACGATCTCGTTGGCAAAGGGAAGCGGTAGGAGCACCCTCACCACGGCGATGAGAAAAAACGCCAGCAGGATGCCCCGCCACCATCTGAAGATCTTCATCATCGAAAATTTCCTCGTCGTATCATATCGTATCTTGGGTCGTATCATGGGCTGAGCCGATTCAGAGATACTTTTCGCAGGCGTTTGTCTTGATGGATTCCTGGTCGCAGATTTCAGCGACGATACGCCCTTCTTTGAGGGCGTATACTCTGTCGGATATGGTGCACACCAGGGAAAGGTTTTGTTCGACGATGACCAGCGCGGATTTTCTGCTCAATTCCTTGAAGACGTTCTTCAGGTGAGAAACAACGCTCGGGGCCAGCCCTTCGGTGGGCTCATCGATCAGCAGCACCTTGGGATTTCCGAGGATGGCTCTTCCGATCATCAGCATCTGGCGCTCTCCTCCGCTTAGGTACCCCGCCTTGCGATCCATGAGGGGTTTCAGCATTGGAAAATAGCCGGTAACCTGATCCCAGTTGTAATCCTGCGTGGCATAGCTGCCCAGTTCGAGGTTTTCCCTGACCGTCAAATCCGAAAACACCTTCTTGTCCTGGGGAATGTATTTGAGCCCCATCTTGGCGATGTCATAAGACTTTAGCCCGATCAGTTCGATATCGTTGAAAATGATCGACCCGCAGGTTGGTTTGAGAAATCCGCCGATGCTCTTGAGCAGGGTGGTTTTCCCGGCTCCGTTGCGGCCGACGCAGGCAACCACCTGGCCCGGTGCCAGACTGAGATTCGCTTCGAACAATACCTTCGATTCCCCGTATGAAACGCTGATTCCTCTGACCGCCAGGATTTCGTTATTCATCCGAATGCGCTCCGTATGTGCCGGCATCGTAGATTTCCTCGTCGGCGGCTTCGATCTGCCAGTAGCTTCTTCGCACTTCCGGGGCGCTGAGGCATTCCTGGCAATTCCCGTCTGCAATGATTCTCCCCTCGTGCATGACGGTGAGCCTTTGCAGGAAATCTTCCACCTGTGAAATTTTGTGTTCCACAATCAGGATCGTCTGCTTGCCGACGTGCTTGGCCAGTACCCCGAGAACCCCTCTGATTTCCGAGTCTGCAAGACCGGCCAACGGCTCGTCCAGCAGCAATACCCTGGGCTCGGCAAGAACCGCCATGGCAATCTCCAGGCGTCTCTTCTCGCCGAGACTCAGATGCTTCACCTGTTTTTCGGAAGTATTCTGAAGCTCGAAGGTTTCCAGGCATTCGAGTATTTTTTCTTCTCTGCGGTATCGCTTGCAGGTATTGAGGAAAAGGGAAAGAAAGGATGCTTTCCGATGGGCTTTGAAAAAGGATAAAACCAGGTTGTCGACCACCTTGAGATTGTCGAAGGCGGAGGTCAGTTGAAAGGTTCGCATCATCCCCATGTCCACGCGCCTTTGAGGCGACAGGCGGGTGATGTCTTCCCCATGATAATGAATCGTTCCCTCATCGGGCGGATAGTAACCGGTAATGAGATTGAAAAACGTGGTCTTTCCGGCTCCATTGGATCCGATGATACCGGCGACTTCGTTTTCACGCAGGACATAATCGACGCGGTCGACGGCGATCATTTTGCCGAATCGTTTGGTGACGCCTTCGGTCCGGATGATTTCTCCGCCTGCATCCCCGCTCACGTACAGCCCCCTTTTTCATCATGGGCCCGGGGTTCAGAGTTTACGGGTTCGATTCCGGTCCGGAAATGAAGCCGGCAAACGCTGAACCCCTCCCCGGTTGAAGCATTCCCTGCAGCGCAGGGAATGAACAGAACTAATAACCCAGGGACTTCAGGGTCGGCATCACGGAATCACCCCCCTGATATCCGACGACCTTGAACAGATCCCATTCGTTTTTTCGCTCCTGTGCGCTTTTCCCTTTGACCAGGAAACCGGCATACTTGTATACCGCCGAGTGATCCTGTCTCCATTTGGCAGGGCCTTTGACGCTGGTGAAGGCTCCGTCGTTTGCCATCAGCGCCGCGGACACTTTTTTCGGGTCGAAGGACTTGGCCGCCTCGAAGCCCCGGAACATTTCCGAGTAGGCGGTATAGGCGATGGTTGCATACGCATCCGGAGGCGCATTGTACTTCGCCCTGTAAAGCTCGGAAAACTCCCTGGCGCTCTTTGCCACTTCCTTGTCTTCGAACTCGCTCAGGTCATGGTAAAAATAATGGATGGAGTAGACCCCGTCCAGCGCCTGGGCAGGAATGCCTTTGGCGACGACATTTGTGATAAAGGAATTGAAGATGGTCATGCTCTTGCTGAGACCCATCTCGTGGCACTGTTTCAGGAGGGCTACGGCATCGCCGCCGAATTGAGCGGCGATGAAGACATCGGGTTTTGCAGCCGCAACCTTTTGCAGAACCGTCGTATAGTCACTGGTTCCCAATGGAACCTCGTCATAACCTGTAATCTCGGCGCCGAATTCCTTGGCGGCCGCATATACACCGTCCCGGATGTCCCAGCCCCAGCTATCTGCCCTCGCCAGGAAGAAAATGCGCTTCTTTCCCAGCACCTTGATTGCCGCTGAGCCGTCCATGTATCCCACCGTCCAGGGGCTGTATGCCGCGGCAAATGTGGACTCGGCAAGCTTGCCCTTCAAAAAGCCCTCCTTGGCCATGACGCAGACGGGGAAATACGGCATGGGCTCTTTTTGAACCAGTGCGTTGATGGCGAAAGAAAGCGGAGCCCAGGTCTGGCCGCCCACGCCCTTGACCCCTTCCGAAACCATGTAGCGGTAACGCCGGACACCCACATCCAGCTTCGCCTCATCATCGGCGACGACTCCTTCCACCATCACCTTTCCCCCCGGCATGTCGAGTCCGCCTCTTTTGTTGACCACATCGATTGCCAACAGTGCGCCCTGCCTCTGGGTTTCAGCCACCGCCGCAAAAGTACCGGTGAGAGGAAGCAGGATGCCGACCTTTACTTTATCCGGATTCGCCGCCTGGACATTCGCAGAGATGAGGACACTACAGCATGCAAAAATCATCAGTAAAACAAGAATTTTTTTCATTTGCAGCCTCCTTTGGTGAAGAAATAAAGAATCGTTCAGTGGGTATTGAGACCTATCGGACAGCTCCATATCCCTATTCGAGATATGAAACGATGTCAAGTGATTACCTCTTTCCTGAAAACCATCAAACCCCCAGATAGAGATGCTTTGATTCCGAATCCTCCCAGAACTGTTCCGGACTTGCAGAGCATACGATCTTTCCCTTGCTCATCAAATGGATGCGGTCCGCAAATTTCCTGGCAAAGGCGAGGTTTTGCTCCACAAGGAAAATGGATAATCCCTCTTCCTTCAGCCGCCGGATCGCCTCCCCCACTTCCCGGACCAGGACCGGCGCCAGCCCCTCTGTCGGTTCGTCCATAAGGATGAAGAGCGGATTCGAAATCAAGGCTCTTGCGACCGCAAGCATCTGCTGTTCCCCCCCGCTGAGGGTACTTGCCCTCTGCTTCCGGCGCTCCTCCAGACGGGGGAACAGAGAATAGATCTTTGCGAAACCCCAGCCCTGCTCATTCCGGCCGCGCTGCGCAACGGCCAGATTTTCCTTCACCGTCAGGGAAGGGAACACCCGTCTGCCTTGGGGAACGAGGCCAACCCCGAGCCGTATGATTTTATGGGGGTTCATATGGGTGATATCCCGGTCATTGAAAAGGATCCGTCCTCTCCTTGCCGGGGTGAAGCCGACGATCGAACGGACCAGGGTGGTTTTTCCCACCCCGTTTCTCCCGAGGAGTGCAACGACGGACCCCTTCTTCACCTCCAGGCTCACGCCCTGGAGTACATAGCTGTCGCCGTAATAGGTATGGATATCGATTATGTTGAGCATGAAATATCGCTCCCCCCCCAATCCGAACCCAGCCAATCCGAACCCAGCCAATCCGAACCCAGATAGATCTCGTTTACGGTCGAATTGTTCCGGATCTCCTCCTTTGTACCCTCCGTCAGAAACTTCCCCTGATAAAGAACGGTTATCTTTTCGGCAAATTCGAAGGCAACGTCCAGATCGTGTTCGATCAGCAGGATCGTAATCGAAGGATCGAGTTTTTTGAGCAGCTTTGTCAGATCTTTGGTCTCCGCCGCAGAAAGCCCGGCCGCCGGTTCATCGAGAAGAAGCAGTTTGGGCTTTCCGGCCAGGGCCATGGCCACCTCGATTCTCCTTTGATCGCCGTGCGAAAGATTCTTCACCAGCTCGTTGCGGGTGTCCCAAAGATCGAACTCATTTAAAATTTGGCCGCACCGATCCATCTGGCAGCGGCAGGAAGATAGGAGCCGGAACATGACAAACTTTGTCGGCTCCAGCGCATGGCAGGCCATCAGAATATTTTCCGCAACCGTCAGGCAACGGAAAAGATTGGTTACCTGATAGGTTCTGGCAATTCCCATGGCGGCCCGGCGGTAGATGGGGGATCTGCTGATATCCTTTTCAAAAAATAAGATCCGGCCTCCGGTGGGGGGATAGATGCCGCTGATGAGGTTGAAGAGGGTCGTTTTGCCGGCGCCGTTTGGCCCCATCAGCACATGCCTCTCTCCCGGCGCAACCGTTAGATTCATGCCGTCGACAGCCCGCAATCCACCAAACTCGATGGAGAGGTCTTCAAGCACCAGGCATGGTCCGATCTCTGTTTTCTCTTTCTTTTCCACGAATTCCATGGGCGTTCTTTCCAGCGGGCGGCCCCTATCCTGTCCTGTTTTCGAAGCGCCCGTCTTCATCCATCCAGGTCTTCTCGCAAGCATCCTTCCGCCGTCTTTTGAGCCGGCTCTGGAGGAGGTTCATCAGGCCCTGAGGTGCATAGAGAATGGTGAGGATGTAGATGGTTCCAAGGATCAGCAGCCATCGCTGGGTGTATGCGCTGATAAAGTTTTTAAGGAATATGATGATCCCTGCTCCCAGAGCCGGTCCGATCAAGGTTCCCGGTCCTCCCAGGATGACCATCAGCACGATTTCGATGGATGCGTTCAGATCCATGTCGAAAGGACTGATGAAACCATTGAAGTAAGCCCAGAAGACGCCGGCAGCGCCCGCAAAGGCGGCGGCAGCGACATATCCCAGATATTTATGCAGCCATGAATGATAACCGAGAACCCGCATTCTGGATTCGCTCTCCCGGATGCCCTTGAGGCTGTGCCCGAACGGGGATCGAACGAGAACGGTCATCAGGATCAGGCTGATCAGAAAGAATAAGAGAATAAAGTAATAAAATGTGAGGGGGTCCTTCAGGAGAACCGGAATTCCAATATCCGGTCGAAGGATTCCTGCGATCCCGTTGTCGCCCCCGGTCATCGATACCCAGCGGAAGGCCAGGCCCCACAGAACCATGCCCAGCGCCAGGGTAATGATCAGGAAGTAGACCCCGGCGGCATGCGCGACCAGGAATCCGAAAATCATGCTGATGAAAACAGGCAGAAAGACCCCGCTGATGAAGCAGATGAGAAATCCCGTTTGATAGCGGGTGGAAAGGATCGCCACCACGTAACCCGCCACGCCGAAAAACCCCGCATGCCCGAATGAAGACAACCCCGTATAGCCAAGGAGGATATCCAGGCTCATGGCCAAAACGGCAAAAATCAGCATCTGAGTAAGAAGTGTGACCCAGTAGGAGCTGTAAAAGGGCGGCAGGACCATCAGAATCAAAACAGCCAGGATCATGCCGGCGATTTTTGATTTTGAACTCAGCAGATCTTTCATCTTCTCATTCTTTTCCGAAGAGTCCGGTGGGTTTGAGAGCGACCACCAGCGCCATAGGGGCAAACAGGGTAAAATAGGAAAGCTCCGGAATCAGGGCTTTACCGAAATTATCCACCAGTCCCACCAGAATGCTTCCCACGGCCGATCCCAGGAGGCTTCCGCGTCCACCGACGATGACCACCACGAATGCCAGGGAGAGGAGTTCGAAATCCAATCCCGGGTAAACCCCGAAGACAGGACCGCCCATGATCCCGGCAAAGCCCGCCAGAAATGCCCCGAGGCCGAACATGCACCCCGAAATCAGGGGAACGTTTAAGCCGGTGCCCCCGGCCATCTCATGATCATCCACAACCGCCCGCAGTTTTGCACCGATGAGTGTTTTTTCATTGAAGAACCAGAGAACGGCCGCAATCGCTGCGGCCACACCGATGATGAAAAGGCGGTAAATGGGGAAAACGACTTGGAATATACTTACGGACCCCTTCAGATACGCCGGACAGGGCAGGATGTAGGGGTCTCCTCCCCAGATCAGCAGCGAGAGATCGCGAAAAACCAGGGCAAACCCGAGGGTGATCATCATCTGCGGAAGGGCCTGCAACGGAAATCTTCTCAAGAACCCGCGCTCCATGATGAAACCGAGCAGGCCGACGGCCAGGCCCCCGGCCGCAGCGCTAAGCAGGAAGCTTTTCGTCTGTATCATGACGGAAAGCCCTACATAGGAGCCCAGCATGAAATAAGAGCCGTGGGCGATGTTGACGATCTTCATGACCCCGTAGATGAGGGAGAGACCGCTGGAGAGTAAAAAGAGAAGAGCTCCGAAAGAAAGGCCGTTGAGCATCTGAACCAGCAGAAAATTGCTCAAAATTTCTCCTCTGAAGCCGTTTTGAGGAAAAGGTCCCGTCAGCTCCCCCGGCAGGGCATCTTTTGCCCTCTGACCAAGGGCTTTCATGTCGCACCGGAGGCAGAAGCCCTCTTCCGCTCACGGTGCATCCATGACCTCGACTTCAACCTGTCAGGGTTTCACGGGAGGAAATTCACGGGAATATACGGGCTGCTTCAAGAACTCCTCGGGTTTTGCTTTCCAAAACTGGGAGACATCCGAATAGGTATGAATCACCGAATTCTGAAGCGCGCCTCCGACTTTTTCCACCTTGCGGACGTAGATGTTCTGAATCGGATTCCCATAGTTGTCAAGCTTCATGGGCCCTCGCGGGACATCCGTGAGCGCGACCTGCTTCAAAGCCTTAAGCATCTTCTCTCTATTCTCCACATCCCCGTTGATCGATTTGATTGCTTCCACAATCCAGCGCGCTCCCGTATAGGTTCCCTCGGAATAATAGGAAGCCGCCTTTTGGGCCTTCTTGCGGAATCCTGCGACGAATTTCCTGTTCGCTTCGTTTTCCAGGACTTCGCTGTAGTGGAGAGGGGTGACGATTCCGATCGCCTCATCGCCCATGGAGGGCAGCGCGTGTTCATCGGTCAGCGTTCCGTTGCCGATCAGGGGAATTTTGTCCTTGAGCCCGAATTCCTGGTACTGCTTGGCGAACTGCAGGGTCAACCGTCCGGAGAATACGGCAAAGACCGCATCGGCGTCCTTTGAAATCTGTGAGAGGTAGGGGCTCATGTCCTGGGCAGTCAGGGGGACCCATATCTTCTGGAGAATTTTTCCACCCGCGTCCTCAAACGTCTTATGGAACCCCCCCGCACACTCCCATCCGAAGGCAAAATCGTAGGATACGATGGAGACCTTCCTGTATTTGAGAACGTTGTAGGCGTATTCGCCGAAGGGCTGATGGGGTTGGCTGCTCGCCCAACCGGTCCGAACGATCCACTTGGGGATCTTTCTTTGCGTAATGTCATCGGCAGACATCACCGGATAGGTCATGGGGATCTCTTTGGAGTCGATGTAGGGTGCCAGGGCATAGGCGGTGGATGCCATCATCCCCCCGGTCATCAGATGGACGCCATCCTTTTCCACCAGTTTCCGTGTCTTGGTGAGCCCTGTCGCCGGGTTCGCCTCATCGTCTTCGATCAAAAGCTCGATTTTCCGGCCGGCCGCCTGATAGTTGACCTCCTCGAGGTATTGCTGAAGCGCCGCCAGCATATCCTTGCCCTGGGCGGCAAATCCGCCCGAGAGGGGTGCCAGGAAGCCGATTTTAATGGGCCCTTTCGCCTGCGACCATGAAAGTGAAGGAATGAACAGAAAAATACTCACTACTACTGGTACAACAGTCGTAAAGATTTTTTTCTTCATGTTTCTTTTCCTTCCAATTTGTTGTCGGGTTGAATAAAGGAGGCCTCTCCGGTGCAGGCCGATTATATTACGAGCGGTCTTGCATCTGTCAAGCGAAGTTTTCAATTCAGATCCTATATGATATAGACATTCTCACCGGTCAAGAGATTTCATCGGAATGCTGTTTGAAGGAGTGATCTGATGGCCCACGGATATGCTTTAAAAATGCTCCATATCGATCTGTCCGGTCGTTTTTTTCGCGAGATTCCCATCGAACCGGACACAGTCAAAACCTACCTTGGCGGAAGGGGCCTGGGGGCCAGGCTCTATTACGATCTGATCCCACCGGAAACGGACCCTTTGGGACCGGACAACCTGTTTATGGTATTGACCGGACCGCTGACGGCAACCATGGCCCCGGGCGCCGGCAAACACCTGATTATCACCAAATCACCGGCGACCGGCGGCTGGCTTGAATCTTATTCCAGCGGCTATTTCGCGGTCGAGCTGAAATTTTGCGGTTATGACGCACTCATCATCAGCGGCCGCTCGGCATCTCCGGTCTGCCTCTTCATCCGAGATCGACAGGTCGATTTCGAAGATGCCCGCCCGCTCTGGGGCAAGGACAGCTTCGCCGCCGAACGGTATGTCAAATCCCGTCTGGGCGAAAAAGCCGGTGTTTTAAGCATCGGCCAGGCCGGGGAAAACCGGGTCCGGTTCGCCTGCGTGGGGAGCGAATACTTCCGAAAGGCCGGAAGGGGCGGAGCGGGCGCCGTTCTGGGATCAAAGCAGGTAAAGGCTATCGGGGTCAAGGGATCCGGCGGCGTCACCTGCACCGACCTGCCCGGGATGTTTGCCCTCGTGAAAAAGCATCACGAGCGGCATGTCGAAAGCCCTGTCGGAAAAGCCCGGCGCAGATATGGCACCCCGCTGACATTTAACATCACCAACGCCGCCGGCATGCTGCCGACGAAAAATTTCCAGGGCGGCACGGACCCCGAGGCGGTGGGAAAAATCGATGCCGACGGCATGAGCAAGCGTTTCGTGAGGGACCGCGCCTGCTACTCCTGCATCATGGCCTGTTCCAAGTGGAGCAGGGCCGAGCCGGGCAGCCGTTTCCCGGGGGTGCAGATCGAAGGCCCGGAATATGAAACTATCGGCATGTTCGGATCGAACCTCGGGATCCATGATCCGTCTTTCATCATCGCCGCCAACAAGGCCTGCGACCGGCTCGGATTGGATACGATTTCATCCGGTTCGGTCGTTGGGTATGTCATGGAATGCTTCGAAAAAGGATACCTCACGGAAGCCGACACCGGCGGTTTGCGGCTGGGATTCGGTGATATCGAAAACGTTTTAAGGCTGTTAGAACAGATCGCACGGCGGGAAGGATTCGGGGCATTATGCGCAGAAGGCGTTAAAGGCCTTGCCGACCGCCTGCCGCCGGCTGCCGGAGCCTTTGCCATGCATGCCAAGGGACTCGAGTTTCCAGCCTATGATCCGCGGGCCGGCTGGGGAGCGGCCCTGACCTATGCCGTCACTCCCCGGGGAGGATGCCACCGCCGCGCCTGGCCGCCGATGAAAGAAGTCCTCGGAGATCTGGATCCGTTCACCACCGAAAACAAGGCCCGGATCGTCAAGGAGATGATGGACGAAAACTGCGTCATGCATTCATTGATCGTCTGTGATATCGGAGGAAAGTTCATTCCCCTCAGCACCGGCGACTATACCGAATATCTGAATGCCGTCACGGGCGAAAGCTATCGAAGTTCCGAACTGCTGTGGACTTCCGGAAAGGTCGAGACGATGATCCGGCTGATCAACCTGCGGGAGGGACTCGGGAAGGAAAGTGATGCGCTTCCGGCGAGAGTCTTGAAAGAATGCCATGCCCGGGGACCGACAAAGGATCGGGTGATGGGGGAAGAAAACTTCAAGATCATGCGAACGGAATACTATGGGCTGAGAGGATGGGATGAAGACGGCGTACCTGAACCCGCAACCCTTGCAAAGTACCGGATTGAAGATGATGCCGGGATCGTCCTGGATCATCGAGCGGAGCGGTGAAAGAAAATGAAAGTCCATGCGAAATCGGCCGGCATCCTCGACAACTTCAGTTGCACCACGATTCTTGGTCATCTCAGGCGGATGAAAAAAGGAACGGATCATGACGGCATACGGGATTATTGAAGCAAAAAAAGAAAATTGTGTCGGCTGTCGAATGTGTGAGATCGTCTGTTCGGCCGCCAAGGAAGGAAAATTCATTCCGAGTCTGGCCCGGATCCAGGTGATCGAAGATCCGCTGCAGGGGCTTTCCGCACCGATCGTCTGCTTTCAATGCGTGGATGCCATGTGCATGCGGGTTTGCCCGGCATCTGCGATAAAGGAGAAGACCGCCGGAAACGGCGACCGCTTCATCGATATCGATCCCGAAAAATGCATCTCCTGCGGGCGCTGCGCTTTCGCCTGCCCGGTCGGCGCGATCAACTATTCTCCGGCTGCAAAGGCCAGAAAGTGCGATCTGTGCGGAGGGGATCCGCAGTGCGTCAGGTACTGCTACTATGATTGCCTGCACTTTTTGCGGATCGATGCAGCCGATTTTAAGAAACGGGCAAGAAAAATCGACAGCCTCATCAGCAAGGCATGCCGGGTCATGGCCGATCATGAAATGGAGCAGCGTCACAGACAGGCATTGCCGAAAGTAGAGACGATTCGACCGGATATAGGACCGGATATAGGATCAGATAAAGGGGAATGAAAAATGGGCGATCGCATGGATCAATTCAAACTGACCGGCCGGGTGGCGGTCGTAACGGGTGCCAGTGAAGGCATTGGAAGGGCGATTGCCCTGGGGTTGGCCGAAGCCGGGGCGGATGTCGTCGTCTGCAGCCGGCGTGGGGAAAAGTTAAAAGAGGCAAAAGCCGATATCGAGAAAACGGGGAGGAAGGCAGAACTCTTTGTCTTTGATATCTGTAAGACGAGCACGATCGAGGAGCTTAAAAGATTTATTCAAAATCGATTCGGCAAGGTCGATATCCTGGTCAATAATGCGGGATTTACCGTGTCCAAATCCGCTTGGGAGACAACCGAAAACGACTGGGATGCGGTCGTCGATACGGGGCTCAAGGGGCTTTTCTTCAGTTGCCAGATGATCGGTTCAATCATGAGAGAACATGGATATGGGAAAATCATCAATCTCGGCTCGACCTTCAGCCGCAGCATTATTCCCGGGCGTTCCGTATACGCCGCGGTCAAAGCCGGGGTGTCGCACCTCACCGAGGCGCTGGCTTTGGAATGGGCCTCCTGCGGGATAAGGGTAAACGCACTTGCGCCGACCGCCGTGCTTACACCGAGCCGGGAACATTTCCTTCAGGGCGAAGTGCTGAAGAAAATTCTCAGTCGTATTCCTCTGGGGCGCCTTGCAAGCCCGGATGATCTGGTGAACGCAACGATCTATCTGGCAAGTGCGGCTTCCGATTTCGTCACCGGGCACACGCTGTTTGTCGACGGCGGCTGGGTGGCCGCTAGCTGATCGGAAAACGGCTGCAGGCTGCGGAACAAATCAGGATTCTTCTATCATCAGGAGGGAAAATCGATGAATGTCGGGAAGACAAAAAACGAGGGGGCTCACAGGGCCGGCGACGGCCGCTACATTTTCGATTTGGAGAAATTAGGCCGCATGGATGCCGGGCCCGGCTATTCATCTGCAAACGGACCCGTGATCGAGGGGGACCGCATCCAGGTGGGTCTGATCACCCTGAAACGCGGCACCGGAGCCCGGCCGCATTCGCATCCGAATGAGCAGTGGATTTACCTGCTCAAGGGCAAAGCGCGGGTCAGCGTCGACAACCAGCCGGAGAGCGCAGCCTCCGCCGGCATGCTGATTTACCTTCCGGCCGACGTCGTGCATACCATCGTAGCGCTGCCGCAAGAAGACGTCGTCTTCTTTACCTGCAAGGATATGTCGCACGGCATCATCGGCAAGGCCGCAGACGGCACGATGTCCGGTCCGGCCTATGGGCCGGGATTCGAATCGGATTGACCCCGACATCGCAAAACTTCAGGAGATCCCCAGAACTCTGGAGAGACTCTCACAAAGGATGCTTTCTCTTACCGTTTCTTCTGCTGCTGCACGGTTGACTGAACCGACGGGGTCCGGGTCCGCCATGTCATAGGGGTAATCCGTTCCGGCGAAAACATGACCTTCCGGCATCATTTCCAGAACGAATCGCAGCGTTTCCTGCCGGAAGGTAATCGTATCCACATAGAAGTTTTTCAGATAATGAGAAAATGGATGCCGGCACGATTCGCCGGCCTCGGGCCGCACCGATTGCCCGTGCTCAAGACGCCCCAACAGAAAGGGCAGCACCCCTCCGGCATGAGAAAGACAGATTTTTAAATTCGGGTTGCGATCGAGCACTCCCCCGAAAACCATCTGTCCCGCAAAAATGGCAGACTCCAGCGGCAGCGACAAAAAATTCATCAGATAATAGTCTTTGACGCGTTCGATGCCTGCCGGATTGGTCGGGTGAACAAAAATCGGGATACCGAGTTCAGCGACTTTAGCAAAGAAAGGCTGAAACTGTTCTTCATCGAAGCCATGCCCATTGATATTGGACCCGGTGACGACCCCCTTCAAGTGGAGTTCTTCGACTGCGTAGGCCAGCTCCCGGACGGCGAGATCCACGTCCTGGAGCGGCACCGTTGCTAAACCGACGAAATGCTCCGGGTATTTTCTCACACCCGAGGCCGTGAATTCATTTACCATCCGGGCCAGCTCTGCGGCAGCGCCGGCGTCGGCCCAGTAGAAAAACATGGTTTGGGTCGGCTGCAGAACCGCCATATCCAGGCCGGCAGCCTTCAGATCGGCAAGGTTTTCGTCGAAATCATGCATCTTTCGATTCCATTCCCCTGCCCGGGTCCGGTTGATCGATTCGGATTTATTGCGGGCATCCACCGGGTAGATATGAACCGATTTGACCGGGTCCAATTTGCCGGCGGCAGTCTCTGCCTGCGGAAAAAGAATATGCCGATGCCCGTCGATTTTTTTCGGATCCATCTCTAACTCCTTCTAGTCGCTACCCGGCACCTGACCAGTATAGGAGGGAAGTTCGACTCATTCTCCCCCCCACCCTGAATCAAGCACCGGATTGAAGATTCGCTTTCCCGGTTCAGGACGCTTCTCTATGACTTGGATGTTTACCCTGTCGTTGCATAAATTTCAAAGCAGAACGGCCATTTTGCCCTTTCAGAGGCGCTATGCGCCCTTGCCTCCGCTGGTCTTTCGAATTCACATTTTGTGAAATCCAGAAAGCATGCGGCAAAATGGCCCTCGCGTGTTATTTATCAGCGTCCAAGGGCTGCAATCGTTGAACCGTTCTGCAACGACAGGGTTTATCCTTTCATGACCTTCCGCGCAATTTCTTTAAACTCGTCGTCAAAGACATTCCCCTTCTTTTTGAGGCCAAGCTCTTTTACCCGCAGCAGGATCTCATCCGCCTGTTCGGATGTCGCCTGAATGTTCATCTGCTCCAGCTTGTATTCCACCGATTTTTTGCCGCTCTTTTTGCTCAGCAGAATTTCCCGCTCCCTGCCCAGGATCTCAGGCGAATACCCCTCTACCGAAGGCGGATATTTAATGAGCTGCGCCACAGTCACACCGCTTTCCTTCTTGAAGACGTTTTCTCCGACCACGGGCTTTAGAGGAGAAATCGGGATTCGGGTGAGCTTTTCAACCAGTTTGGCGGCTTCGTACAACTTCTTCATGTCGATATTGACATCCATTCCGTACAGCTTCGCTGCAATCGCCGCTTCCGCGATATCGGCATTCCCAGTTTTTTCGCCGAGTCCGTTGAGAGTCACCTGCGCGCAGTAAGCCCCGCCTTTCAAGGAAAACATCGTGCAGGCGGTCGCCATGCCGAAATCATTGTGGCAATGGGTCATGATGGGGACATCGACCCACTGGCGGAGCTGCCGCGTCAGGTAATACATGGTTTCAGGAGTCGCAACGCCCAATGTATCGACAATTACGACTTCATCCGCCCCCCCTTCCCGCACCGCCTGTTGATAGATTTTTTCAAGAAAGCGCATGTCGGCACGGGTGGCATCCACAGCGAAAAAAGCGGTATACAGACCGTGCTTCTTGGCATGCTGAAGACAGTCCAGCACCTTTCCCAAAATCACATCTTCCGTAAAGCCGTTGGCCTTCATCTTGACCGGGCTGGTGGCGATTTCGCAAATGATGTGTTTCACCCCGACATCGATGCACGCATCGACATCTCCCTTGACCGCCCTGCAAAACCCCCAGATTTCCGCCTTCAGGCCCGCGTTCAGGATCAGTTCGACGGCTTCCTTGTCCTCCTTGGAAACAACCGGCATTCCGGCTTCGATCCGGCCGACGCCAAGCGAATCCACCATCCTGGCGATTTCAAGTTTCTCCTCCTTGTTCCAGGAGACCCCGATGGTCTGTTCTCCATCCCTCAAGGTCGTATCATAAAATTCGAGCCTTTCGGGGAAATGATTGTCCCCCAGTACCGCTTCCTGTTGATTGAGATCGCTGACCCACATGTTCTGCTGCTCTTTCATGCTGGAATACTCCTCCGTTTGATTCGTTGAATAAACAATGCAGTATGGAAAAAGGCGATTGCACCCGCGCAATCGATACGATCGCGTGGCGTGATCCCTTCCGGAATGCCGAAATTCTGTACCATGTAGTTATTTTCAATCTGACATTCGCTCATAAGTCAAGACTGTTTTTATAAGATGGAATCAACCCTCCACGCAACCGATAAGTGAGCCGCTTAAAGGCGGATCGAAAGAAAGCGGATCTTTACGCCTTTGCCGGAATGATCGGAACCAGCACGTAAGGCTTTCTGTCTCGATCGAAATGAAGCGAGACACGTCCCCCGAAAATCTGCGGCGGACGATCGAGAGGATCGTTGTGCAGAAAAGGCCCTACCCCCGTAAAAACATTCTTCATGGTCTTTAACCCCTGCCCGGCTCCGCCCGGATACACATAGTCCCGGCCGCGCACGGACAGTGCGATGCGGTATCCCCGCGGGACCACGATGCAGGTGGGCCAGATTTCAACATCCGCTTCGACGACTTCCCCAGGCGCAAGCGGTTGTCTTTCATCATGGGTATGGTAGGGCCGATATTCCCGGGACAGCTTTTCATCGAGTTTGCGGTGCGAAACCCTGAGCCACCCCTGGGCGATCGGTGTATGGGGATCGAGCGCCCCCTGAAAAACGACCTCTTTCAGATCGGGGGCGAAAACCCTGAACACCAGAAACAGATCCGCATCTTCCGTATCCGAAGAGACCCACAGTTTGGCGGCCAGAGGGCCTGTGATTTCAGTCTCCTCTGAAAACGGTTCGGATAAAAACGTCACCCCGTCGCCCAGGGCCGCATAGGCGACAACGGCTTTTTCCGAAACGGGATCGATCGCAAGGGAATGATCGGGCTTGAGGTAGAATCGGGTCCATCGGGTACGCGCGATGGGCCACTCGTTTTCGAAACGCTCCACGAACTTGTCCACGTGGCGGATCTGGAGCTGAACCGCGGGTCGCTCGTTCCAGCCGTTTTTTTCTCCTTTGAGGCAGGAGTCGAAAAACGCCTTTTGAATCCCTCGGCCGTAATCGGTATAAAACTCCGTCCAGTGTTCGATTCCGTGGACTTCGAGCCGCTTTTCCGTCGAGCCTGCCTGCATGAAGGCTTCGAAATTTCCCCGCGGGTGGAGACCCTGCCCCCCCCAGTTGGCCGATGAAAGCAGAGGGACCGTGACTTTCGACCAGTCGGGCATGCGGGCCTTCCAGTACGCGTCGATCATGGCATGTTCCGAGACCGATCTTCCGAGATCTTCTCGATTCGCCCCCAGTTCTTCCTCGGTCAATTCAAGGGGGCCTGAAACCCATTCTCCGTTGAGGCGGCTCCGAAACCCGCGTCTGCCGAGTCCGTGCTGGACGCTTGCCACCTGCATGTCATACCAGTTCTTCATGAAGGTACACAGGATCCCGCCATGGTGGGACATATCCCGATAATAGTCCGCCGCCCCTTCCCAGGCGCACATGGCCGCAAGGTGCGGGGGCTGCAGGGAGGCGACCTGCCACTGGTTCATGGCATAATAGGAGATGCCGTTGATACCCACCTTGCCGCTTGACCAGCTCTGTTCGGCCGCCCACTCGATGCAGGCGTAAAGATCGCGAGCCTCTCCGGGCGACCAGACTTCCACATAACCGGGCGACCGGCCGCAGCCTCGCGAATCCACGCGCACACATGCATAGCCGTAAGCGACCCATTTTTCAGGGTCCCCGACTTCCCAATTCTGGTACTTGTTGCTTGAGCCTGCCGTGACATCCGGATGGCCGTCGGCCATCCTTTGCCACTGGTCGGGATAGCCGTCCTGGAAGGCCAGATATTTGCCGTAGGGGCCATAGGTCAGAAGCACCGGGTAGCTTCCGTCCTGAATCGGACGGTAAACGTCGCACCTCAATACGACCCCGTCATCCATCTCGATCGGCACATCCCAGTCGATTTTCATCCCATCCCTGATCACGCTCTTTTCACCATTCTTCATGGACGCCCCTCCTCCTTTTTTTCATCTTCCTGCGATCGCCGGGTGGATCGGTTGGATTCGGATGAAATTTTCCAGCCGTTCCACCGCAAACAGTTTTGTTACCATCTTTCCCCCCGCCAAAATCATTGTTAAGAACTCAGCCGTGTGGAGTCGGCCCGCATCCAGAGAAAACAGATCAGCGTCACAAGAACCAAGGAAGCAGCGGCAACCGAAAAACCGGTCCGAAATCCGTGTCGATCGATCAGAAAACCCATGATCGGCGTCAGCAGCCCCCCTCCTTCGATGTTGAAGAAGTAGTAGAGTCCAAGTACGGTCGAACGATGACGCGCGCTTGTCCGGCTGACCAGATAGGACTCCGATACCGGCGTACGGACATAGTTGCATATTCCCAGGACAAATAGAAGGAAACCGATCCCCAAAGCGGAAGGGGCCAAATCCAGGAGATAGATCAGAGGGCCGGAGATCAGGCAGACCGCGGTCACCACGGGTACAGCCCCCAGCCGGTCGGAAATCATTCCCCCGGTTAGGCTCGCCCAGAGCCCCGCGGAGTAAAAAATCGAGAGAAAGGCCGCTGCAGTCTTTTCTCCCAAAGCAAACTGATCGATTAGAAACAATGGGATGAAGGAAACCACGCAAAAGCTCACGGCGTGTGTAAAGGTGCTGATCAGGATAAACGGTGCCAGCCGGTTTCTCCTGCTCCCCGGCAGCGGTACTTCCCGTCCGGGAGGACCTTCGGTGGAATTCCCGCCGGAGGCTTCAAACAACCGTCCCAGGATCCAATAAAAGAGAAGTCCGAAGACCATGGTGGGCGCCGCCACGGCGACCAGGGT
>QZKK01000118.1 GCA_003599475.1 Desulfobacteraceae bacterium
GTTCAAAGTCTCCGCGGAGTGCTTTGAGCGCATATTTTTCCGCATGGATCTCCTCGGCGGTACGAACACCGCGGCGGCGAAAGATGGGTACAGGCGGGCACCACCCCTGGAGGGCATGCTGGAGCAGAAAGCCGGAGACGACAGCCGGAAGGATGTACCACTTTTTGCTGATAAAGGTCCCGAGTCCCAGTCCGATCAATGCAAGGGAAGCCGCATTTGCTTCCAGGGTTCTTTCGATGTCCCATTCCCGATCCAGTTCCGACAGGCGCTTGTTGATGGCAATGGTTCCTCTGGTCGCGCAGTCCCGAATATTCTGCTCGGTCTGTTCGCGGATTTTTTCATTGATGCGATCCGAAGTATGATCCGAAACACGGGTTGAAGTCGGCGGCAGCATTTCAATTCTCCTTTCTATGTTTTTTCTGAATTGAAGACCTCACAAGCCCCGGCAAAGAGCCCACCTCAAAGCTGAGGGATAGCGCCGGATGCTTCTTTCACCTCGTTGAGCCCCAGGCAGCCTGCATGAGGAGAACAGCCTACATGCGGAAACGCTTCACGGGATGCGCGCCTTTGATCTCCTGGCGGTATTCTTTCCCCTTTTCCTTCACGTGCGCGTCGATCACCTGTTCGCTCGGCACTCCCCCTGCATTGACCGCTTTCTGATACTTCTCATAGTTCGAATCCTTGGGCATCCGGTCACCCGGGATAAATTCGGTCTCCTTTGCATTGAAATCGGTCTGCTCCGCCATGATTTCCCGCACGTATTCGATGTTCGACTCGAATTTCAGAGGAGGCGGCATTTCCTTCGGAAGCATCTCTTCAGGATCCTTTCTGCCTTTCTGCTTCATGAGGTCGCAGGCGATGCGGAGGTGCTCGATTTCCATGTCAAGATGCTGCTCCCAGAGCTTCCTGGCACGGGGGTCCGGTTCTTCCTCTACATACGAATGATAGAGCCAGCATTCGTTGTATTCATGCAGAACCAGTTGCTCGAAAAAAGTGGTGCGGGGGTCCGCCAGGGATTCATAGTGGGTGACGTGCTGTTCTTCGATCTGCCCGATTTCAAGATAGAGCCCGCGGCCGATCGTGTCCTCGGAACGGTTTCCCACATTCATGTAGAAATTCATGGTCTGCTGCTCGCCGGCGACAATCGTAAGGACATGCAGCTTGGTGAGGAAATCGGCCGATTTCGCGTCATAATGCTTTCGGACGTCATCGAAGGGATGGCGGTGTTCGACGCCGGTCGGCCGGCCGACGGTAATTTCGGTGTATTTTCCCGTAATCTCTCCCGCCTCTTTCCCCTGCACGAGGTCCAGCAGGTTGGCATACCGATACAGATGATCGAAATCTTCCAGCAGGGCGAAATCGAGCGCAGCCTTGACATAGGGGTCCGGTTCGGTACGGGCGAGAAATGCAGTCAGATCCACGGCCACCTGCTCGTAGCCGATTGTCACCTCCAGTACGGACTCATCCCCCGGAATCATCCAGTTGATCGCTTTCTGCTGCTGCTGCTCGATGCGGCGGGTCATGGCAAGCTTTTGTTTGAGATCCATGTCGTCCGTGTGGCGAGCAAACTGATGGCTGAAAATCGCTCCCTCCACTTCGATCCCGTTCATGAGGATCCCCCGGGTGCGGCTATACGGGTGAACCTTTTTTTTGTCATACGGTTTTACATTCAGTTCCGACCAGTTCCGCAGTTGCTTTTCGATCGGAATCCCCTTTTCCTCCAACGGATTGAAACCCATGTGAACCTACCTCCTGCGGCTGAACATGCCGCCACAATTTATTTTGCTCAATGATCCTTCTGACCTCAATCTATGCGGTAATCAGGGAGGAAAAGGAATCCGGGTTTCTATGTAAAAACCTTCGGAAACTCATGTAGAAGAAGGGGGTTTCAAGAGTAAGCCGGAAGCAGCCGGGCTCCGGCGTTTTGATCTGGAGAGAACCGGCGGGATTCGCTTTTCGACTTCATCTTTTTACTAGTTCATAAGATGAGAATATTCAGCAGATCAAAGAGCCTCTGTGTGAGAAGACTATGACACGACCGAATGATTTTCAAGAAGCACAAGTACGACACGCTCCTCCAGCGTCGCCTCGTGCGGCCCCTGGGTTACTTCCGATTCCTGCTGCTTCCAAACGGAAAAAAGGTCACCGCAGGCATAGCCTTCGATGACGGCAGGATGGACGTAGTACTTCCTGCAGATCGTCGGGGTGTTACCAAGTCGTTTCGCGGTATTTTTGATCGCCTGAGTCACACTCTTCTTTTGCGATTTCTTCGATTCGGCCGGCCCCTTATTGTAGAGCTCGGCTGCAGTCAGCACGGTGCCGCCCCAGGTGCGAAATTCCTTGGCGGTGAAGTCGACCCCTGTAATCTCTTCTACATATGCGTTTACATCCCCGGATTCCAATGTCTGATATTCACCGCTGCCGTTCCGGTATCGGACCAGCTCCTGTCCGGGGAGATCCTGGAGTTTTTTGGCAAGTCTGGCCAGCCTTCTGTCGTAAATGTCCAGGATCTGTCGCTTGCCGCCTTTTCCGGGAAAGTCGAAACGCAGGCGTGAGCCGCAGATCTCGAGGTGGTCTTCGCGAAGCGTCGTCAGCCCGTAGGAACGGTTCATTCGCGCGTATTCCCGGTTTCCGATTCTCATATGGGTGATATCGAGGAGTCGAACGACGAAAGCCGCAGCGCGCTGCTTTGAAATCGTGTTTATAGAAAGATCCCTGTCCACCTGTTCCCGTATGCTCGGAAGAGTGCGGCCGAAACTCAGCAGACGGCCGAATTTGTTTTGATTCCGTGCCTCCTGCCACTTCGGATGATAGAGGTACTGTTTTCTGCCCCGGGCGTCCCTGCCGGTTGCCTGAATATGCCCGTTCGCTTTGAGTGCGATCCAGACCTCTTCCCACGCAGGCGGGATTACAAGGGATTTGATTCGGGTGATCACACGGTTGTCGCTTATGCGTTCACCCGACGGGCCGATGTAGATAAATCCACGCCCGCATCGTCTCCTCAAAATCCCCGGGGTCTCTTCATCCACGTATGTGAGTCTGGCAAGTTCTGCGGTCTCAGCCGGATCGGGCATCGAACCGGCACCGTTTCGTTTTGCTTCCATGTCTGTTCCTTCCCTCTTGTCTCTTCCGGCCGCGCGGAGTCGAAGTGCAATATACCTTAAGCACTATTTAAACTGCTGAAAATAAGGAAAAACCCTAACAAGTTGCAGTTGCAGGTAACCCCATCTCGGCGGGGTGTGTGTATGAATACGCTGCTTAGAGGATCGCGTTCAAACCATCCGCTGCAAGGGACAAGCCCATCGCAATCATCAAGATGCCGGACAGCAGGTCGGAATGCCTTCGAAAGCGCCTGGCAAACCTGGACAGCCCGGTCCCCAGGATCAGAAGACCCGGTAAAGTCCCGAATGCAAAAGCAAGCAGCAGCAGCCCGCCGGCTTGAGGACTTCCGGCAGCGAGTGCGCGGGCGAACGCGGCATATGAGAGGCCGCACGGGAGGAAACCGAAAACGAGACCGAGCAAAACCATGCCCGCGCCCTTTTTCTCTTCGACTGCGGATCGGAGGATTGTGCCGTACCCGGGTATTTTCAGCGGGGAGGCAGATGCCATCCAATTCGGCTCATTGAAAAACCCGAGGCGGATCAGTCCGAAATAGATCAAAAAAGCCGCGGCGAGGAGTGAAAAGCCAATCTCCAGTCGAGATATCCACATCAAAGGGTCCGCATCGACAGCCGAAGCCACACCGGCGAGGCCGGACCCGATCCCTCCCATTGCGGCTCCAACGGTTGCGTAAGTCAGCATTCTCCCCGCATGATAGTAGATGTGCGATGAAAACTTGCCGGTTTGACCCGGAAAGGCAAAAACCAACGGACCGCACATCCCCAGACAGTGTCCGGTGCCGAGGATTCCGAGCACAAACATGGAAAATAATTCATAGAGGTACATCGGATGCGCCCCTGAACGACGGATCAACCCGACGGATCAACCCGTTGACTCGATTCCCGAAATCAAATAGCATTCTGCCATAAATCCGGATAATATCAACCATTCCGAATAAGGAGCGGCAATGCAGGGAATTCGTGGAATCGGCAGAAGGAACTTCATTCTCGGCTGCGCAGCCGCTTTCAGCTCGGCCGTTCTCGGACCGGTCTGGGCGAAAGAGAAACCAGGCAGCGGGCCCAAACCGGGGACAAGCCCTCTGGATGAAAATGGCCGCATGCAGATCGGCCGATCGGACCGGTGCCCCGTCTGCGGAATGCGGCCGATAAACTATCCTCAATTTTCCTGCGCGATCCAGCTAAAAGACGGAACCCCGTACTATTTCTGTGCAGCCGGTTGTATGATCCGCACATGGCTCCACCCTGAGATCTATATCCATGCCGAAAAAGAAAATATTCAATCCGTTGTTGTTCGTGAATACTTCAAGGGGGAGCAGGTCGATGCGCTTTCCGTCATATGGGTGGCCGGCTCGGACATTGTCGGCCCGATGGGACCGGCTCCGGTGCCGATCAAAACCGAGGCCGAAGTCGCGGTTTTCAAGGACCGCCACGGCGGCGGGCTGACTTTCCGATTGTCCGAGATGTCCGATGATAAATGGAGAGAAATTACCGGAAAAAATGCCTTGCCCCGTTGAAAGATCAGGCCTCACGCAAAGCGCAAAGACGTCAAGAAGTAAAGAGAAACAGCCTCAGATGAAGGCAGATGAACGCGGATGAGAACGGCATAGTGGTGAATTATGGATCGACTCGAAACAGCAAAGCGGCTGATCATCGCAGCGCTCATGTTTTCCGTTTTCATTCTGTTGTCGATTCTTGCCGACTCGGCGATCCGCTCCGGGCATATGGGGATGAAGGGCCTGAATCTTCCGGGTCCCGCATTTTTTCCTTCAGGGCATCCGGCGCGACACCCTGAAGGCATCCATGCGGCTGTCGATCTTCGTTTTTCTCCAGGCATCCCGCTCCGCCTGAACGGACCGATTTACCCGGTGGAGGGACCGGCAGAAATGCGCCGCGGGATCGATCCGCCATGAAACGGCTGAACATCCCGATGGCGATCTGGGCCGCTAGAGATGCCCTTCGGCGACCGGCGGAGTCCTTGCTGCTGATGGGTGCGCTCTGTGCCGTAGTGACTGTTTTAGGGACCTCTTTGACCCTTTCTCACGCACTTTCCTCGATGACGGTCAAGCTTGTGGATTCCGGACCTTCCCTGGTCATTCGAAAATTAAATGCAGGAGGCTGGTCTCCGATTCCGGTGATAGAGAGTCTATCCGTCTGCCGATCCGTGCCGGGTGTTCTCGAAGCGCGGCCGCGAGTCTGGGGTACGGTGATGGGTCCGGAGGGGCCGCTGACGGTGATGGGGATCGATTCCGCAGAAACCATTCCGGATTCTTCCGGGGCCGGTATATCTCCTGAAGAGGGCAAAGCGGTCGTAGGGCCCGGCATATCCACTGGGGAAGCGAATACGCTTTCATTGAAAAACGGCAGGATCGAGATGAACCTTACCGTCATCGGGCGCCTGCCGTCGAAAGCGAGTATGGCGGCGCATGATGTGGTTTTCCTTCATCCGGACGATGCACGGCGCATCCTGGGCCTCCCGGCCGGTTTTGCAAGCGATCTTGCCGTAGAGGTTTTCCATGTGGAAGAAGAACAGGCCATTCTCCCGGATCTGGCGGACGCATTCCCCTGGCCGGTCCGCATCACCACGCGCACCGAAATGAAGCGCATCTACTCGAGCGGCTATTTCAGACGCGGCTCGATTACCCTGGTAGCCGCCGTGCCGTCGGTGCTCTCCCTGATCCTGCTGACCGCCGCTGTCGGTCGAATGCGGCTCGGGGGGAAATACGAGGCGGGACTTTACAAGGCGTTCGGATGGACAACCGGTGAAATCGTATCCTTTCAGATGTACAGGGCGCTGGTTGTGGGAATTCCCTCCGTTGCACTCGGCATGGCTTTATCCTACTGTCTCGTGTATCTTCCCGAAGTCTCATGGATCGGAAGCCTGCTGCTGGGTTGGACGGACCGCCCCCCGAGATTCTATCTGGATCCGGAGGGAGCCATCCTGCTGCTGATCGAGACGGCGGGGCTTTGCTTCCTGCCGTATCTTGCGGCGGTTTTTTGGACATCTTTGAAAATCGCGGGAGCCGATCCCCAGGATCTTCTCGAAAGGGGGAGCCTCTGTTGAAAGGGATTGCCTGCCGGGACGTCGGCTTTTTTCGTCGAAACGCAGACGGATCGAAACGGATCGTGCTGGAAGGCATCAATGCTCAGTTCGAAGCAGGCCGGGCAACGGTTGTCACGGGGCGGACCGGTGCGGGAAAAAGCACACTGGCGCATCTTCTTTCGGGTCTGCTGCGGCCTTCGAGCGGTCGGATATTTGCAGACGGTCAGCCGGTTTCCGCATGGGTGGCCGCACACAAGGATCTTTGGCGCAGGAATGTCGGAATCATCTTCCAGGGTCCAAATCTTCTGGCCGATCTTACCTCGGTGGAAAACATCATTCTTCCGATGATTCCCAGGGGCCCGGCGATTGCGCGGCTCAAAGCGGCAGCGCACGAGATTCTGGATCGGTTGGAAATTCTTGAACTAGCAGGGAAAAAGGCCTCGGCCCTGTCCGGCGGGGAACGCCAGCGGGTGGCGATCGCAAGGGCCCTGGTCGGCTGCCCCGAATATATCATCGCCGATGAGCCAACCTCTCAACAGGATGCCGAGGGAGCGGACAGAATCCTGAAGGCGTTTCGTGGATTCAGGGAACGCGGGGCAACCGTTGTCTTGACTGCCCACGATCCGAGGATCCTCGAATCCGGTTTTGCCGATGACAGGTACCATCTTGAAAACGGGCGATTGGTCAGACTTAAAAATCAGAGGTCAGATGTCTGAAGTCGGAAGTCGGAGTTTTTAATCTGTGAGAATCTGCGGAATCTGTGGGGTCTAAAATCTAAAATCTAAAATCTAAAATTCCTGTGGTCCTACACCCCTTGATATTGACGATTTTCGTAATGGATGCGGTCTGCCTTTTTCTGATCGTTTCCGCCGCTTCCAAAGCCTTTCGGATCGTTTTGGGCTGGCATCCGCAATCAAGCGATCCAAGGCAGATCCGGCTTGAAATCGATGCCGAAAAAACGTTTATCGAAGCGCGCTGGTGTTTTGTGCTCTGGGGGGTTTCCACGGGGATCATGGTCGCAGGAATCGCCGATGTATTTCCGGATGTCGTTCCAGGAGCGATGTGCGGCACCGGTGTTCTCCAGTCCATGGAAGGCTTCGGAAGACGCGCCATTCTGTTTCGACTGGTGTTTTCCGGCGTCATGTTTCTGATCATCGAAATGGAAAGGCTGAACCGCAGCCGGCCGGACTCCCCGTTGGCTGCGGGCATCTCCCGACTGCTCCTTCTGAGCTCCCCGGTTTTTTTTATCGGTGTGTGGGATACGTTCCGGGCATTTCACCGGATCGATGTACAGGCTCCGGTAAGCTGCTGCGCGGCCGTCTACGATCGGTTCCGCCCACTCACAGATGCGGGCACCGCTTCAGGAGTTCCGGAAGGTTATTGGATAATCGCCTTCGGAGCTGCCACCATCCTGCTGCTTGCTTCCTCGGCAAGAGTATCGTTTGTGAAGCTTGGAAATTTCCGGAGAGATGCGGCGATTACGGCTATTTCAAGCATGGTCTGGGTTCCATTTGCAGCCGCATCGCTGGTGAGAGTTTTCTCCGCCTACTACTACCAGGTGCTCCACCACCACTGCCCCTGGTGCCTGTTTCTTCCGGAGCACCATTTCGCCGGATTCGCACTCTTTGGTCTTTTGACCGTTGTGGCTCTGGAAGGGCCTTGCGGTTACCTCCTGCTTTCCATGATAAAAGCCGCTCCGGATCTTCATGCAGCGGCTTTCCGGCGTGCCCGGAAATCGGGTTTGAGAATTCTTTTCTCGACAACGATATTTCTGCTGCTGGTCGGATTGCCGCCGATTATCTGGCGGCTTCGATTCGGCGTATGGATGGGGGGAATGGAATTTTAGATTTTAGATTTTAGATTTTAGATTGTGATTCAGGAATTTAGACTGTTTTCAAATCGAATCTCCAAGCGCCCTTTTTTTGAGATACCCGTATTTTCAAATTAAAATAGCTGATTGACCTTATTTTCCAGCGGCCGAAAAAAAGGTTAAGATCGGAAAACCTTCGAGTCATACGATCCTCAGCCGTTCTGACGTTGAAATGCGATACCCGGACCCGTCCACCCCCTGAAGACCTCTGCTGGTCAATCATTCGCGCTTTGGATCTTTTGGACGAAAACGGCGATAGAGGAGGGAGCCGTCTTGAAAAAAGCCCAGGAAAATCTGCAGAAATCATTGAAACGGCTGGATCGGCTTGCCCGTCTTTTGGACGACCGTTTTCGAATCCCCGGAACCCGATGGCGATTCGGATTGGACGGTCTGATCGGGCTGATCCCCGGAGCCGGCGATGCCGCGACATCGATCCTCTCCGCTTATGTGGTATGGAGAGCCTGGCGCATGGGGGCGTCCCGAGGCGCATGGATCCGAATGGTTCGCAACTTGATTTTGGATGCAGTCCTGGGGAGCATCCCCCTTCTGGGTGATTTTTTCGACATCGGATGGAAGGCCAATCGAAGGAATATCGGCATCCTAAAGGAGGATCTCCGTCGAAGAAAATCTTTTCCAGATTCAAGGAGAACAGGGAGCCTGGATAAGCGTCAATTTTTTTGCAGTGACCCACAAAGCTCAATTGAGAAGAAAGATGAGCATTTGTGCAAGAGGATCCCATTAAAGGAAATGGGCCGTGGCATGGGAAGTTTCATATAAGCGCCGCCGTGCCGCTTCCGGCATTTGATCGAATCAGAAACTGGATAGAAAAACGCTGAACACTGAACGCTGAACGCTGAACACTTTGAAGTTTCACATGAGGAGGTCACATGAGTTCAGAACCGAAACAGGGTTTCCCCAAGCAGCATCAGGAGAAGCAGCCCGGGGAGCGTACCAGGATGGATCCCAAGCCGCAGTCCGAGAAACCGGATTATCGGCCCAGTGGCAAGCTGAAAGGCAAGACGGCCCTGATTACCGGCGGAGACAGCGGCATCGGGAGGGCGACCGCAATTCTTTTTGCCAAGGAAGGATGCGACATTTCCATCGTCTACCTGAACGAACACGAGGATGCACGGGACACACGGAAGCGGATCGAGGAAATCGGAAGGAAATGCCTCATCCTGTCCGGAGATGTCGGAGATCCAGAGTTTTGCAGGCAGGCCGTTGAGAAAACCGTAAAAAACTTCGGCCGGCTGGATATCCTGATCAACAATGCCGGCGAGCAGCATGTCCGCGACAGCCTGCTCGATATCAGCGACGAACAACTCGAGAGAACTTTCCGGACAAACATCTTTTCCATGTTCTATCTGACAAAGGCTGCGCTTCCGCACTTGAAGGAAGGGGCCACAATCGTAAACGACACCTCCATTACGGCTTACCAGGGTCACCCCCAACTGATCGATTATGCTTCCACAAAGGGGGCGATTACCGCTTTCACCCGTTCGCTTTCGCTCAATCTCATAGACAAAGGGATCCGTGTCAACGCCGTCGCACCGGGCCCGATCTGGACACCGCTGATCCCGGCGAGCTTCAGTGAAGAAAAGACGGCAAAGCATGGTCAGAACAAGCCGATGAAGCGCGCGGGGCAGCCGTACGAAGTGGCCGCCTGCTTTCTGTTTCTGGCTTCTGAGGATTCCTCTTACATGAGCGGACAAGTGCTTCACCCGAACGGCGGTGCTATCGTGAACGGATAAGAAATGGTGAAATGCGTGAAAAATTATCCGATGTGCCGATACATCCATGAACCGATTTTTCTGACCAGGAAGGAAGGAAGACGGGGCAAGATCTTGCGGCTCAATCCCGTGATATTGGGGCTCGATTTTTCAAATCGATCATTGGTCAGGCTGTATTCATAGTAGTGAACGTTCGATTCTTCCGCTCCCCAGGAGTTCTTGAATCGCCTCAGGCCTTCGTTATCCTTTGCCGTCCTTCCCAAGGATAGAGTTTCGAAACGATGGGGAGCGGCGGAGGCATACCACTCGATCGCTTTCCATATGATCAGATCATTCATTCTCAAATGCTGATGATCGAGATCGGATGCCCCGAACTTATAAAGTGCTTTAGTCCCGTAATGGAAAAAAACGGCCGCTCCGATCGATTTGTCCTCATGAACCGCCGTAATGATATTTCCCTGGCCTCGGGCAATGATATGGCTGTAAATATTTTCAAAAAAATGGAACGGCTGCGGAGGAATCTTATGCCTTTCCCGTGTCTTGCAGTGCAGCCCGTAGAAGATTCTCATCGCATCCGGAGAATTGTCGATCTGAACCTGAACGCCTGCCCGGTCCGCTTTCTTGATGTTTCTCCTTCTGCTGCCGTGCAGCTTGGAAAAAATCTCTTCCACGTCTTCTGAGATGAAGATATCATGCTTGAAAAAGGATGCCGCCGGAACGTGACCTGCGAATAGATTCTTCCCTCCGTGGAATTCGATATACTTCCAAGCGTTATCTTTTCCGTGCCGGACAACCTCCTGCCACATCTGACGGCTCCGGTCTGCACCATCGATAATCGGTGAGCAGTGATCGGTAAACGGAAGGGATACCCCTCTTTTTCCAGTCAAAGGGCTGGAAATTTCCATGATCGGAATCATGGCGGCAAATCTGCTTCCGTTTTCGATGCAAAAATAGCGCGACTGGTAGCCGTAGGCATCCGTCAAAACTTTTGCCCATGCCGAGGAATGAAAGATCGAGTATTCATGGCTGCCCAGCACCTTCCGATCCCAATCGCGGTATTCGATCGGATTCTCGATTGTTACAAGATCGTTTCCTGTCCTCGATTCGTTCGTTTCGAGGGGCACAGGATGCGTTATTCCAAGGTTCACTGAGTTATCCTTCGTTTTTATGCATGAAGGGCGCAGATCTCCGGGCCTTCTTGCGGAAAATGCGGTTCCCGGAATGCTTGTTCAAAACGGCATGCGGGCCGGCTGGATGGATGCGTCAAATCGGTTTTTTACGCTCTCCCGCGAAGGGAGATTCGGTATCGGATTCCTGAAACAGCCGCTCCTCATCCGGACCGGGTCGGCCCGAAACCGGCTGTCCGAATACGGCTTCCTCCCGATCGTGTTGGGCCGGAGTGACAATGACATGCTCCCGACCCGCCTGCACGGATTGCCGCCTCGCTTTCTCCAGGACCTCTTCGGTCCTTTCGGTGTCGAACTCTCGTTCTTCCGGTAGAAAAAAGGTTGTCTTTTCAGTTTGCTTCCTTTTTCCCACCATGATCGAGGCAAGCGCGCCTGCTGCAAGAATGCCGCCTACGCCGTATAGAGCCGTTTTTTTATCGAGTTTGCGCAGACTGTCGTTCAGCCGAAGAGACTGTCTTTTCGCAATCTCAGCCGTCTTTTCCGCCGCCTTTCCGGTAGTTACCAAAGCCCTCGAGATTTTATCCCAAACTTCCGCCTTTACGTATCCGGAGGCTCTCGATTTGAGTTTCTGAATGGACTCATCGATTTCCCGGATTGTTTCGGAAGCATCCTTTCGCGTGCGATCGATTTCCTCATCGAGGATCACGATTCTTTCCGAAGAGTGGGAAGGCTTCAACTGGTCACTTCTTCGAGTTGCCTCTTCAGCCATTTCCTGTCCTCCCGTATGTTTGCAATCGTATGTTCCGGTTCGAGTTTCAGTTTTTTCAATTTGTTCATTGCGGTCAGCGCGGCAATCGCTCCGATGGTAGTCACGACGGCACCGATGATCAGGGCCGACAGCCACATCGGGATTACAGTACCCAACCCGTAAACCGCAGCCGCCAGAAGCACCAGAACTCCCGCATAGCCGACAGCAGCGCCGATTGCGATCGTGATCGAGTTCCGGATCGATACGGATACCTTTTCCGACATTTCGATTTTTGCAAGCTCTATTTCCTTCGAAAACAGTGTGCGAAGCTCCTGGAGCAGGTTTGAAAACAACTGGCCGGTTGAATTGTTCAAGAAGGCCATATGATCCTCTCCTCTTCAATCATTTTGGATTGATTCCGCCATACATCCCATATACGGATTATAGTATAAGCTGTCGAAAAAGAGCCCGAAATAGGGGTTTCCATGTAATTGTCACGGTGATTTTGCGTAATCAAATGCCGGCAACGACAATACTTCAGGTTCTTCCATCTTATACTACTTTCACCGTATGGCTTTTTTTTCCTGTTGCATGATAGATGTTTTTACGGAGTGCCTCAAGAGATGGAGAATTCGCTTATAGGCTTTAATTGTTATAATAATGCGTTCACTACGCTTGTTCGTCCGGAAAGGAGCCGCCGATGAGAGTCTGGCCTGGCAAATCGTATCCTATGGGTGCCACTTATGACGGGGCGGGCACCAATTTTTCGATCTTTTCAGAAGCAGCCGAGAAAATAGAGCTCTGTCTCTTCGATGCGGGAGGAGACGAAACGAGAATCGTTCTGCCCGAGGAGACGGGATACTGCTGGCACGGATACTTCCCGGATATCGGACCGGATCAGAGATACGGATATCGGGTTTACGGCCCGTGGGCCCCGGAAGAAGGCCTTTACTGCAATCCGGCCAAGCTGCTCCTGGATCCTTATTCAAAAGCGATCGACGGAAACGTCGAGTGGAGCGAGGCGGTCTTTTCCTATCGATTCAAGGATCCGGAAGGGCCTAAAAACGATGACGACAGCGCAGCCTTTATGCCGAAGTCGGTTGTCATCAATCCGTTCTTCGACTGGACGCAGGATCGTCTCCCTCAAGTCCCTTTGCATGAGACCGTCATCTACGAAACGCATGTAAAGGGTTTTACGAAGTTAAACTCTGAAATTCCCGCCGATCTGCGCGGAACCTATGCCGGTCTGGCGCACCCCGCGGCCGTCGACTACCTTACGAACCTCGGAGTCACAACCGTCGAGCTCCTTCCGGTGCATCAATTCATCCATGATTCGTACCTGGTGGAGCGGAACCTGCGAAACTACTGGGGGTACAACACCATCGGCTATTTCGCCCCCCATCACGAGTACTCGAGCAGAGGGTCGACCGGCCAGCAGGTGCAGGAGTTCAAACACATGGTAAGGACCCTGCATGCGGCGGGGATCGAAGTCTTGCTGGATGTCGTCTACAACCACACCGCCGAGGGAAACCATCTGGGTCCAACGCTCTGCTTCCGGGGGATCGACAATACGGCTTATTACCGGCTGGTTCCGGAAAACCGCCGCTACTACTTCGACTATACCGGCACCGGAAACAGCTTGAACATGCGCCATCCTCACGTGCTTCAATTGATCATGGATTCGCTCAGGTACTGGATTCTGGACATGCACGTGGACGGGTTCCGATTCGATCTTGCCTCGACGCTTGCCCGGGAGCTTCACGAAGTGGATCGCCTGTCCGCTTTTTTCGACCTCATCCAGCAGGATCCGGTCGTCAGTCAGGTAAAGCTCATCGCTGAACCGTGGGATGTCGGGGAAGGGGGATACCAGGTTGGAAACTTTCCCCCGCTTTGGTCGGAATGGAATGGGAAATACCGCGATTGCGTGAGGGATTTCTGGCGCGGGGAAGATCGAACACTGCCTGAGTTCTCCTACCGGTTTACCGGCAGCCCCGATCTCTACGAGGATACGGGACGAAGGCCTTATGCAAGCGTCAATTTCATCACGGCCCATGACGGCTTTACGCTGCAGGATCTTGTCTCCTACAACGAAAAACACAATGAGGCAAACGGCGAAGAAAGCCGCGACGGAGAAAATCACAACCGCGCTTGGAACTGCGGGGAGGAGGGCCCTACCGGAAAACCGGATGTCATCGCCCTGAGGGAGCGGCAGAAGCGGAACTTCTTGATCACCCTGTTTCTTTCCCAGGGAATACCCATGATCCTCGGGGGAGATGAGATCGGCCGGACGCAGCTCGGCAACAACAATGGGTACTGCCAGGATAACGAGATTTCCTGGTACGACTGGGAAAACAAAGACGAGGATCTGCTGGCGTTCACCCGCAGGCTGATCCGGTTCCGCAGGGAGCATGCGGTGTTCAGGCGCAGGGGATGGTTTCTAGGCGAGGATGTTTACGGGCACGGGATGGAGGACATCGGCTGGTTTACTCCGGACGGCCGGGAGATGCGGGAAGAGAACTGGAATGAAGCTTTCGCCAAATCGATGACCGTCTGCCTGAACGGAAACGCCATCCGATATCCGGATTCCTTCGGCGAACGGATCGTCGACGACAGCTTTTGCGTGCTCTTCAATGCCCATTACGAAGAGATCGACTTCCGGCTGCCGTGTTCCGAGAATGCGAATCGATGGGTAAAGATCATGGACACGGCAGAGGGCGGGTTTCTCGAAGGGGAGGAGGAATATGGAATGCAGGATCGGATACCGGTTCAGGGTCGATCCGTGGTGGTTCTGCGGCAGATAGCTCCCGAATGAGGGCGATTATCCGGTGAAGACCCTTTTCAGATAGGCTCTCCACTCCTTCCTGCGGACGTATCGTTCGGATAGGAAATGGAGCGCCTTTCGCTGGATATAGACGACAATCAGAGACGCTGAGAATACGAAGAGAAAAGTAATCAGAAAATGCGCTTCGCCCCCGGTCCTTTTTTGCCAGATTTTTAAAAACAGCCAATGCCAAAGATAAATCCAGAGGGTGGAGGAGCCGATAAACCGGATCATCGCATTGTATTTCAATTTTTCGAGCCGGTATTTTTCTGAAGTCGCCAGGAGATAAATCGCAAGCGCGGCGAAGACGGCATAAGAAATCCAGTAGATTCTAGGCGGGTATTTAAAAAACTGAGTGGGAATGAACGTTCCCGTTTGCAGATAAAAGTAGATACCGAAGCCGGCAAAGCAGATCAGTGCGATTGCGCAGTGGATCTTCAATGTTCCTCGCGAAAAATGGGCAAACCGGATACCGTATAAGTAGATCAACAGATAGGGAATATTATAGAGAATGAAAACGTCGTACATCTTGTCGATGTACCGGTTTGCAGGATCCGGCACGAGCAGCAGCATAGAGTAAAACAGATAGGCGACAAACAGGATGGAATAGAAGTAGATTTCCTTACCGGCCTTGGCGTTTAGAGAATAGAGAAGAGGGGATAGGATCGCACCGATGAAAAGAATCCGGATGATCCACAGCGCCATTCCGGCGCAGCCGATCAGGGTAAAGCTGCAAAATACATTGAAGAGGCTGAAAGATAGAATGCCGGAAGAGTACATGATGATCAGCAGGATCCATGTCGGTACGACCAGACGGACGAAGCGATCGAAAACATATCTGCGATAGGATATGTACCGGGCCGAAGAAAAAGCGGCGTAGGATAATCCGGAGATGATCACCATCAGCGGCACGTCGAAATTCCTCAGTTGGAATAGCTCTACGGGGGGACTCACGTGCGCGAGCACGATGCATGTAATTCCGATGCACTTGAGGAAATCGATATCGATATTTCTGCTTTTTGAATCCAATTAAACCACCCGCATGCCGTTACCCTGCGAAAGCTAATTCCCCTCTGTTTATCCGCGTCAAGGGTCTCTTCGGGTCATCGCCCTCGGGCCGGAAGTGACGCGGGTCAATGCCCGGCTGGCTTCAAATGCGGTCTATCCGGATCTATTGGTGATTGCCGCTGACACCATTTCTTCGGCGCAGACAAGATGGGCCGGTTTTGCTTTGGACTTTTTCTCTTTGTCCGATGCAAGCGGGCTTTCCTCCGGGCGGAAGTTGCCGCTGCCGTTTAAAGACAAATCGATCTGTTCGGCAAGGTACCGCAAATGATCTTTTTCCAGCTCGGCTGTCCTTATAATGGCGTCATGGGGTCCCCGGATCGGACAAATCCGCGTGCCTCCCAGGGTAAACTCGGACCATCTCAAACGCCTTTTTACCCTGCTGGATTCCTCGCTGATAAAAAGTGTCATGGGCTCCTCGAACGGGCGGGGAAGGTAATTTTTCTGAGCCCAGACATTTGCCGCCATTTTCAATTTCAATCGGATGGAGGCTTTCAGCTCCCGGAGGCTGCGTGAGGACCGCCCTGCGGAAACTCCTCCGACCCTGCTCTTGCGCCTCCTACGGAATCTTCTCACAACATGATCGATGACAAAAAGCGCCATTTCCTCCAATGCCTGAAACCTCCCGGTGCAAACCCGAGCCGGTTCGATCAGCCCAAGGAACGCCACCTTTTCTCCCGCATCGTCGAGTTGTCGTGCGATTTCGTAGGCGACTGCAGCTCCATGGCAGATTCCAGCAATCCGGTAGGGTCCCTTTTTTTGGATATCCCGGATATGCGTAAGATAATAGGAAGCCGCCGATTCGATATCGCTCGGGATGTCCAACCCGTATCGCAACGCGTAGAACGGGCGCTTTCGTCCCAAAAACCGGGCCAGATCGCCAAGATCGTGGTAGACATTGGCGATGTTTCCGGGAATACAGAAAAAGGGAAGATCCTCGCCGCGATCCTCCAGAACGACAATCGGTGTTTCCGATGCCGCGAAGTCGCCGCCGTCGAGCAACTCGCCGAGAGCGCGGATCGTCGGTGCACGGTAGAGGATCGATGGGGAAACTTTTTGGTCGATCATTTTCTCCAGCCGGGCGACCAAGGAAACTGCTTTCAGGGAGTCTCCCCCCAGTTCGAAAAAGTTGTCGTTTGCGCCCACAGCGCCGGTGTATAGAATTTCCTGAAAAACAACGGCGAGCCGTTCCTCCGTCGGTGTGGACGGGGCTGCAAACTCCGAATTCAGATATGGGCGGGTTTTACCAGGCAGCGGAAGTGCACGCTTGTCGATTTTTCCGGATGCGTTGGTGGGAAGCGAATCCAGAAAGATAAAGTCTGTCGGAATCATGTAGTCCGGCAGTTTTCCTTTCAGGAATGAACGCAGTTCACCAACACTGGGCGTTTCATCCCTGTTTGAAACCAAATAAGCCGCCAATCGCCTGCCGCCCGCTTTATCATCGATTGGGACAACGGCTGCATGCTGAATTCCACTGTGGCCGGTAAGCGCCTGTTCGATCCCTCTCGGTTCAACCCGGTAGCCTCTGATTTTTATCTGGTCATCTTTTCGGCCCAGACAGATCAGGCATCCGTCCGGCAGGAGGTATCCCAGGTCGCCGGTTCGATAGATCCGCTCTCGATCCGTTCCGATCGTCCGGAATGCCGCCTCCGTCAAATCCGGCCTCCGCCAGTACCCGGAGGAAAGGAAACGGCTTCGAACGGCGATCTCTCCGGTCTTCCCGTTTTCGACTTCGCCTCCCTCCGGATCCAAGATGACGACGCGCTGGTCCTCTATTTCATAACCCGCGGGAACCACGCCGGCTTGAATCTGCGTCTCTTTTCCGATTTTAAACATCCGGAAAGTCGAGGTCTCCGTCGATCCAATGCCGTTGACGAGAACGCAGTTTTCAGAAAAATTCTTTTTGAACAGATCCACATCCCCTGCTTCGACCCGCTCCCCTCCGAGCCGAACGACCCGCAAGCTGCCGAAATCCCTTCTCCCTTCGAGAGTCCGTGCCCAGGAACGGAAAAGGGTCGGGGTAAAATAGGAAATCGTCAGCTTTTCTTCGATCATCCACCCGGTGAGCCGGGAAATCCCATACGCTTTGACATCGAAAGGATAAATCGCGGCTCCGTTCAACAGAGCACTCAGAAGGTCACGGAGAGATCCGTTCGAACTGCATGAGATTAAAAGCGTCAGACGGTCCTTATCCGTAATCCCGATTCCATTCGTGCAGTTCATCACAAAATGCTGGATGCTGCGGTGCGTGTGCAAAACCCCCTTCGGCTCACCGGTCGAGCCGGATGTGTAGAATAGAAAAGCGGGCATTTCGGGCGTTATGGAGATTTCGGGGTTTCGATCCGATCCTTGGGATTCGATGTGACCGATGTCAAGGACATGTGTGACTCCCCTCAGACATTCTCGGCCTCGGAATCGGCTCTCGGTGATGACGAAATTCGCCAGCGAGTCCTTCAGCATATGCTCGATTCTTTCTTCGGGAAGCGACGGATCGATGATCAGGCAGATCTTTCCGGCCTTCAAAATGCCAAGTACGGCCACGGCCGTCTCGATGTCATGGCCGAGGAAAACGGCTGCCGTTTCGGCTAAAGTGGGGCTGTATTTTAATAATTCCCGAGCCAAATGATTGGCCGAAGCGTTCAAATCCGCATAAGACAGCCTTCGGTTCGGGGTCTTTACAGCCGTAAGATCTCGATGAAACCTCACGATACTTTCGAAGCGTTCCGGGATCGAACGGAGCAGTTCCTCCCGTCCAAATCGGATGAAACTTTCACCGGCCATTGCACCTCCCAATAAGCGAGCTGAAGCGAAAGACTACATAGAGATCACGGGGAAGAAGATCACGATTGTTTTCGGACGGTTTCCATTTTCGGTGGAAAAAACATCGAAATGGCCAACGGGACCAATCGCGTAAGGCTTCTTACCTGGTGCTGCCTTAAGAATCTTCTGTATTCAATCGGCTCCTGATCGATCCGGTTCCACATGGCATACAGAAATCCTTTCATCATGAAAAATCCGACCAGAGGGTTTCGAAGATAGATGCTGCGTCCGATGGCGCGCATCGTAAAATGCCACAGGTACCCTCCCATATAATAGCTGCTGTCGCCGTATTTCATGCAGGCTTTGTACAAGCCTTCTCCGATGGCCGTACCCATCGATCTGAGATGAATGAATCTCAGATCGGGCAGCTCATAGGTTTCCCATCCATGTTTATTGGCCCGGATGACATCCACACCGTCCCAGCCGGCTCGACTAATAAGCCCGCCGATCTCATCGAAGCATTCTCTGCGATAAAATTTAACCGGCCCCTGGACATATCCCTTTGGAGCGACATTGTTGATCAGTTTTCCATCTCTTGGTTCAAACAAGGGCCCTCCGGTGATTCCGAGCCGGGGATTGGCGGAGATCTCTCCACATATCCTCTCCAGGGTGTGTGGCGGGAAATCGAGATCGGCATCGAATTTGGATAAAATCGTATAGGAGTCGTCGCCGATCCGCCGATATCCTTCGTAAAAGGCCTCGATAACCCCCTGACCCGGCTTGCGGAACCCTCTGTCGGGAAGGTCTACACAGCGGATGAATGATGCCCTGGACATGTAATCATGAATGATCTCCGAGGTTCGATCTTTGCTGCCGTCGTTTACGATGATCCATCTTTTCGGCGGCTTCATCTGATTGATCATGCAGGTGATGGTGGTCTCGATGTACCTTTCTTCGTCCCTTGCGGGGCTGATCAAAATGATTTCTTGGTCCACGATCGTAGTCTCCTGTGATGGAATCTTTTGAATGCGGCCTTTCCTGCTGAAACCCGAAAACCTGAAGGTTCCGAGCGGCGATTCCGCCGTTATCCTCACGGTTTATGCATGAAAGGACCATGCGGCTTACTGCATACGTACAGTATAAAGATCATCCTTTATCGATTGATGTAGACCTTCTGTCTATCCGCGGGTTCATGACTCATCGGGCCTGTTCTCGGGTGCGTATGAAAAAGGATAATTTACGGGTAGTTATCTACCTGCTCTTTTCAGTCCCGTGCGGATTTTCTTCGATCGGTTTAACGCCGTAATAGATTGAAATAACTTGAAATATCCTCTGCAATCCATTCTCCGTCGAATCGGATTATTTTGTGTTGACATTGGGTATTTCCCTTGATATTTGGGCTACCCAACAGGCTCACGGGCCTATAACAAATCATGCGCGAAGAATGAGCTTTCTCGATGAGCGAATTTAAAACCGGGTACAAACGAAAGAAAAACTCAAACGGAGGAGATTTGTTATGCCACGATGTATGTCCAACAGAGCCTTATCCTCCCGCCCGTTTTCTTATATCCGATGGGATCTGAAACGCTTGGGAATTTTCACCTTCCTGCTGGCCTTGGCTCTTTTGGCCTGCAATCCATCCGCTCAAGCCGCACAGGTTTCGATCGGCTGGGAAGCTTCCAACGGGCCTGATCTCGCAGGCTATAAGCTCTACTATGGTACCGCCAGCCGGAGCTACGATTACAGCCTGGACGTGGGGAATTCAAATAGCTGCACGATCTCGGGACTGGAAGAGGGAAAGACCTACTACTTCGCATGCACCGCCTATGACAGCGATCATAAAGAAACCGGCTTCTCGAAGGAAACCTCTTACACCGTGCCGGTCGTACCCGCTGCCATACCTGCCGAATCGATTTACGAAGATGCCGAGGACGGTACCACAAACGGCTGGGTCATTTATGATGCTTCCCCGGATGGAGCCGCTCTCGGTAATGTATTTGATGCCGAATGCGACAGCCGCGTGATCGAGGTGAAGTCGTCGGGCACCGATAACGGATTCCGGCTCGGCAACGGCAGCGACGGGGGCTGCTACAGTAAATGGAACAATACCGATCAATTTACCATCGAATGGCGCATGCAATTTTCGGATTTTTTCTATGTGTTTGTCGATGTGCAGACCCCTTCCGGACGCGTCTACCTCTACTATACGCCGGAAGACAGGAACAAACTGGGAACTGGAAGCACCGTCCACTACGGCCTCGGCAGCCGTACGACCGATGGCACGTGGCAGAAAGTCGTTCGGGACCTCGAGGCGGATCTGAAAGCGGCACAGCCCAAACAGTCGATTCTATCCGTAAACGGCTTTCTTATCCGCGGCACCGGAAAGATCGACGACATCAAACTGCGATAACAGCAAAGACTCCGGTCGGATCGGATTTTCTATCGCTGCGTCGCGGAACGCATGAAAAGGGAAACCGTTCCAAACGAAAGGTTGATATGGTGGTGAAATCAAAAAAAGCAAGGTGGGTTTTGTTGATTCTGTCGTCGGTGCTGGTCTCCACTGCCGGCGGCGAATCTTACTTGCATGCCTCCTATGATTCCATTCCCCCAAGTGCTGTGGGCGCCGAAAAAGGATTGATCCCGGGTGAAGCCTCCTCAGCTTGGGATATCGGCTTCCGTGACGATCAAAGCAGAATCGTCTCTGATCTGACTCCGCCGGGAAATCCATACATCATCGAAGGGGATTCCGGCACGACGCAGTCAACGACGCTGGCGCCGCCCGCAGATCTATATATCATCGATTCCATTGGCAAAACACTACTAACCCAAAAGGAGGTGCTGTTTGGTACGAGTACAGTCTTTTTTCTTCGGATCTGAATGGGTTCTCGGCAGACCTTTCACGAAATGGTTGTTCTTTTTTTCGATTGCCCTGGTATCCGTCTTGCGGGTTTCGGTTTCCGGTGCGGCATCCATCAATCTGTTCTGGGATTCGCCGCTCGATCCGGATATCGCCGCATACAGAATCTATTATGGTACAACCAGCGGCAGCTATGCCTACAGCTTGAAGGTGGAAGGGGGTCAGTCCTGTACAATTTCAGGTCTCCAGGAGGGTGAAACGTGGTACTTCGCAGCCACATCCCTCAACAGCGGCGGCTTGGAAAGCGATCCCTGCCAGGAGATTTCCTATGCGGTTCCCATCAGTCCCCCCCCTGTCGTCGACACGGATGGCGACGGCATATCGGATGCGGATGAAACAAACCTCTATGGTACCGATGCAAGCAATCCCGATACCGATGGTGACGGGATCGACGACGGAACCGAGATCACCCAGAATTCCGATCCGAATTCCAAACCGGCGGCCGGCCAAAAAATCTGGCTCGAAGCGGAAAGCGGAAGTCTCGGCGCACCGATGAAAAGCGCAGCAGACGGCAGCGTATCGTCCGGATCCTATATCTGGGTTCCTGAAGGACAAAGGGATAACTACGGGACGGCTGCAAACGGAGGCTCTGCGAAATATCGGTTCCAGATCGATCAGGAGGGAGATTATCTGATTTGGGGCCGCACCCTGGCAGCCAACGATCGGAGCGACTCCTTTTTCGTCGCGGTCGACAGCGGCAGCTATGCCCGCTGGGATGTTCCCAGAGCACAGAGCTGGTCCTGGGATGTGGCCGCGTCCGTTCATCTGGCGGCCGGGGAGCACACCCTGACGATCCTCAATCGGGAAGATGGGACAAAGCTCGACCGGATCCTGATCACAAGCGATGCCGCCTACGTTCCGGCAGGTGCGGGAGAAAGTGTCCAACCGACGCCGCCCACCCCGGTACCGGAGCCGCCTGCTTCCGCACGGGTATGGCTTGAAGCCGAAAGCGGAAGTTTGCGCACGCCGATGCAATCCGCTGCAGATGCCAGTGCCTCATCCGGAAGATATGTCTGGGTGCCCGAGGGGAAAGGAAGCAATTACGGCATTTCCGCAAGCGGCGGTTCAGTGAGTTATCGCTTCCAGTCTCCCAAGGCCGGAAATTACCGGATCTGGGGCCGCATCCTCGCGGGCGGCGGTCAAAGCGACTCCTTTTTCGTCGCGGTCGACAGCAGCAGCTATGCCCGCTGGGATGTCCCTCCGACTTCGGAATGGTCATGGGCAGTGGCGGCGACCGTTTCTCTGGGCGCAGGGGAGCACACCCTGATGATCCTCAATCGGGAAGACGGAACGAAAATCGACCGGATTTTAGCGACCGACGATTTTGCCTATACACCGAAATAGGGATCGCCGGATTTCAACCAGACGGCATATCCTGTTTATGGAGTGCTTCGATCATTCGACGTAGTTCAATGAAAACCAAAGTGAAACCCGGGGACCAAATCAGCCTCCGGCAGGGAGCAAAGGATCGAAAAAATGAAAATGAAGAGAAAGAGAATCGTCGGGCTCGGTTTTGCGGCTATGAGGAGTAAGAAGAGGGTACTTGGAAATCGCTTCATCAAAGGAGCTGTGATGAGCATCAGTTTTGTCCTCATGATGTTCGGCGCACACGCCGATGCCCATGCTGCGGTCCATTACGTCGATAATGCCGCTAACGGCGCCAACAACGGCTCATCGTGGAGTAATGCCTGGGAAGGCTTCGGGGCCATCAATTGGGGGAGTATAAGCGCCGGTGATACGATCTATATTTCCGGAGGATCGAGTTCGAAGGTCTATTCCGAAACACTCGAGATTGGTGCAGCCACCGGCACCTCCGGCTCTCCGATTAAAATCACCAAAGGAACGGAATCCGGGCATAATGGAGAGGTGATCATTGACGGCGGCAATTCCCGATCGAACGGCATCAACTCCAGAACTTCGGGCAGAAATTATTTCAGGGTATCCAATATGACTGTCCGCAATCACCAGGCACAGGAGGTCCGGATTGAAAACGCAACCGGAACGGTGATCGAAAACATCCGGATTCCAGATTCCACATGTACAGGAGTCCGATTCCGATACAATACCGGTTGCACCATCAGAGGCATCCATTACGACACCGTAAACATGGGAGGATCGGTCGAAACGGACGGGATTTTTCTTCAGGATTCGACCAATACGACGATTGAATACAATTACATCGAAGTGACCAACGAGAATTCTTCGACTCACGATGACTGTTTTCAACAGGGGGCAGGGACATCATGGGCCGGAGGCGGCACCTTTCGCGGAAACTACTGTAATCAGAACAATCGCGACACCGTCAACGCACAGGGAATCTTTTGGGAAGACGCCAAAGGCACCTGGAATATCTACAACAACGTTGTGGACGGCCATGATTACGTGAAGAACCTGATCAATTTTAAAAACGCCCGCGCATCCGCGGTTCTCAACATTTACAATAACACGATCAAGGGCGGCTCGAGCCAGGCCGGGAGCATCGTCCGAGTTCAGGCCATGGACAGCATCACCGTAAGAATGAAAAACAATATCGGTTACTCGACATCATCCAATCAATCGATCGTAAATCTCTCAGGCACGATGACGGACGATATCAACTATAACATCTGGTATTGTCCGAATAATGCGAATGGCTATGACGGCAGCTCCTGGTCAGGCTGGCAATCGAGAGGGTATGATAGTCAAGGGCACAATTCCAATCCCCTCCTGGGTTCCGAATGCAGAGTGAGCGATGTAAATGCCCCGGGTCATGACGGCGGTACGGCCATCGGATTGTTTTCAGTCGACAGAGATGGTGTAAACAGGCCGCAGGGTTTGACCTGGGATATCGGCGCCTATGAATGCGTGTCGGGAGGCGGAGTCATCGCCAAGCCTTCGCCGCCCCTCAACCTGCGCGTCGTCGGTTTGCAGTAAGCAGGGGGCAGAGAGCAAAGAGCATAGGGATGGGCCGCGTCTTTCAATTTTCAATCCCTATGCTCTTGCTCTCTGCCCGGGCCGGCCAGGAATTTGACCTCACGGCCGGAGGTTCGCTTTCCGGCGGGGTGACCTTTTTGCTTCGATCGGATGCCGTCAGTTCCTGCATCAGGTTCTTTCCGAATGCCTCCCAGGTATTCTGCTCGATGAACGATTCCAACCGTTTTTTCCAGTCATGGTCCCAGACATCGGAACCGTTGAGGAGAATCCGGAAAAGCGCCGGATAATCTTCATACGTTTCAATCATCCGCTGATCGTGCAGATCCTTGAAAGCTCCTGTATTCGGGCCGATGATTTTGCATCCTGCGGCTAAAGAATCCATCAGCGCGCCCGAACTGAGGACGCTTTCCTTCAGGTATGTGAACAGGATATGTTCGGAGGCGGCCATCAGCGAGCTCAGCTCGCTTCTTCCCGGCGATCTGTTTTCGATATGAATTTTGTCGCTGCGGTGTGCGGCGAGCTTCCTGCCGTAATTTTCGTCGTCTATTCTTCCGATGATCTGTATCCTGAACCGATTTTCGTATCCGTATCTGTAGAGATTTTTGAGGAAGACATCGATTCCCTTGTAGGGCGTGATCGTACCCCAGAGTAAAACGTCGTATCTTTTAAAAGATTTTGGTCCTACTGGTTCGGTCCGTTGGACCGGATGGTGTAAGAAGATGGTGTTTTTCCTCCGGCCCAGGGCGCTGAGATGACGGATTCCCTCCGATGCGTGTGTGACGATGTAATCCGAATGTCTCGTCAGAAAAGACATCAGCCTTTGCTTGGTTCTGAAATTCTTTTCGTAGTGAGACTTCTTGTTGTGCAGGATGTAGACCGTTTTTTTTGATAGCACCTTGGATAGCATCATCAATGACATCAGCAAGGCGGCCTGCGCTTTTCCGCCCTTCTTGTCGGGAACCTCTTCCGGCCAATGCAAAAAGATATACTGAAGCGATGGGTAATATTTCAAAATATCGAATATGCCGTATTCGGTGGGAGTTTGGAGATTGACGAAATCCACTTGCGCACTCAGGGAATTCGCAAAATTCCATTTATACGGGTTGACGGCGCGATCTCCCGTTTTCGAAGAATTGGGGTAGATATAAGCTTTGATTCTGTTTTTCATGAATGCCTCAATTCCTCATCGTTTCGAATCATGCCTTCTGCTTGCGCTCCGTCTGTGCGGCCAGGTGAAATAAACGATCCGGGCCCCCGCTTCCTTCCGAACGGATCAGATCGGAAAACATGGCCAAATAGGCAAAGAGGAACATGTCTCCGGACAAAATGTTGGGCCGGAAAAGGGTTGTCTCCTGTAAGTTGATGATCAAGGCCGCAAAGAAAAACCACTGCCATACATTCGGCTCTTTCAACAGTCGAACCAGATAGGATCCAACCATCGCCAGAACCAGGGACAATCCCACCACTCCGGTCTCGTTCAGGATGTCCAGATATCCCAGATGCGCCTGAAGGGGCAGCCACGGATAATCGAGATACAGGTACTGAACAGCCCGGTTGTCCATCACCCAGAAACCTGAAAATCCGGTTCCGACAAGGAGGTTCTTTCTCGCTTCTTCCCATATATCCCCCCATAGATCGGTTCTTCCGGTAAAAGTTGTATCCTTCCCCATCTGTTCGACGAGTGCAAAAAATGTTTCCGGGGCAAAGGTGAGGATCAACCATGCGGCCGCCGCCACCGTAAAAATCGCGATGATCGAAAACAAATGACCGATCCCCAGAGCTTGGAATCGCCTGTCGAAAGAAAAAATCAACCATGGAACAACCAGTATCAGGAGCGTCGTTACGGCGGTCATGCTTTGCGAACCGATGAGCAAAAGAAGCGAAAGAAACAACATTGCCAATGAAATCGGCTTCCGCCCCCCGACCTTGGAGCCAAGCGCGGTCAGCCAGAAAAGGATGCTCAGAACCGCGGCCTGTCCCAGATGGTTCTTACTAGGCTCCAAGGCTCTCCAGGTCACCGATTTCGGATCGATCGCCTCAGGTACGATGAAGACGGAGACGATGCTGATCGGAATATAGAGATACAGGGTGTACCGGATGTACTTCAGCGGCTCCTCCGAGTCTTTGGCATGGAAAAGGACCGCCATCCCGATCACGACGGGCGTAAAGATCTGAAACAGCCGCTTGAAGGAGACCATGCGAAATTCCGACCAAAAGACACTCAAAAGGCACCAGGCCAGAAACAAAGTCAGGAACTTTTCTCTCGCGATCAGAGAAACGACGGCCTTTCTCTTGGGGATCAGTGTGAAAAAAGAGGCCAAAAACAGGATGCTGAGGACGATCTGTTTGATGACATTGGATGTTCCGATATCTTCCACATCGGCGAAGTCCGGCTGAAACGGTAAAGGTACGAAAAAAATGAAGTAGAAAAGATAGAGAAAAAACGAAACCCTTGCCACGGTCGCATATCCGGATTCCCTTTCCGTTTCCGTAGAGGCATCCCAAGCGTAAATGCCTTCGAATTGATTTGGATGGGAGTTCATGTGCGTTCTCCTATGTCATCTTTCGGCGAAGCCCGGTCTTCCCTTGCGGTACTCAACGACGATTCTTTTCATTTTCCAGATGTCTTTTATAAACAGCAGACTGAGTCCGACATAGGCAAGTGTCAGCAGCCCTTTGAAAAGAACGGTTTCATTTCCGGCGGCCAAATAGAGGCCGATCAGCGGTACAAGGATCAATACCGGCTTCAGATATTCGATCCGCGGAACGATTCCGACCCTAAACAGATAGAGACAGTGCGCAGCGTGGGATACGACGTCCATCACCAGAATTGAATAAACCGCACCCATGTAGCCGAAAGAGGGGATCATGACCAAGGCCCCGGCAATGTTGATCAGGCTTGACAGGGTATTGACCTTGACAGGAACGTCGGGGCGGCCGGCGGAGACGATGGAGTATCCCATGATGTTTGTAATCGCGCGCACCGTGAAGTTGAGCATCAACAGCGAAAAGGCGATCGAGACCTCCGTATAGGCTTCCGAAAAAGCCATGTGGACGATCTCTTTTCCGAAGAGAAAAGAGAGCAGCGTCAAAAAACAGAAGGTAAAGGAGAAAGCGAACAAAGACATGTTCATCAGGTTTTGCGCGTTATTTTTTTCCCCCTTCGAAAAAAGGTTGGATTGATTGGGAAAGTAGACCACGATAAAGGCCCTGAACATGCGCAGGAATCCTTCCGGAATCTTGTTTGCCACCTCGAAGAAAGCGACGCTGGCAGGGCTCAGGAACGCTCCGATGATGATGACGTTGATCCTGCTGTAGAGGAATGTGAGAATATTGTTCAAATAGAGCGGAAAGCCGAATCGGATGAGGCTTCGCAGCGTTCCGCCGTTCGGCAGGAAGGTGTCGATGGTGGAAAAAGGGATACAGATGATTTGAAACAGAACGGTCAAAAGGACCGTTCCGGTTTCGATCAACACCAGGGTGTGGAGGCTCAGGCGATGGAAGAACAGGGCTGCCAATATCAGGCCGAACCTCAGCAGAGCCGAAAAGATCTGGGTCCATGCATATCTTTTGAACAGGCGGAGCCCCTGAAACAGGTTATAGAAGAGGTCCCTGAAGCTGGACAGGAAAAAAAGAACCAGGATATAGACCATGAAATCGCCGATGGCGGGATTGAGCCGCTCGATCAGCAGATACCCGAAAAGATAGATCCCTGCAGCCAAAATCAGCAAAACAGCGGTTCGAACCGCGACAACCGTGATGAACATACCCGATTTGCGGCTTTTGGTTTCATCGGAGATAAATTTGACCAGCGTCAGATCGAGCCCCAAACCGCCGAATATCGTCAGGCAGTTGATGATCACCAGGATCAGAAGATAGATGCCGAAATCCTCTTTCGGCACATACCTGGCCATCATCATGACGCTTGCAAAGTGAAAGAAGATACTTGAAAAAGTGCCGAAGGAAGCGGATATCGACGCTCTTAAAAAATTCGTGACGAAAGATCTATCCATTTCACCGCCTGTTTTTATTGCCGCATAGACGTTTGAGAAATTGGAGAGACCCGGTTTCCTGCCGTAAACCGGGTCTCTAACCCCGGCAGAGCCGAGCGGATCCGCCGGAGTTGTTCGGATCGCAGGTATCGGACAAAATCGTTCGATACCGGCCGCTTGAACCTTTTAAGAAACGCCCAGTAGTAGCCGCAGATCCAGGCCATGCTGCCGAAGACGGCCGGTTTCGCGGTGAGGCTGGAAGCGGCTCTGAGCATTTGGAAGACAGGATGGTATCCGATCAGATATTCCTTGATGCCCGCCTTGAACTTTACTCCCACGCGCCCGGATGTGGCCGAACCGGTCATCCGGTAATGAAAGATGCGCAATTCGGGGAAGCATCGGACCTGCCAGCCGTGCATGCGGGCGGAGATTTCGGCCACCGCATCGATGCCTCCGTACTGGAGCGGAAGATAGCCGCCGATTTTCTCGAAACACTCCCGGCGGAACATTTGAAAAGGACCTCCGACACTGTTTTGAGCGGATTTCACCCGGATGTATCTTCCCTCGACCCGGTCGTAGCGGATCCCTCCGGCGATTCCAAGTCTCGGATTCTCTGCGAACCGGGACAATACTTCCTCATAGTAGGTGGGATCGAACGACACATCCGCATCCAGATTGCCCACGAAATCAAAATCGATGTTTCCGGTCCGCTCATATGCAAAATTGATCGCCCGCGCTTTTGAGCCGAAGTTTCGGTTTGAATCGCCGGAGGTATCGATCAGTTCGATGAAAGGCTCTTTTGCCGCAAAGCGTCTGACAATCTCAGCGGTGCGATCGACGGAGCCGTCGTTTACAATGATCCACCGCTTCGGCTTTACGGTTTGGGAAACGACCGCCCGCAGTGGTTTTTCAATGAAGTCTTCTTCGTTTCTGGCAGCAGTCAGGAGCACGTATTCATTCATAGCTTTCTTCGCCTATACCCCCATCCCTTTCTGCAGTTCCGGCTGGTGAGCAGCCTCCATCCGATCCGGATGTGCGACCAGAGTCGTTACCAGATTCACCAGATGCTTTTTCTGGGATGCCCAACGATATCCGCTATAGACGGCAACTCCCTTCTTTACGACTTCCCGTGTGCGCTCCGGGTCCGAATGGATTTCCAGCAGCTTTTCCGCCAGGGAGTCCGGATTTCCGGGATCGAAAAAATGGATCGTTCCATCACTGAAATAATCCTGGATTCCCCGTGTCTTCGGGACGATCACCGGTTTTTCCTGGATCAGGAATTCGAAAATGCGGGTCGGGAAATTCAAGTCGGTAAACGGATTGGATCGGTTTGGAATGACACCCACATGGGAGGCGCTGACGGCGGCGGCGATCTTCTCCTGGGGAACGAGGCCATGGAATCGGATGGATCCGTTCAGCCTGAGGTCCCCGGCAAGCTTCATGCACTCGTCCATGAAGTTGCCTCTGCCGTAAACATCGAGAACCACGTTGGGAATCCGTTCCTTGAGGCGGGAGACCGCTCGAATGGCCACATCCAGGCCGTTGTGTTCGATGATATAGCCGCTGTACAGGAGCACGAAATCGGACGGAACGGGTTTGTGCAAATCCGGATCGACGTTTTTCGATTCATAGATCTCTTCCACCGGCGAATTCATCACGATGTGAATCTTCGATGCGGGGCACCCCCGCGATATGAAAAGATTCCGGAAGGACACATTCGGTGTGAGCACCAGGTCTGCAAATCGAATGCTGATTTTTTCGAGATATTTGAGCGCCCGTATCGCCGGGTGCATCGGGGATTTGCCGTATTTGGTTGCAAAGAGCTCCGGCATCGGATCGTGGAGATCCAGGATGATCGCCGAACCGGTCAATTTCGGAAAGAGCGCGGTGAAGACAAGGATATCCGGCATGTTGTGCACATGCACGACATCAAACCGCGTCTTCAAAAAGAGTCTCGACAGCTTCAGAGCGGCGGCAACCAGGAAAAACCCGTATTCCCATATGTATTGCAGCTTGCCCGCCCTTTTGCGGCTGATGTTGATGCGATGGATGCGGACCCCGTTGTATTCTTCGAAATGAGGCTCTTCGGGTTTCTTGACGCAGATGACATCAACCGACATGCCGGCCTGGACCAGCGCTTCAGATTCCCGTCGGACTCGGGTGTCGGCGGGATAATTGGAGAAGACGACGGCAGCGATTCTGATCATGAGTTTAGTTGCACTCCTATTCTTTTTCTGTTCAGGTTCACGTTTCCGAGATCCATGCTTTCCGACTGCGGCTCATCCTTCATCGCGTAATGCATATAGAACCGGCTCAGATCTCTTGGGAGCACGTTCCAGTAGTTTTCATGGTAAAGCGATTTGATGTGGGTGAGAAACTCCTCGTAGAATCTCACCGGGTATTCCTCCAGTCCCGGTCTCCCCTCGCCGAAGTGCATGTAGTCGGGGTGGCTCAGCATAAGGGCCATCCCCCCCCTGTTTGCGATCCAGTCGAGCTTTTTTTTCCAGATGTCGGGGTTTTGCTCCTGCATCAGCACATAGAGGGTGAAATCGTGCGGGAGGGTATAAGGGAGTTCGACGTAGCCTTGTTTCCGGTTCCAATCCGGAACCCAGAACGGGTAAATGGTTCTGGCCCCTGAATTCTGCGGTTCGAACGGGTCCGTATCGAAGGTCGAGGCGTCGTATTCGATATTGAGATGATGGAGCCATTTTAGATTGCTGTGCATCGCCGGGGAGCGGAACCCGACCGCATCCCATTCCTTCAGATAGGTGTTGATGCGGGCCGCCCGACTCTTGAAAACCTCAAACGAGCTGTAAAGCTTGCCGTCGTGATTAAGCCCGTGCACTCCGACCTCGAAACCTCTCGCAGACAACTGCTTCCGGATATCGGATGAAACCTCGTATCGCTCGGGAACGAAATAGAAAGAGGAGCGAAATCCGAGCGCTTCCTCGATGCCGGCAAGCGCCAAAACACGTTCCTGTCCCTTCGCCTTTTCGACGTCATGGGTCAAGACCAGGGCGAATCTTTTCTGTTCAGGCCATCCGCTCCACTCCGCGGGCATGCTGCCGGCTTCCTCCAGAATCGGCCACTCCTTCGTATGGAGGCGCCTCTTGATGTTGATCTGCCTGCGCCGCATCCAGATCTGGACCGCTCGGGGCAGAAACGGCTTCAACACGTAGTAAATCCTGTGGATCGTCTTTAAGTTTTCCATGAATCCATTCTCCATCCATTCGATTCGTTTGCTTCCCGATTTCGTTTCCCAATTCCGATTTCCCCTCACCGGTTCCGGCAATGGAAAGCGCAAGCTCCCTTGCAAGCTCTTGAACGAAAGGCTCTACCAGGGATCCTCTGGGGTTTACCGGAAGCGTGCGGACATCAACGCCGCCTTGTGCCACTTCCCCCCAGCCGAAATCGTTCAGGGTGTACCCGGAATAGTGTTTTTTCGGACGAAAGAGCGTGATTCGGCCGCGATAAGTTTTCGGGGTATACTTGATGTAGGCCGCATCGTTGATTCGAGTGAGATTGACATGCGGGTATTTCTCTGACGACGGCAGCCGAAGCTTCCGGGCAATCAGGTGCAGAGCGATTCGCGCCTTCTCTTTCATCCGGGTAAGCTCGGTCAAACTTTTTTTCGAAAGAAAGGTGACCTTATCCTTCATCGGAAGGATCCAGAGGTTATCCAGATGAAATTTCACGTTCTGCACTTTATGATAAAGCTCATAATAATAGGGTAAAATGCCTTTTCCGGCATGGAGGTTGTACGTTTCGATCATGGCAAGCAAGGAAACCTCCTGGCCCTTTTCGGTCAACTGGCGAGCCATTTCCAGGGCGATGGCGCCACCCAGACAGTACCCCCCGAGATGATACGGCCCTTCCGGCTGGAGAAGCCTCATCTCCTGGATATAGTGGGCTGCCATCTCCTCGAAGCTGAAGTGTGCAGGGTCGCGGCCGTTTACCCCCTTGGATTGGAAACCGTAGAAAGGCTGATCGGGACCCAGGTTGAGCGCCAGTTCCCGAAATAAGAGAACGTTTCCTCCGGCCCCATGGACAAAAAACAGGGGAGGCTTCGATCCTCCGGGCTGAATCGGCACCAGGCTGGTCCACCCGGCATCCCAGTTTTTATCTCGGATGGTTTTCGCAAGCGACTCGACGGTCGGCGCCTTGAGGAGCGTTGCCAGGGGAAGGTCGAGACCCATCGTTTTTTCGATCCGTGAAAAAAGCCTCACGGCGAGGAGCGAATGGCCGCCGAGATCGAAAAAATTATCCCGGATTCCAACCGCTTTCACCCCCAGTACCGACTCCCAGATTTTGGCAAGCTGCATTTCGAGGGGGTTGTTGGCAGCGACATACGTTTTCCCCGGAGCATCTTGCATCCCTTCTCCGGGATCCGGAAGGCCCCGGCGGTTCACCTTGCCGTTCGGCGTCAACGGCATCTGTTCGATGAAAAGGAATCTGGACGGTACCATGTATTCGGGCAGCGATTGTCTCAGATGCTGCTTCAAGTCCGATACGGACGGCGTCGATGCGTTTCTCGGCACGATAAAAGCAGCCAGTTGGTTTTCGCCGAGAGGATCGGGCCTGGCAACGACAGCGCATTGAGCGGTTTGCGGGTGACGGTTGAGTACGGCTTCGATCTCCCCTGTTTCCACGCGAAAGCCTCTCACTTTGATCTGAAAATCCGTGCGGCCCAGACATTCCAGATCGCCGTTCGGCAGATAAAGGGCCAGATCACCGGTTCGATAGATGCGAGAATCCTCCTTGCTGAAAGGATTCCTCATGAATTTCTCAGAGGTCAGTTCGGCCCGGTTGAGGTATCCTCTGGCCAGGCCGTCGCCGCCGATGTACAGCTCACCGGCGACCCCGATCGGAACCGGCGAAAGATTTTTATCCAAAACATAGGTTTTCGTGTTCGCGATCGGCCTTCCGATGGATATCCGGTCTTGCGCAGTATCCATCTTCTTGAGGGTCGACCAGACGGTTGTCTCCGTGGGACCGTACATGTTCCATACTTCAAGCCCCTGCCGGAGGAGACGGCTGCAGAGTTCTGCCGGAAAGGATTCGCCGCCGACGAGCGCTTTCATCCTCCCGTTGAGGTTCCATCCGCTTTCGAGAAGAATGCGCCAGGTTACCGGAGTCGCCTGCATGACCGTCGGATGGTACCGGGCGATATCGGCCGAAAGGAGCTTGCCGTCGGAAGCCGCCTCGCGGCTGACGAGCACGGTGCGCCCTCCCGAGACAAGCGGCAGGAATACCTCCAGGACCGAGATATCGAAAGAGAGTGTCGTTACCGAAAGCAGGGTATCTTTTTCGGAAAAACCGGGCTCTTTCTGCATCGACAGCAGGAAATTGACGACCGCGCGATGCGGGATCTGGACGCCTTTGGGCTTTCCGGTGGAACCCGATGTGTACATGAGGTAAGCCAGATTGCCCGGATGTACTCCCCCTTCCGGACTCCGGTCCGGACCGGGAGCCGATATACGATTCTCCCGGATATCGATGACCTTCGCCTTGTGCGCAGGAAGGCGCGCGAAGAGCTCTGTTTGCGTCAGAATCATTGCGGCGGCGCTGTCCTCAAGCATAAACGCCAGTCTTTCTTCGGGAAACATCGGGTCAAGCGGCAGATAGGCGCCCCCCGCTTTCATGATTCCCAGAATCGCCGCAACCGTATCGACGGAGCGCTCCATAAAAACGCCCACGATGGTTTCCGCCTTTACCCCCGCCGAACGGAGGTAATGCGCCAGTCGATCGGAACGCTCGTTCAAGTCGCGGTAGGAGACCGAGCCGTTCCCGTCCACAACGGCAACGGCCTCCGGAACACGCGCCGCCTGCTGCTCGAACAAGTGATGCAGGCATCGGTCGGGAGGATACTCGGCAGAGGTTTCATTCCAGGAAAAGACGATTCTTTGCGATTCGGAATCCGATAGAATGGGAATCTTTTCAACAGGCTTGTCCGGGTTTTCGGCAATATTGGAAATGAGGGTATGATAGTGTCCAAGCCACCGGTCGATCGTTGCGGAATCGAAAAGGTCTGTCGTATAGTCGCATTCGGAAACCAGTTTGTGGCTGCCGGCGATGAGATTGAATCCCAAATCGAACTGGTATGCGCGGCGCGGGTTGGCGACGTAATCCATCTCCAGGCCTTTGAACTGCATCCCATGGATTTCCGGATCGACATTGAACAGCACCGAAACCAGCGGAGTCCGGCTTGGATCCCTTTTCAGCTTGAGCCGGTTGATGAGCCTTCCGAATGTAACCGCCTGGTTGTCGTATGCATCCAAAACCAGGCTTTTTGTCCTGGCGAGAAGTTCCGGGAATGTTTCCCTGCCGCGGATCTGCAGCCGCAGCGGGAGCAGATTGGTGCAGTGGCCGACCAGGTCATGGCTTCCGATCACCGACTGGCCGGCGGCAAGGATGCCGATCACAAGCTCCTCCTGCCCGGTGAAACGATGCAGCAGGACCGCAAAAGCAGAAAGGAGCGTCGTGAAAAGGGTGGCTCCCTGTTTGGCGCCGACCTTTTTAATCTTTGCATATGCGGGATCATTCAGGATTTGGGTCCGCCTCGCCCCCCGATAGGTCTTGATGGGAGGCCGCGGCCGGTCGCATGGAAGCTCTACGACGGGTACGGATCCGGAAAACTGCCCGATCCAGTAGTTTTCCGCCGAAACGACTTCCGGGCTGTTTTTGTTGTTTTCCTGCCATCGCGCGTAATCGCTGATTTGCATTCCGGGCAAAGGCCTGTCGTCCGGGCGGCCTTCGCTCAGGATATTATAGGCTTTGGCCAGGTCGCGCATCATGACATCGAAGGACCAGCCGTCGCAGACAATGTGGTGTGCCGTGGTTACGAGCTTGTGGTCGTCGTCTGAGAGTTTGATCATTTTCGCTCGAAACAGCGGTCCGCGTTCGAGGTTGAAAGGTGTCCGGGCCTCCGCATCGAGTAATTCGGCCAGATCGCGGCTTTTGTCGGCCAGGCCCGAATAATCGCAAACGGAAAGATCGAGCTCCCCGGAAGCGCCGATGTGCTGATAATCCCCCGACAAGTCAAAGGTGGTCCTCAGTGCTTCGTATCGGTGGACGAGTCCGCGCAGCGCGCTCTTCATCGCCTCCGCATCGAGAGGCCCCCTCAGATGCAGAATCGTGGACTCGTTAAAGGCGCTGGATGCGAGCTCGTGCAAACGGGAGGCAAGCCAGATTTCCTTTTGTGCTTCCGTCAGCGGAATCCGTTTATTTCCCGTGCCGTCGGGAGCTGGAGCCGCCGCCTTGTCCATGGAAGCCTTCTCCGCCGATCGGGATCGCACTTGTTCCTCGTCCGGCGATGCCGGAGTCTGCCGCACCGGTTCCGTACCCGGTATCTCCT